>JAKAVN010000261.1 GCA_021827495.1 Deltaproteobacteria bacterium | reverse complement strand
AACGGCGCGACCGCGCGCTGGAGCAGCCCGCGTCCGGCGCGCGAGCGCCGGGCGCGAATCGCGTCGATCAGCTCGCGCTCGCTGGTGACCGGCTCGGGAAAAAGCGTCGTCACGCATCCGATCGAGCTAGCCGAGTGGGAATCGCTGCCGGCCACCACGGCCAACCCCAGGCGCTCGGCGACCTTGAGCGCGAAGAGGTTCTCCCCTTCCGAGCAGGCGCCGTTGAGCGTTTCGATCGCGTCGACCATGCGGAAGATCTCGAGCCTGGCGGCGCGCTCGGGATGCGCCGGGTCGATCGGTTCGTGGTCGGAGTTCATAAACGACATCCGCGCGTCGAGTCTGTAACGAAATGGATGGTTGGCGATCAGGATGGCGCCCTTCTCGGTGGCCACGCGGCGCAACTCGCTCAGCTTGTAAATGCCGCCGAGATAACTGTCGAGGCCGAACACCCCGATGTGGCCCATGTCGGTCGTCACTTCCATCCCGCGCAGCAGCAGCACCCCGGCCTCGCGCGCCGCTTCGCCGACCTCGGCCAGCTCCCACATCGTGTCGTGCTCGGTGATGCAGACCGCGCCGATGCCGATGGCGCGGGCGCGTTCCACCAGGTCGCGCGGCAAGAGATTGGAGTCCGCGCTGCCGCGGTTGGTATGCAGATGGACATCGACGGTGAAGTAGGGCCCGCCGTGGTGCCCGCTTCCGGCGGTGCTCATGCAGCTAATCCGTCGCCCTATCGCCGGCCGGCCGCCGGCCTATTTCGGCAATTGGGAGGCCAGCGTGACCTTCTTGATGTGGTCGCCCTTCCGGATCTGGTCGACCACGTCCATCCCTTCGACCACGCCGCCAAAAATCGTGTATTGGCCGTCGAGGCTGGGCTGCGGCGTGAGGCAAATGTAGAACTGGCTGCCGCTGGACTTGCGATCCGGATTGACCGCGTCGCCCAGGCGCGCCGTCGCGACCGAGCCGCGCAGGTGCTTTTCGGCCGGACTGATCTCGGCCGGCAGGTCGTAGCCGGGGCCGCCGCTGCCGTCGCCCTTGGGGTCGCCGCCTTGGACCACGAAGCCGGGGACCACGCGATGAAAGGTAAGCCCGTTGTAGAACCCCTTTTTGGCCAGGGTCTCGAAGTTCGCGGCCGTCTTGGGTGCGACGGCAGGGTAAAGTTCGATTACGATGTTGCCGCGATCGGTGTCGAGGATCGCGTAGTGGCCGGTGTTGCGCACGGGTACTCCGTCGAGGTTTGCGGCCAGGCACGTCGCGCCGGCCAGCAATGCCGCCGCAAGCACCAGGCACGTTGATTTGATAAGCCGTCCCGCCATCTCCAGTCTCCCTCCGCTTCCGCCGTAGCGGCCCGCGCGCCGCGAGTCTTTCGCACCACGCCTGGCGCCTCTAGCGCCGGGCGAAATCCGCATGGATACGCTTGCGCAGCCCCTTGTCGGGCAGCGGCCGACAATACTTTCCGGTAACCCCCTGACTATTAGTTGCTCCGCGTGCGCGACGCAACCTCGCGGGCATCTTTGATCTTCAAAACGATCGCCAAAAAGAAGTGGGCGCGCCGCGCGCCGCCGGGCGCCTATGGCGTGGTCGAAAACGACCATTTATATTCCCGCCCATTGACCGTCATCGACACCGTGTAACTGGCGCCCTTGTCCAGCGGAGCGCGCGGAATCACCGCCACCGCGCCGGCGCTCCGGAGGACGTCGCGCCCGCGCTGCCGCGCCACCTCGTCGGGGTTGGTGTAGCTCGCGGCGTCGAAGCCGCAGGTCTCGATGCCGACCGGCGCCCCGCCGCTGCGCACCAGCCGGTAGGCACCGAGCTTTGCGTCAACCATCGCGCCGAGCTGAAGCGTTATCGGCAATCCCGCGGGCGTCCGATAGCCAGGGCACGAACTCACCGGGTCGGGCCACTCGCCGTAGAGCGGGCCAAGCCCAAGCGTCGAGCCGGGCGGCGGAAACATCAGCGGCGCGGCAAGCGGCTCGGCCGAAAACAGCACACGCTCCGCTCCGCCGAGCACATCGAGCGCCGCCACACAGACGCCATCGCCACCGCACGACTGGCCATAGGCCACCTGACGCAAGCCAGGATTGAGAATGTTGAGCCGATGGAACGCACCGGTCATCCAATCGTCCACCGCCCAGGTGGGCGAGCGCGGCGGCTGCGGCCCCGGCCATTCATCGATGTCGCTGCTCTGAGCGGCTCGCAGTCCGGCTGCCGTGTAGCCGGACTTATCCGCGTCCTCCGTATGCATCGCCGCCCCCGTGCTGACCCCCCTGCTGATGAGCCCGCCGTAATTCTCCACCACGTAGCGCGCGTGGCTAAGCTCGCCCGCGCTGCGCGCGGGCGCGTCGCTGAGCGGCGCGAGCTTAACCATCGCGCGATAGTAGTTGAGCCGCGCGAGCCACTGAGGCACGGCCGCACCGGCGGGCGCGCCGGGCGCGCCCGCCGGTGCGGCCGTGCTTGCCGCCGCGCGTGGCGCCGCCGCAGGCGCCGCCACGCTGGCGGTGCTGGCGGCGCTGGCCGCCGGTGCGGGTATGGCGGCGGGCGGAGTGGCGACGCTATGCGCCGCCACTCCGCCCGCCGCCCGGTCGAGGCGG
>JAKAVN010000260.1 GCA_021827495.1 Deltaproteobacteria bacterium | reverse complement strand
CGATCTCCAGGTTGTAGGCAAGCGGCGGCGGCTCGAGCGGTGCGGTCCTGTAGCCGGTGGCCACCGGGGCGGAGAGCACCCGGCGGGCGTTCTTAAGATCGAAATGGCTTTCGAAGGCGTAGCCGAGGAAGCTCGCGCCCTCCCGCTTTAGAGCATCGGCGAAGGCAAGGTCGTTGCCGCTACCCAGCGTCTCCTCAATCGCGGCGTCGCCAACGCCGATCGCCTTGAGCCGCGCGGCTATCCGCGCGGCCTGGAGGTCGTCCTCGTCACGCTCGCTGAACAATACGTCGTAGCCGACCACCGCGGCCTGGTAATCGCGCAGCGCATCGCTCAGCCGCGCTTCGACACTGCGCGGCCAGGGCCAACGGCCGAGCTCGGCGATGCTCTTGTCGTCGATCGCCGCGATCACCACCGCGCCGGCCGGCCGCGGCCGCCGCGTCACGTACATCCTGAGATCGGAGGCCTTCAGCTCGGCCAGCTCGAAGACGGCGGGATGGAGCGCGTTGAAGATGAAGAGCGCGCCCAGGATCACGATCCCGATGAGCAGCAGGCGCCCTGCGTGCCTATGGCGGCGCGTTCTGACAGTTGTCGTCGTGGCCATCGCGCGAACGCCCCAGAGCTTAGCGCTTTACGCCGCCCGCGACCAACCGGTTCCGGCGCCCCGACCGTCTCGCCCCAAGCGCGGTCAGTTCGTGCTGGCCGATGACACGGCAAGGGCGCTCGTGCCGGGCGTCTGCGCGCACTCGGGACGAGTCAGTTGTGCATGCGGGTTGGAGCGCGCGGCGTATGGGGCGGCGGCTCGATCTACTGGTTGGGGCTCTTAGTCGTCTTATGTGTGTGGCCGCCACCGCTGAATACGCCGCCGGCGGCCAGTCCGCCGACCGTGCCGCCGGCCACGATGGCGCTGCCGAGGAAGAGACCCGCGGTACTGCCACCAGTCGCGGCCACTCCTGCCGCCGCCGCGGCGGCGATCTCGCTTGGAGGGTCAGGCACGAAACCGCACACGACCCGCGTCTTGTGGCCGGCCGACACCTGCACCGATCCCGCGCCGGGGTTGGTCGTATTGGTTACCTCGACCGTGCCATCGTAAACGGACACTTGGGTGAATCGGCGGCAATCCTTGTATTTCTTGCGGTCTTCCTCGCTAAATCCGTTGGGCATCTGCGTGCTCGTCTGAGTATCGTATTCAGTGCCACGCGCCGAGGCGACCGCGTTGGGTGTATGCACCTCGAAGTTTGGCGTCGGCGACGACGTGTACGACACGAAGGAGCGCACCAGGCCCGAGAACAGGCTGAGCTTGGTGTTGCGCGAGTTGGCCGCAACCATCTGCTGGTCGATGATCAGAGACGTCGACTCGTCCAGTTCCAGCTTGCTGTTGTCGGTCAGCGTTACTGTGGCGCGGCTGTTGGCGCCGGTAACGAGCCTGTCGCCCACATCGAGCGCCATCCCCGGCGTGGCCGACACCGTGGTTCCGGCACGTTCGACACGTACGTCGCCCGTGAGAGTGGTGACCGAACCGGCGGGGAGTTGCGCCATCGCACGATTAGCAATCAATAGCGTAAATGTGATAACAAGTGCTATAACAAGGCGCAAGATGGTATTAATATTCATAAAAAGATATCTTTGAGAAAGCACAGACTATTCGCATCGGGCATTTTTACCGTCCTCAAGTATGTGTGTCAAATGGTGCCAAAAGCGTTTTAGCGGCCGGCGTCAGAAGACGGCTCTAATCGAACGCTCGAGCGAGCGCTCCAACTCGCCCAGATTGGCGCATGGATGGAGTGTGTCGACCTCGCGCGCGTACTGGTGGATGGCGCTGTCGCCGGTGCCCCATCGCTCAGCCGGCTCCGGGATGAGCCATACGACGGCGCGGCAGCGGCGCCGCAAGTCGCGCAGCAGGTCGGCACGGGCCGGCCGGCGGTTGTTGCGCCCGTCCCCCAGTATCACCATCAGAGTTGCCGCTGAGAGCAGTTCCGTGCGCCGCTCCCATACTTGGGCAAGTACCCGTCCGAAGTCCGAGCGCGCGTAGAGATCCAGCGCTGGCTCCGTGGCGACGTGGCCGCCGGCGAATTCGGCTTCGGCGAGCCGGTCGATGAAGACGAAGCTGCGGACGTGCCGGAAATATCCATAGACCCCCGCCACTAGCTCAAGCATCAGCGCCGAGCAATATCGCACCGAGCCCGAAACGTCGGCCAGAATGAGAAGGTCGAGGTGGCGTGGGCGGCGGGCGCGAAAGCGCAGGTCGGCCAATGCGCCGCCGTGCTGGAGAGACGCACGGATGGTGCGGCGGAAATCGACCCGGCCGCGCGGCGCGACGTGACGCCTGCGCCCCAGTCGGACGCGGAAGCGGCGCGCGAGCGGGGCCAGGGCCTCGCGCGCGGTTTCATACTCGAGGTCGGTATACGCTGCAAACGGCGCGCGCCGCGCGATCCGCAGCGCAGCCTGGCGGCCCGCGTCCATTCCCGGCTCGTCGGCTTCAAGGCCGAAGTTTGTCTGGTGGTTGGGCGCGGGTGTCGGTGGCCGAAACGCTCGACGCGATGCGCGCGGCCGCGGCCACTGGCCTTTTTGATCGCGCGCGGATACGCGAGGCGTT
>JAKAVN010000081.1 GCA_021827495.1 Deltaproteobacteria bacterium | reverse complement strand
GCACGATGCGCCCGCACACTTTGCTGGTGGGCAGCTCGCGCGTGCGCGTCGGCATGCACATCGAGCAGGGATACCGTGACGGAGTACTCAATGGCGCGCTGCAGGGCGCTGACGCCGAGGAGGAAGTCGAGGTTGTCCGGGTCGCACTGCGCAACCCGAAGCTCAAACGAATCGTGTGGGGCCTTGATTTTTTTTCCTTCGACGACGGCAGGACGGCGAACCGCGACACGATGGCCCGGCTCCACGGCAATGCATGGACCATGTTCAGCGAAACGCTACTGAGCCTCGAAGCACTCGACGCCGGACGCCGCGAGTTCGACCGCGCGTGCCACGGCCGCCAGGCGCTGCGCATTCAATGGACAATTCCGGTTCCCTGGCCGCAAGCGGAATTGTGCCGCAGGCGCGCCCGGTCCGGCCGGGCCGGGCTGGACTCGGCCGGCGCCGCGATGATCCAGTTGCAACTCACCCGCGATGTGCCGGACTACACGGGCTACCGGCTGTCGAAACGCAAGCTCAGGGATTATGCCGCGGCGGTCGCGCTTGCGCGGCAACGCGGAGTCGAGGTTATCGCGTTCGTACCGCCGATAAGCGGCTACGTGCTCGAAATGATCCGGCAGTCGGGACAATGGCCAACCTTCCAGCAATGGAAGCGCGAGCTGTTGGCGGCCGGGCCATATTGGGACTTCTCCGGTTACAACGCATTCGCGCGGTCGTCCGAGCTTTTCAGGGACGTGATGCACTTCAAGACGGCCGTGGGACACCAACTGCTGCGCCGCCTGCTCGGCCTGGATACCTCGGGATGCGGCTCGAAGACCCGCATAATCACCGGCGCCGGCCTCTGGATCGATGAGCGTACGATTTGCGATCTGCTGGCGGCCCAGGAGGCGCGGATGCGTGCGGCGACCGCGCACGAGACCGGCTTCGTCCGTGCCGCCGCGCAGGCGCTTACTACACGCGGGTTCTCGCCGGCGGCGCTCATGGCGCGATCGGCGGCGCTAGCGCTGAAAGATCCTCTCCCCGCATCCTGCCGCTCCGGCGCCTCCGTCAAATAAGCTGTTGCGCGAAGACCCGATGCGGTGGGAGCGCGGCGGGCTATCATGATGCCGGGCCCGATGCCGCGTGCCGTTTCACCCATTGGTCGACAGCCGGCAGTTGCCGCGCGCGGAAGTCTGCCGCTTCGATGATCTCCTCCCCGGCGCGCGCGGCCGCGATCCGTCCGCCGGCCGTCTCGTGCGCCGGCGCGAACTTCGCGAGTTCCTCGGCATGCGCGCGGTCGGCAAAGTTGGCCATCAGCGCGGGCATGAAAAACGCGCGGAAGCTGGGGCCGCGCTTCGCGGCCAGCGCCGCGAAGTTCGCTTTGACAAACGCCAAGGCGAGTTCGGGATGCTCTCCCGCCGCCACCGTTAAGATGAGTCCGTTGGAGAGGTCTGTCGGCAGCTCGTCGGTTAGCGCGATGCCCAGGGTCTCCTTTACCAACTCCGGATTGACCGCCGCGGCGAGCGCAAAGTAATAGCGGGTGCGTTCCTCGGTGTTGGTTGCCTTGCGGCCGAGCGCTCTCAGCGTGTCGTATGTCGCACGATCGGCGCCGCGCCCGGCCAGGTGAATGACCGGCCCGCGCAAATTCACATCGAGCGATCCGGGGTCCTTCACAAACGCCGCGAAGCGCCGCCGAGCCTCGGCCAGCACGGCGCCGTCGCCCAGGCCACCAAGCGCCGCGATCAGTTTGGCGCGCAGGATCGTGTTGTCTTCCGGCTCGCCCGCCGCGCGATCCCATCCGAGCCGGCCGAAGGCGGGCCGTAGGCGCGATCGCGCATAGGCTTGAAAGGCGGCCCTGCCGGGCAGGCCGCGCTCGAGATCGTCGAGGCGGCCCATCGTCGCCATCACCTGCTCCCAGACGGCGCGGCTGCGATCGTCCACGACGGCATCGACCAGCCTGAAATACCTGTCCGCCGTTATGCGGCCGGCTTCGACCAACGCCCAGTTGTCAGCCAGCAGGTTGACGCGGTCGGCCGGCGCCATCACCTCGATCGACTTGGCCAGCGCGGCTTCGGCGGCGGCGTCATACTGTACGCGATAATAGCCGGTGTCTCCGAAATTGAGCTTGATCGGCGCGCCGCATCGTCCCGCCGCGATCCGCACGGTTTTCCCGCGCAGCAATACGACCCCGGTTGGCCGCTTGGCGCCCGGTGAACCGAAGGAGATCGGCACTTGCCACAATTCCGCGGGGGCGCTCGCGGCGCCCCGCGTGAAGCGCTCCTGGCGCAGCAGGAGACGTTGCCGATCGCCCACACAGGTTGCGCGGCTTACGATTAACGGCAGGCCCGGTTGCTCGGTGTAGGGGACGGCAATTGACGCGACCGGCTTGCCGGAGGCCTGCCGCAGCGCGAGCCAGAGGTCGGCCGTGGTCGCGTTGCTGTAAGCATGCGCGGCCATGTAGCGCCGGATGCCGTCGCGGAATTGTTCCGCGCCCAGGTAGCTCTCGAGTTCGCGGATGAAGGCTTTGCTTTTGCTGTAAGTAATGCTGTCGAAGACCGATTCCGCCTCGCTCTCGTCGGCGACCGGCTGCTGAATCGGATGCGTCGTGCGGCGCGCATCCGCCTCCATCGCCGCCTGCTCCGCGGCGCCGCCGTTGAGCCATACCTGCCAGCCCGGATGGAGGCTGTCGGCCGCTTTGTCCTGCATCCAACTGGCAAAGCCTTCGTTCAACCACAGATCGTTCCACCATCCCATGGTGACCAGGTCGCCGAACCACTGATGAGCCATCTCATGCGCGAGCACGCTGAAGATGGTTCTGCGCAAGGCGCCGGAACTCGACGACGGGTCGAAGAGCAGGATGCTTTCGTTGAAGACGATCCCGCCCCAGTTCTCCATCGCGCCGCCGACGCCGCCGGGAACGGCGATCAGGTCCAGCTTGGGGAGCGGGTATTTGACGCCGAAATAATTGTTGTAATAGCGCAAGAGGCTGATCGCGCTAGCGAGCGCATAGCGTCCCTGCTTGCGCTTGCCCGCGGTGGTGACCACGCCAACCGTGACCCCGTCCGCGTCGCCGGTCAGCCGTTCGAGATCGCCCGCGGCCAGAACGAAAAGATAACTCGACATCCTGGGCGTCGCGGCGAACGACACGCGCTTCGATGCGCCGCCGACCGGCTCCTCGTGCGCAATCGGCATGTTGGAGAGGGCGAGCAAGTCCCGCGGTATGGTCACGGACGGCTCGAAACTCGCCTTGAAGGCCGGCTCATCCCAGCAGGGAAACACCCGGCGCGCATCGGCCGGTTCCAGTTCGGTCGCGATCATCCGCTTGCGGCCATGTCCGGTTGGATAGTCGACGGCGAAAAGCCCGCGGCCGAAACTGTTGATGCGGCCGGTGAACGCGATGCGCAGCTTGTGTGACCCGGCCGCGAGCGCGTGCGGGAAGGCCAGCGTCACGGTCTGCGCCTTGGGCTGCAACGCAATCGTCGCCACCTCTCCGGCTTCGCCATCGAGCGACGCCGACTGAAGGGCGAGGTCGACCGCGTTCAGGACCAGGCGATCGGTAGGCTCCAAAACCTTGATATCCACGACCTCGGAGCCGGAAAAGGACAGGGTGGTAAGATCGGGTTTGAGGTCCAACCTGTAGCGGGTTGGCACGACGGTTTTCGGCAGTCTGCCCGGCGTCGTGGAGAAGGAATAAACCGACTCGGCGCGCGCGGCGCCGCTCCCCATGACGAGGGCCGCGACGAACGTCAGTGCGGCTAAATGGATGGCGCGCAACAACGGTGAACCTCCGGCGAGACATGAGCGAGACCTGGGGTTATCCACGAGGATACTCGTCCCCAATCGCCGGATACACCGTCGGGCGTCGTGGCATCCGCTGCGCAGTGCAACAAGCATTGGCCAACGCCGCGCACTCCGACGGCTGTCAACCGGTCAGCCGCGGCTGAGTCCGGCCGCGGCAGTGTTTCTATGCCGCCGGTGGCGGCTTGCCCGCGGCGAGCGCGCGCGCCGCGTCGGAAATCGCATTGACGATGAACTGATAGCCGGTGCAGCGGCACAGGTTGCCGGAAATCCCATGCCGGATGGCGGCCTCGTCAGGGTTGGGATTGTCGCGCAGCAACTGCAACGCCGACATCACCATCCCGGGCGTGCAGTAGCCGCACTGCTGGCCGTGGTTGCGGACGAAGGACTCCTGGAGCGGATGCAGATGCTGGATGTCGGGGGCCAGCGACTCGATCGTTTCGACCGCGCATCCGTCGACATCCGCGGCCAGCACCGAGCAACTCTTGACCGTGCGCCCGTCGAGCATCACCGTGCACGCACCGCAGCTTCCCGTGCCGCAGCCGATGTGCGTGCCGGTCAGCCCCAGCACGTCGCGCAGCAGGTCGGCCAGCACCATCCGGTTATCGGCCTCGAGGCGCCGCGGCTGCCCGTTTACCGCAATTGCGATCGCGGTACGGAGCGCTCCGCCAACCGTGCCGGCCGCGGGTTTGTTCTGTGTTGATGCGGACGCCGCAGCTTTTCTTCCCATCTCCGCCGCGTGGCGCGCGGGAGTGCGTCCGGCCGCGATCGCGAGCGCGCGCTCAGCGTAAACCGCGGCCATCTGGCGGCGATAGTCGGCGCTGGCATTGAGGTCCGCGGGCGCGTCACCGCAGGCGGCGCGCACGCGCCGGCCCACGGCTGCGAGCGCGTCGTCGGTCACCCCGTGTGAGAGTTCCGCGCTTACGTCCAGTGCGATGGGAACGGGCCCGGCGCCGCCCAGCGCGATCCGCGCGTTTGCGTCGTTCAGCACCGCCGCGGCATTGACGATCGCGAAGTTGCCCTCGATGCGATGCAGCCGGGTATAGGCGCCGCGCGCCGCCCCCAGCTTGGGAACCACCACTTCGGTTACGATCTCGCCGCGCGCCAGAGCAGTTGCCATCAGGCCGGTAAAAAACTTCTCCGCGGCAATCTCGCGCTCGCCGCGCCTGCTCCGTACAACCACGCGCGCGCCCACTGTCACCAGCACGGGGCTGTAGTCGGCTGCCGGATCTGCGTGCGCCAGGCTGCCTCCGATGGTGCCGCGATTGCGCACCTGCATGTCGCCGATGAAGGAGGCCGCCTCGGCCAGCAGCGGGCAGTGGCGCGCGATCAGCGGGTCGCGGATGATTTCGTAATGGCGCGTGCCCGCGCCGACCCGCAGCGCGTCGCGATCGTCCCTCACGTAGCCGCGGCCCTCGATACGGTTGAGGCTGAGCACCATGCGCGGCCGCACCAGCCCCAGCGCCATCATCGGCATCAGGCTCATCCCGCCCGAGAGCAGCTTGATGTCGTCGCCGCCTTCGGCCAGAACGGCAAGAGCCTCGCCGAGTTTGTCCGGCGCGCGAAATTCGAATTCCTGAATGATCATGCCGTTTGCCTTTCTCCCGTGGTACGAGGGTCGGGGCAGTTGAACGTTGTATGTGCTCCGGGACGCGCTAGCTGCGAGCGCTGCCGGCGCCGTCGTCCGCGCGCTTGCGCGGCGCATCCTGGATCGCGCGCCACAGACGTTCCGGCGAAAGCGGCATTTCGAGCAGCCGCAGATCGAGTTCCGGCAAAGCGTTTTCGACCGCGCTGCAGATCGCGCCCAGGATTGCCGCTACACCCGACTCGCCTACCCCCTTGGTCCCGAGCGGCGTAAACGGAGAGCGGGTTTCCTGGTGCGCGAGTTCGAGCGGCGGAATCTCGACCGCGGTGGGCAGCGTGTAATCCATGAAAGTGGCGGTCTTGAACTGGCCGTTCTCGTCGTAGACCAGGTGCTCGTAAATCGCGCCGCCGATGCCCTGGGCGATGCCGCCGTGGACGTTGCCCTCCGCCAGCATCGGGTTGACCACGACGCCGCAGTCATGAACCATGCAGACCCGTAACAGCTTGAGCGCGCCGGTTGCGGGATCGACTTCGACGATCGCGCCGACCACGGCGTTGGGCCACGAAGGATAAGCCGACGAACGGCCCTCGGGGTCGCCCTCCTGATAGATGTTCGGATGGCGGAAGTAGCGCGTCGCCTCGAGTCCGGGCTCGATCTCTTTGGCGTGAACGCCGAAGGTGTCGTTGTAGATCGTGCGGACAACTTCGTTGAAGGCGAGGTAACGCGTGGGCGCATCCTTGGGAAAGATCCTGCCGCCGCGGCATTCCAGGTCCGCGGGTAGAACCTCGAACATGTGGCCGGCGACCTTGAGAATTTTTTCCCTGAGATCGCCGGCTGCCATGTAGGTGGCGGAGCCGCCCATGATGACCGCGCGCGAGCTGTAGTTGCCGAGTCCCCAGGGGCAGGTCTCGGTGTCGCCCTGAATCACGCGCACCGCGTCGACCTCCACGCCCAGCGTATCGGCGGCCACCTGCGCGATCGCGGTTTCGTTGCCGCTGCCGGGCGAAGTCACTCCGGTCAGCACCGTCACCTGGCCCGAGGGGTTGACGCGCACCGTGGCGCCGTCGTAGCCGGCGATCAGCAGCGAGGTCGGCAGCGAGCAGCCCTCGGCGACCAGTTCCTGTCCGAGGCCGAGGCCGATGCGGCGCCCCTCGGCGCGGGCCTCGGCTTGCAGTTTGGGGAACTCCGCGTAGCCGACGAGGTCGAGCAGCTTGCGCATCGCGCCCGGATAATTGCCGCTGTCGAGAATCACCCCGCTGACCTGCTGGTAGGGAAATTCGTGGGGCTGAATGTAGTTGCGCATCCGTACCGCCGCCCGGTCGATCCCGGTCGCCCGCGCGACGTCGTCCATGATCCGGTCCATCAGGAAGGAGGCGGTCTCCTTGCCGTAACCGCGGTAGGCGTTCCAAGGGCACTTGTTGGTCGCCACGGGGAACAGCTCGATGCGGCAGTTGGGAATCTTATAGACGGTGGGAATGCAGAAGTTCGTGACCAGGCTCATCTCCCATCCCGCCAGCGCCGAAGGCGCGCCGACGTCGGCGACGATCCTGGCTTTGAGCCCGATGACCTGGCCGTCGCGCTTGTACGCGGCTTCGAAATGAACCTTCTGCTCGCGGGCGTGGCCGCCGGTGAGTAGATTTTCGCTGCGCTCCTCGATCCATTTGATCGGCCGCTTAAGCTTGCGGGCGAGATAAGCGACGAGCGGCTCCTCCTGGTAGGTGGGAATCTTGGAGCCGAAAGCGCCGCCCACGTTCGCCTGGATCACCCGCACGCGGCTTTCGTCGATGCCGATGATGTTGGCGATGTAGTGGCGCAACGGATGAGGGCACTGCGTTGACGCCCACAGCGTGAGCTGGTCGCGAAAGGCATCGTAGACGGCGGCGTACCCGCGCGGCTCCATCGGCGAGGCCGAGTAGCGCTGGGTCGAAAGACATCCGCTGACCACGCCGTCGGCGGCGGCGAAGGCCCCCGCGACATCCCCCACCTCGGTGGTCCGCTGCATCACCACGTTGGTGCCCCATGCGGGCTCGATGAGCGGCGCGTCCGGAGCCATGCCGCGCTCGGCGTCACTCACCACGGGCAACTCCTCGTACTCCACCTCGACCAACTCCGCGGCCTTGCGTGCGGTGTACTTGTCTTCGGCGACCACCGCAGCCACGGCCTCGCCCACATAGCGCACCCTGTCATGAGCGAGCGCATACCAGTCGTAGGCATGCGCGCCAATTCCCGCCTTGGTGTAGGCCTGGGGAATCGGCTTGGTATTCTGACGAATCTCGTCTCCGGCGACTACGCAGACGACGCCGGCCAGGGCCTGGGCGGCGCTGGCGTCGACCGACTTTACCAGCGCGTGGGCGTAGATGCTGCGGACGAGCGCCATGTGCAGCATGCCCGGGAGGCTGAGGTCGCCCACGTAGGTTCCGCGGCCGACGACCAGGACTCTGCTGTTGAGCCCGGGGACGCGGCTGCCCATCGCGGGCCGCGGCTCTGGCGCGTCGCCCGGGGCCACGGAGCCGGCGGTTGCGTGCAATTGTTCAGTCGCCATGAGCTATCGAACCCCCAAGTGTTGCGGCGGCCAGCGGTTGTACCCGTTTGGGCGGCTGCTGATCTCTCGCTGGACCGTCGATCTCTCGATAACATTCCATCAACACGAATTAAGAGGCAAACCATCCGCCGTCCGTCATTCTGTCACGCTCGCTTACACCTGGCCCGGGCGCCTGCGGCGTGGAAGCGATTGAATCGCGGAGGCGATCTGCCGCGCGAGGTCATCCACGGTGCGGCTTAGAGCGCCCGCTGTCGGCTCACCCGGCTGGGCCTGCTCGCTTAGGTCGGAGTCGTTGGCGTACAGGAGCTTCCCCGATCCGTCAAGCACCTGCCAGTGCGCGACGAGCCGGGCTTTGGCGCCGGTGTCAGTCTCGAAGCGATAGACGTCGACTAGCACTTGGTAATCGATATGGGTGGTTGCGGGCCACGGATAAAACGTGATCGAGTGCGTGCCGATCAACCGCGTCAGGTCCTGCGCGACCACCTGCTTGAAATTATTGTCGAGCGGCTCGGCCCATCGATCCCTGTCGGAAAATTCGAGCCGGTTGGGACCGGCGCGCGTCACCACCTCGTTGCGGTCGAGGTATTCGGGCAGCTTGATCGGGCCAAGCCCGATGGCTGGACCGGCGGAAGCGGCCAGTCCGGCCGGCGCCATCGAGTTGGCCGCGGCCGTTCCCAGCGGAGTGAGCACGAAGAACTTCGACGGATCCGGAAGCGGCGCAAGACATCCGCCAAGCGCGAGCGCCAGCAGGCCAGCCGCCGCCAGGGTCGTCACCAACAGGCGCATCATTTTCCCTGATCCGGTATGTAGCGCCCCCGCACCACCGAGCTGGGGTTGCGCCGCAGGTAGTCGGAAAGTTCGCGCAGCGCGCGCGCCGCCGCCGAGGTTTGCTTGAGGGTTTGCTCGATTTCATAATTGAGCGGTGCGTTCGGTCCGAGCGTCATCTGAACGGCCGCCATCGTGTCTTGGGTTTGCTTGAGCGTGGCGCGGGTTTGCGCGGTGGTCAGCCGCAGGTCGCTGCCCATCGGCCCGATTTCCCGATCGAGGCTGGCTGCGAGGCGATTGACGCTGGCCGAGGCCTGGCCCATGCTCCGTGCGGCCAGATTCAGTGAATCCACCGCGGTCTGGATTTTCGGCGAATTCGCCAACGTGGTTATTGCGACGGCGGTGTTGGTAAGGGATTTGATCAGCTCATCGAAATTTATTTGTTCGAGCTCGGCCATCATCTTCGAAAGCGTTATTGCCGCCTGCTCGAGCTTGGTCGGCACAGTCGGAATCTCAGGATAAGGCGAATCGGCGCCCATATAAAATGTGGCTGGCGTGTCGGGCCGAAAGTCGAGGTCGACGTAGAGCAGCCCGGTGACCAGGCTTTCCACACTGAGCTGCGCGCGCAAGCCTCTTTTGATTGCCTGTGCGACCTTGGCCGGATCGTCCAGGTTCGCGACCGCGCCGTGCCTGACTAACTTTCTGGTCTCGAGGTCGATGATGACGGGAATGCGGAACTGGTTGGTCGCGTTCTCCGCCTGCTGGTTTTGCTTCGGCGTCCCCACACTCAACAGTATGGCGGTCACCGAACCGATCTCCACCCCACGAAACTTGACCGGCGCACCCACCTTCAGGCCGTTCACGTCGCTGCTGAAATAGAGCACGAACAGATGCTGGGGTGTGAAGAGGCGGCCGGAGCCGAGGATCACCACGGCGGCGACCGCAAGCGTGGCCGCACCCAGCACGAAGGCGCCAACCACGGTCGGGCTGATTCTTTTTCCCATGATCGTTACGCCGTCCGGCGCCCGTCCGCGCCGCGGGTCAGGAAACGATGCACCCGCGGATCTGTCGAATGAGCCAGCAGCTCTTTCGGGTCTCCGCTCGCGATCATGGTTCGAGACTCCCCGTCCAAAAAGACGCTGTTGTCGCCGATCGCCAAAATGCTCGCCAGTTCGTGCGAGACCACGACCACGGTCGCGCCGAGATTGTCCCGCAGGTCGAGGATCAGGTTATCCAGTAGGCGGGAGCTTATCGGGTCCAAGCCCGACGATGGTTCGTCGCAGAACAGAATCTCCGGGTCGAGCGCCATCGCGCGCGCCAGCCCGGCCCGCTTCTGCATCCCACCGCTTATCTGGCTCGGATAAAAGTCCTCGAAGCCCTTGAGCCCGACCAGCGCGAGTTTTAGCGCCGCGATCTGTCGGATCTCGTTTGGCGACAGGTCGGTGAACTCTTCCAGCGGAAGACCGACGTTTTCCGCCAGCGTCATTGAGCCCCACAGCGCGCCCGCCTGGTAGAGCACGCCGAAGCGGCGCAGCATCCGTTCGCGTGCCTGTGGCCCCGCCTTGGTAAAGTTGAAGGCGCCATAACAGACCTCGCCCGCCGCGGGTTCGATCAACCCAATCATATGGCGCAGCAACGTGCTCTTGCCGCATCCGCTGCCGCCCATGATGATGAAGATGTCACCGCGGCCAACCGTGAAGTTCAGGTCCCGCATCACGACAAAGCTGCCGTACGCCATCGTCAGGCCGCGCACGGCGATGCACGCCGGTCGTTCGGTCGGCGAGGTCGTGCCGGTTGCTGCCGCAGATTCGTCCATCGGCTCAGATTTCCGTGCGGCTCAAATTCCCAGGATGTTGAAGACCAGGGCAAAGGCCCCGCAGGCGACCACGATGAAGACGATTCCAGTCACCACCGCCGAGGTCGCCGCATCGCCAACCGCCGACGAGTTGTTGCCGCACTGGAAGCCGCGCAGACATCCGGCGATCGCGATGATCACGCCGTAGACCGAACTCTTGAACACCCCGCCGAGCACGTCACCAAGGGTCACCGCGTGAAAAGTTTCCCTGAAATAAGTCGTAAATGAGAGTCCCAACACTCCGGAACCGACCGCCGCTCCACCCAGCACGCCCATCAAGTCGGAGTAGAAGCACAGCAGCGGCATCATCAGGATCAGCGCGAGCACCCGCGGGGCCACCAGGAATTCCATCGGTGAAATGCCCATCGTGGTGAGCGCGTCGATCTCCTGCGTCACCTTCATCGTCCCAAGCTGCGCGGCGAACGCGGCCCCGGTGCGGCCCGCCATGATGATCGCGGTCATCATCGCGCCCATGTCGCGCGCCATCCCGATGCCGACCAGGTCGGCGACATAAATGGCCGCGCCGAATTGCTCGAGCTGCACGGCGCCCATGAAGGCGAGGATGGTGCCGACCAGGAAACTGATGAGCGTAACGATTCCGAACGCATTGGCGCCGCAATCCTGGATGGTGACCATCAGATCAACCCGCCGGTAGCGAGCACGGCCGGTCACGAACCGTCCCAGCGCGATCGTCACCGCGCCAAGAAAGGAAACGAATTCGCCCGTCGACTGGACGTAGGCGATGGTCGCGGCGCCTACCCGCGCAGCCAGCGGCGCACGGATCGAAGCGGAGTGGGCGCTCTTCTCTTCGGGAACCGCTTCGGCAAGTTCCACCATCCGCTTGAGCCCGCTCGGGAGCTCCGAAAAGTCGACCGCCACATCGCGCGCGTGGCACAGCTCGACGACTTCAGTGATGAAGGCGAGGAGGCTGCTGTCCCATTCGCCTAGTTCCTGCGCGTTGAACGCGACCCGCCGTGAAAGCGGAGGCCGCTCCAGTTCGCGCTCGACCGCCGCGCCGGAGGCAAAGCCCGGCCGCAGGCGCCAGTCGCCGGCCAAGGCGAGCACCAGTGTTTCACCCGAAGCGCGGCCAAAGGAAAGCTGTGAGGATGGAAGCGCTGAGGATTCAACCCGCATGCAGTGCATCAGGCGGCGCTTGACGGCCGAGTGCCACCATTTCTCGCTTTGCGACTGTCACAAATGTGGAGACGCGCCGCGCGACCCTGTTCAAAGCGTATTCGATTGACGATAGCATGGCGGGCAAGGCGAAGGGATAGGTATAGTCCCGAGGCACGGCGCCGGCGCGCCAAACTACAACGCCGCGCCCAATGGCAAGGTCATCAGATGGCGGCCAACGAGACTGGATCGACACGCGGGAACCGGCGCACGCCGCAGCCGCGCACCGGCGCGCAAATCCTGGTCGATCAGCTCAGGATCCACGGCGTCGACACGGCCTACTGCGTGCCGGGCGAGAGCTATCTCGCCGTGCTCGACGCGCTCTACGACGCGCAGAAGCAGATACGGCTCGTCGTATGTAGGCAGGAAGGCGGCGCCGCTTACATGGCCGACGCTTACGGAAAGCTCACCGGCCGGCCGGGAATCTGCTTCGTGACGCGTGGACCGGGTGCGGCCAACGCGAGCGTGGGCCTGCACACCGCCTTTCAGGATTCGACGCCGATGATCCTCTTCATCGGCCAGGTCGCGCGCTCGTTCATGGAGCGCGGAGCGTTTCAGGAGGTCGACTTCGGCCGGATGTATGGCCAGATGGCCAAGTGGGTGGTGCGGATCGACGACCCCGGCCGCATTCCCGAACTGGTGGCCCGCGCGTTTGTGCTGGCGACTTCCGGACGGCCCGGCCCGGTGGTGATCGCACTGCCCGAAGACATGCTGCGCGAGCCGGCCACGGCCGCCGATGCCGGGCCCTACAAGACCGTGCAGGCGAGTCCCGATGCGGCTGGCATGGCGCGCCTGCGCGAGATGCTGATGGCTTCGCACAGGCCGCTGATGCTGCTCGGCGGCAGCACGTGGACGGCGCAGGCCGTGCGCGACATCACCGCGTTCGCCGAGGCCAACCGGCTGGCGACAGCCAGCACCTTTCGCCGCCAGGACCGCATCGACAATCTCCATCCCTGCTACGCGGGCGATCTCGGCATCGCGCCCAATCCGAAGCTCGCGGCGCGAGTCCTCGAAGCGGACCTGATCATCGCCGCCGGCTCGCGGCTCGGCGAGGTCGTGAGCTCCAGCTACACGCTCTTCGACGTGCCGCGGCCCAGGCAGAGACTCGTGCACGTGCACATGGGAGCGGAAGAGCTCGGCCGGGTTTACCAGGCGGCATTGCCGATCAACGCGGGCATGGAGCAGTTCGCCGCCGCGGCCAAAGCGCTCGTGCCGGTCGATTCGTCGGCCTGGGCCGCGTCGACTGAAGCCGCGCACCAGGACTATCTCGAATACAGCACGCCGGTGCCCAATCCGGGCGCGCTGCAGTTGGCGGAGATCCTCGCGGGCCTGCGCGAGCAGCTTCCACCCGATACGATCGTCGCCAACGGCGGGGGCAATTATACCGGCTGGGTGCATCGCTTCTGGCGCTATCAGGAATTCGGCACGCAACTGGGGCCAACCAGCGGCTCGATGGGTTATGGCGTTCCGGCGGCCGTGGCCGCGGCGCTCGCGTATCCGGAACGCACCGTGCTGTCATTCTCGGGCGACGGCTGTTTCCTGATGAACGGCCAGGAGATCGCGACCGCAATCCACTGCGGCGCCGCGCCGATCTTCTTCGTGGTCAACAACGGCATGTACGGCACGATCCGGATGCACCAGGAACGCGAGTACCCGGGACGGGTAAGCGGCACCGCGCTCACCAATCCTGATTTCGCGGCGCTCGCGCGCGCTTACGGACTGCACGGCGAAACGTGCGGGCGCAGCGCCGATTTCGCACCGGCATTCGAGCGCGCGCGCAAGTCGGGACGCGCCGCGCTGATTGAACTGCGCCTCGATCCCGAGGCGATCTCGACGCGCACGACGCTGAGCAAGATCAGAGAGACGTCGCTGGCCGCGAAGGCCCGGGCGAAGTAGTCCGATGAACTGCGGAAGGAAGTAGCCGATGGCCGGTCCGCTGGGCCATATCCGGGTTCTGGAACTGTCCCGCGTGCTGGCCGGGCCGTGGGCGGCGCAGACGCTGGCCGACCTTGGCGCCAGCGTCATCAAGGTGGAAAAGCCCGGCGCCGGCGACGACACCCGCACCTACGCTCCGCCCTATGCGTCGAGCAGCGGCGGCGGCCAGAGCGGCGAGTCGGCGTATTTTCTTTCGACCAACCGCGGCAAGCGCTCGGTAACGATCGATTTCATCCATCCCGAGGGCCAGAAGCTGGTGCGGGCGCTCGCGGTCAAAAGCGACGTCGTCATCGAAAATTTCAAGGTCGACGGACTCGCCAAGTACGGCCTCGATTATGCCTCGCTCAAGCAGCTCAACCCGGGCCTGGTCTATTGTTCGATTACCGGCTTCGGCCAGACCGGCCCTTACCGCCATAAGCCGGGCTACGATTTCATGATCCAGGGTATCGGCGGCCTGATGAGCATCACCGGCGAGCCCGACCAGCGCCCCGGCGGGGGCCCGATGAAAGTCGGCGTCGCGGTGGCCGACATCTTCACCGGCCTCTACGCGGCCATCGCGATTCTCGGCGCACTGGCCCATCGCGATCGCACCGGCGCGGGACAGCACATCGACCTGGCGCTGCTCGACACCCAGGTGGCGATCCTTGCCAACCAGGCGATGAACTATCTGGTCACCGGCGTCGCGCCGCGGCGCCTCGGCAACGCCCATCCCAATATCGTGCCCTACCAGGCCTTTGCCGCGAGCGACGGCCATATCATCGTGGCGGTGGGAAACGAGAGCCAGTATGCGCGCCTGTGCGAGGTCATCGGACGCCCCGAGCTCGCCGCCGACGAGCGCTTCGCGACCAATGCCTCGCGGGTGAACAATCGCGACGCGCTGATCGCGATCCTGGGGGGGATTTTCGCGGCGCGCACGATGCGCGATTGGCGCGAGGCGCTGGAGCGCGCCGGCGTGCCATGCGGGCCCATCAACACGATCGCCGACGTGTTTGCCGATCCGCAGGTGCAGGCGCGCGGGGTAAGGTTGGACCTGCCCCATCCGGCCATCGGCTCGGCCCCCTCAGTCGCAAATCCGATCAAGTACTCGGCGACGCCGATCGCTTACCGCTCGGCGCCGCCGATGCTCGGCGCGGACACCGACGAAGTCCTGCGCGAGATTCTGGGCGTCACCCCATCGGAGATCGCGCG
>JAKAVN010000080.1 GCA_021827495.1 Deltaproteobacteria bacterium | reverse complement strand
CGGCGCAAGCCGGATGCGCCGGCGAAGACTGAAGATCGGATCGAGCACGGCGCCGGCGGTGTTGGACAGCGGCCGGCCGTCGATGACCGAGACCGGCGTCCGCACCCCGCGGCCGCGTCCCAGGAAGCGTGCCCGGTCGGTCTCGAACTGCGCGCCGCCCACGACCTCGCCTTCCACTACGGCGAGGTGCACCGCGCAGATTTCCGGTTCGGCGGGCGCCCGCCGCCGCCGGGTGGCCAGCACGGCGCCGAGCTCGGCGATGAACTCGGTTTGCACGAACAGATTGGAGAATGCCGGATGGGCGGCGTCCGCCGCCTCGGGCGCCAACACCACCTCCGCGTACGAGGTCACTTCGATCTCGCGCACCCGGCTGCCGAGGTTGGAGAGCGACACTAGGCGCACCTCGGCGTCGTCCTCCGGCGAGACCATGATCTTCAGCGTGGTCGCGATCGTGCCGTCGCGCCTGGCGATTTCGGCCCGGTCCTCCAGGAACGCCGCCGCGTAGCTGTCCGGTTCGGCGCCGCTGGGCTGGTAGCCCGCCGACCACACTGCGCCGCTATGCGCGTCGCGCAGGAAAATGTAGCTGCCCCAGCAATCGCAGGTAGCGTCCTCGCGCCACCGCGTGACCGCCAGATCACGCCAGCGGCTGTATCCCGAGCCGGCCGCGGTGATCATCACCGCGTAGGAGCCGTTGGACAGCAGGTGGGTGCGCGGAATCGGCTGGTGCGGCGAGTGAAACCGCCGCGGCATCGGCGGCACCAGTTCGCGGACGTTGGCCGCCGCCTTCACCTCCTCGGCCCGGGGATGGGCCGCATCCACATCGCGCGGCGTGCGTTCCTGCAGCAAGAGTTCGGTCGCCTGGATGATCGGCTCGGCGTGAAAGCGCGCGCGCATCGCCCCGCCTTGCAGCGCGTTGGCGATCGCGATCACGGTCATCCCCTGATGGTGCGCCATGTGCGAGCGCACCACCGCCACCTCCTCGCCCTCAGGCACACGCGCCGGCGTGTAGTCCAGGGCCTCATACTGGCCATAGCGGCCCCGGCTGCCGGCGGCGGCCAGACGGGAGAAGTTCCGCACCGCCGCTGACGGATCAACCATCGCCGCCAACGCCGTCGCGTAAGGCGCAACCACCGCATTGTCGCTGAGCCCGCGCTTGAGCCCCAGGCCGGGGACGCCGAAGCTCGAGTACTGATAGGTGAGGTCCTGATCCTGCACATTGTAGGCCGATTCCGAGACGCCCCACGGCAGGCCAAGTTCGTCGCCATATTCCATCTGTCGGCGGACCACCAGGCGGTTGGTCTGTTCGAGCAGGCAGCCTGCCGGTGCACGCATCACCAGGCTCGGCATCAGGTACTCGAACATGGACCCGGACCATGAGAGCAGCGCCGCCCCACTGTCCACCGGGGTTACCGTGCGCCCAAGGTGCAACCAGTGCCGCGCCGACACGTCTCCCTTGGCGATCGCGACGAAGCTCGCCAGGCGCGCCTCGGAGCCGAGCAAGTCGTAGCAGTTGGGATCGAGATTGCCTTCGGCCACCCGATAGCCAATCGAAAGCAGCTGCCGCCCACGGTCGAAGAGAAAGCCGAACTCCATCGCCTCGAACATTTTCTTGGTCAGCTCGCCCAGCGCCTCGAGACGCTCCTTGAGCGCGCGCGCGGCGCTGGCGGAACGTTCGAGCGCGTCGATCAGACCGTCGACGCCCGTCACCGGCGAGTCGCCGTTTGCGCCGCTGTGCGCGGCGGCCGCCGCCCGGCGCCGCGCCAGGCCGAGTATCGCCGCCGCGCAACGATTCGGCAGCTCGGCCAAGGTTGGCGCCGTGTCCAAGAGCGGGCCCAACGCCGGTTCTGGCGAAGGCTCCGCGTGCGGGTTCGCCGCCTGCGCCAGCGCGGGGTCGCCGGCGATCAACCGCGCCCACGGCATCAAGCGCTCAAGGTCGCGCTGGTGGCTCTGGATGCATGCACGCACCGTCTCCACACATGCCAGCATTTCGGCGCCGGCCTCGTCGCCCCGTTCCGCGCTTAGCGTTCGCGCGATGTCGACGATGGTGTCGGCGTGAAGCGCCAGCTCCGCCAACCGCTCGACGAGACCCGCCGCCGTCGGCTGAGCCCGCCGGCGCGATTCTGCTTCGCCATCGTCGGCGCTTGCGGTCCGCAGGCGGGTGATTCCAGCGGATCCGAGCGAAGCCAGCAGCGTCGTGGCGAGCACCTCGAGGGCGTCCTCCAGATGCTTTCGCGTCACCGTATGCGTTCGCCGATCGTCCGGGAGTGCACGCAGGGATTCGCGGGCGACTTCCAGCGCGTCATCGATCCCGGCCAGCCATTCCGGCCCCGCCACGGGAGCGCTGGCCATTTCCCGCAAGGCGTTCCCCAGCGCGATCAGGTGCCCCGCCAGATTCCCGCTATCCACCGAAGAGACGTATTTCGGCTCCAGCGGGCGAAGGTCCCGCGTGTCGTACCAGTTGTAAAAGTGGCCGCGCATGCGCTCGAGCCCGTTCATGGTCCCCAGCGTGGCCTCCAGCCGGTCTGCCGTTTCAAGCTTGCCCAGCCAGCCGAAATCGTGGGCGGCGGCCACCGACAGAAGGTATAGCCCGAGGTTCGTCGGGGAAGTCCGGCGGGCCAACACCGGCTTCGGATACTCCTGGAAATTGTCCGGCGGAAGCATGTGATCTTCCGCCGTGACGAAGGTCTCGAAGAACCGCCAGGTGCGCCGTGCGACCAGCCGCAGCGCGCGCGTGTCCGTGTCGGAGACCGGATTATCGCCCTTCTCGTGCGGTGGCAGACTCGCCCATAGCGCGACCGCCGGCGATAGCATCCACAGCATCACGAAGGGGGCCATGATCAGCAACGTCCGCGGCTGCGCGGCGTACCCGGCGATGCCCGCGGCCACCACGGCGAGCGCGACTCCGCCGGCCATCCGCTGGTAGAAGCCGCGCAGTTCGAGCCGCCCGTCGCTGAACTTCGCCTGCGCGGCGGCGACCCACTCCAACAGCCGCCGCCGGCTGACCAACAGACGGTAGAGCGTGCGCGCGATGGCGTCGGCCATCAACCACGCCTGATGCGCGAGCAGCGTGACCAGGAGGGCGATCTGTGACAGGGCAAGTGCGAAATCCGCGCCGACCGCGTGCCAGTGCCGCCGCTGCGAGATGCTGAGCCTGCGCGGCACGATCCCGCTGACCGCAGGCAGCAGGGCGGGAATCGCGATCGTCGCGAGGACAAAGCCGGTCCACAGCTCGGCGGCGGCTAACGGCAGCAGCCAGCCCGCCAGCAAGGCGAGCAAGGTGGCCGGCGCCGACAGCGTGCGGCGCAGGTTGTCCAGCATCTTCCAGCGCCCGATCAGCGGAATCGCGCTCTGGCCCTGGCCGCCGTCGCCATTCTGCGCGCGGCCAAAAATCCATGGCAGCAATTGCCAATCGCCACGCGCCCACCGATGCTGGCGCACCGCGGCGGCGTCGTAGCGCGCCGGAAACTCTTCGACCACCTCGACGTCAGAGACCAGTCCGGCCCGCGCGAAGATTCCCTCCAGAAGATCGTGGCTCAGAAGACTGCTCTCGGGAATCCGCCCGTGCAGCGCGGCTTCGAAGGCATCCACCTCATAGATTCCCTTGCCGCTGTAAGAACCTTCCCCGAACAGGTCCTGGTACACGTCGGAGACCGCGAAGGCGTATGGGTCCAGCCCGCTGGGACTGGTGAACACGCGCTGGAAAAGCGATCCCTCGCGGCCGCACGGCAACGACGGCGTGACTCGCGGCTGCAGCACCGCGTACCCCTCGACCACACGGCCGCTATCCGGATCGAGCCGCGGACGGTTGAGCGGATGCGCCATCTTGCCGACCAGGCGCCGGGCCGTCTCCCGCGGCAGCCGGGTGTCGGCGTCCAGCGTGATCACGTAGCGCACGCCGGAGGGTACGCTGGGCGGACAGCCGCCGATTGCCACGAAGGTCGTGTCGGCCGCGCCGCGCAGCAATCGATTCAGCTCGTGCAGCTTCCCGCGCTTGCGCTCCCAGCCGATCCACTTTCCTTGCGCCGCGTTCCAGACCCGCCGGCGATGGAGCAGCAGGAAACGCGCGCCGTCCGGCGGCGTTCCATAGCGTCGATTCAAGCGCGCGATTCCCGCGGCCGCCGCGCTCAGAAGTTCGTCGTCACCCGCGGCGCTCTCGCTGGCGCAGTCGGTCCAGTCCGAAAGCAGCGCGAAGCGCAGATCGCCGTCCTGGCTCGCCAGGTAGTGAACCTCCAGGCGTCCGATCTGCTCCTCGAGCTCCGCTGGCGTGGTCAAGAGCGCCGGCACCACGACTAGCGTGCGCAGGCTCGCCGGTACTCCGTCACGCAGCGCTAGCGCCGGCAGCGTCCTGGGATCGAGGCTATAGGTAACGGCGCGGTTGACCAGCGCCACGGCCAAATCCGAGGCTGGGGCCAGCGCCAGCAGCGCTAACCACCAGAGGCCCCAGCCGCTAACGGCGGCGCACTGCGCCACGCCGATCAGCGGCAGCGCCAGGATGACCGCTCCGATGATCGCGATCGCTCCCACATAGCCCAGAATCCCGACCGCCGCGCTGGCGCGAATCAGCCACTCGCTTGCCGGAACATGGAATCCGAGCTCCCGCTCGAGCGCCCGCCGCCCTTTCGCGATGAGGTAATAGCCGGGCTCCTGCGCGCGGGGGTCGGCGGCGTCGCCCACGCCCCGCGGCCCGCCCGCTGCGCGCTTGGCCGCCGCAATCGCGCGCTGGGCGACCGCGAGCTCCGGGTTTGCCGAGCCGCGCGCCAGTTCTTCGATCGCATGCCGGTAGCGATCGCGGGTGGCAAAATCCATTTCGGCGAAGCCGCTGGCGGCGCGCAGTGCGCCATCGACCAGGCTGACGCTCTCGAAGAACTCCGCCCAATCGACCGCCGAGATCAAGCGCATGCTGGTGATCACATTGCGCACCGTCACGTTCATCGCGCTCTGTCGCTGATGCTCCTCGCGGACGATCTGGTCGGCGGTCGTTCCCCGCGCCGCCAGGCGTTCATTCAGCCACAGCAGCGCCGGGGTCGCGCTTGGATCCTGATCGCGCAGGCGCTGGACCAGTTGAACCGCGAAGGCCGGCGGCAAGGGGGCCTGCTCAAACCGGCGCAGCGCGGCCTCCGGGGCCTCGGCCGCACGGCCGCCTGCCCGCAATAGTCTGTCGGCCAGCGCGTCGGCCTCCTGGCGCGCCGCGCGGCGGCTCACCAACTGCTCGGCCACGCGCCGCAAATTCTCGACCAGCACGATTCTGAGCGTAATCGCGACCGCCCACAGTTCGCCGATCGTCAACGGCCGCACCCGCTGATAGGCTTGCACGAACCGGCGCAGCATCTCGGGCTCGAAGCGGCTGTCGGTATGCGCGACGAACGCCCACGCTATTCCGAAGACCCGCGGATAGCCCTCAAGAAAACCTTGCGCAAGCTTGGGCAACCCGCGGTAAAAACCGCGCGGCAGATCGTCCCGAATCTCGCGAATCTGCCCCTGCGCGACGTAAAAGTTGTCGATTAGCCACTCGGCCGCCGGCGTGATGGCGCGTTCCTCGCGGACGGTCTTGGCGATGGCGCTATAGGCCTCGTGCAGCACCCGACCGTTGTCGCGCAACCGTCCGGCCAGTTGCCTGCCGCGCCTCGGCCTGGCCGTTACGCGCTGGGCGGCCGCGAGGCTTTCGGCATGTTGCTCGAGGCGCTCGACGCCGAACAGTTCGCCGCGGATCGGTTCTTCCGTCTCCTGCGGGAAAACCGCCGCCGGCGCTCTCAGCGCGCGCAAGATTGAATACTTCACAATTGCCTTTCGACTTGCTCAACGCGCGGAAGCTCGAACCGCGCAAACGTTCGTCACTTCCCTTCATTCAACTGCTCTCCCGCTGGGAGAGATAAGCGTGAAAGAGCAGGATGTTGAAAGGACTGTTTCAACATCCTGCTGGTGCTAACTTGCGGCCATGCGCAGGAATACACACCGTGCGGGAACCTGGGCCGCCCCATAGTTGCCGGCGGTACGCACTTATACTGCTTCCAAGAGCCGCGTTTGCATCTACAATCGTCCCGAGAGCAGCAACACGATTAGGATGATCAAAACGATCCCCCCGATCCCGATTCCACCATAGGGACCGTATGCGTAATAACCGCCGCCGCCGCCAAACACCAAAAGCAAGATCAGAATCAGTATGATAGGTGACATAGAGGCCTCCGCGCTTCGCAAGAATAGGGTACGCAGCCGCCAAAACCTAGCAGGATGTTGAAAGGCCTTTTTCAACATCCTGCTGGAAAAAGAACCCCCAGGAACTCTTGGCCGTGCCCTGGCAATTAGTATCATTCGCGTCGCAGGCCAGGCAGTTGTGGCCATTGACATCGCATACCGTGTGGCCCGGTTGAGACTGCCCGTACTGTCCATACTGTGCGGGCGGGCTCGACCAGTAAAAACACGCCTGTAAACCGAACGCCGCGGCACTCAGTATTGCCGCGAAAATAATTCTCTTACCCATTGTTGCACACATCCTCGCGCCATCATCCGCGCTTCCACAGAGCGGATACCATGAATAGCCGAACCGCTCCCTGGGGCGCGGCCCCGGGCCAGTCCAGAGCCGGCTCGGCCTGGCCAGATGATGCCGTTGTAGCCCGAACGTCCGCGCTATGGTTTCTTGGCTTTGTCGATGATCTTTTCCACCGCGGTTTTTAACTTGCCACTCGCCTGGTCCAGCTTTCCCTCGTTTTTGAGCCGCTGGTCATCCGTCAAAGCGCCGGCTGCTTCCTTCACCCGGCCCTTAATCGTGTCGCTGGTTCCGCTCATCAAACTGCCCTCCGTTAGCAAAACTATTTGGCTATGCCGATGCGGCAGCCAGGCTAAACGCCCGGCGGGCGCGTGCCTCAATTCCATAGCGCGGCGCTCACCGCATATACATTACATGTCCGAACCCGCCGCCCAGCAGCAGCCACACCACCAGCACGATAAGCAGGAGACTCATAAGGCCCATGCCCCGGTTCCCATAGTACCCGCTGCGATATCCGTAAAACCCGCCACCGCCAAACAACAAAATCAAAATGATAACTAAAAATAGCATACTGTCTCTGCCTCCTGTTTATTTCGGGCGCCCGTTGGTCGCGGCGCCCGGGTTTCGCTCCCGCCGGCCGCCAAACCGGCTCCTCAGACCGCGCCGACCAGCCAGAGCACGACAACGATCAACACGATGGTTCCAACCGAAATGGGAAGATACATGCGGGCTCCTGCTCAAGCCTTCGTTTTCGCACGTGTCGGATTAATCTAGCGGAACGTGGTCGAAGGCGAGCGAAAGGGCCACCGTAGGGCTGGATCAAAGCCGGGCGCGATTCCTTTGTCGATCCCGGCTTATTCATAATACCGCGAGTGGCGGCGCAACGCCAATTCGCTTAGTTATATGGATAACCATAATGATGGATTGGAGAGCACATTGATGGCTGCGGCTCTAATAGGGCATTCCGCCGCCATGCCGGCTTGGCCCAACTGCGCCATCACGGCCTCGCACGCGAAGAGTGCGCCCTCATCACAGCCAGCTCGCAGACAAGTCCGCGCCGCTCGGCTAACCGGCGGCCTTGGTCAGCATATTGGCCAGGTCGTCGGCGTGTTCTTCCTCCATCTTGAGGATATCCTCGATCAGCCGCCGCGTGGTCGGATCGCTTTCGCCCAGCCAGCGCGCGATTTCCGCATAAGATTTGGACCGCGATGCGCTCGGCAACCAGGTTTTCCCGGATCATCTCGATCAGATTGGAGCCTTCCTGATATTCCGAGTGGCTGCGCGAGGAAAGCCCCTCCGGATTGAAATTGGGTTCGCCGTTCAGTTGGACGATGCGCTCGGCAATCCAGTCCGCATGCTGCTGCTCGTCGGTGGCGTGCCGCGGGAACTCGGCCTTGATTGATTCCGCGTTGATCCCGCGCGCCATGAAAAAATGGCGTTTGTAGCGCAGTACGCAAACGATTTCGGTCGCTAGCACCTGGTTCAGCACCGCCAGCACCTGCGTGCGATCCGCCTGGTAACTCTCCGTCACCGCGCCGCCTTCCATGTGCGCGCGCGCCCGTGCTCTGATCCGTTTTAGGTCCGAAACAAAATGATCTATTACTTCTCTCCTGGCCGGCGGTTATGCAACGGCGGCGGCCGGATTAGCCACTGCCGCACGCTCAGTCTTTGCGTTCCTTCACGCTACCGCACTCTGGCGGCAAACCCACCGCGCCGGCCCCGCTTGGTTGGTTCTGTGGATAACAAAGATGGCTGATTGCCGGCCCGGCGGCGTGCGCTGTCGGCGCGCTCCTTATAATTGTGCGCGCGCCAGGGAATCTCTGCACAAGTCAGGTCGTCATGCTGAACGGAGTCTGCGCAGTGAAGAATCCCGCGATTCTTCGCTGCGCTAAGAATGACACCATGGGCCTTGTACGGAGATTTCCTGGCGCCGCCGCGGTTGGCTAACCCAGTTAGCTTTGCGGCGCGGGCGCGCAGGGTATAGGATCAATTAGCTTCCCCCCCGAGAGTTTGCTTCCAGCTCCACACTCTGCTCGAGGAAGAGTTGCCGTCGCCACGCGGTATGCGTGCGGGAGATTGGCGCCTGGGCAAGGCTTTATATGCAGGAAACCGTGCAACCGGCGCGTTATGGCGGCCGCGGTGCGGGAGCCGCAAATTCACCATGAGGACTTCATCGTTCCGGGTCTGGACTCTGCTTCCTTCGCTGGCCGTGTGCGTGGCGGTTTTAACCCTATGGCCCGCCACGGGCCGCGCGGATACCGCGCAGGCGCCGGGCACCGAGTCCAGCGCCGGCGGTGCAACGGATGCCTGGCTGGTGGCGCGCGGCCTGATTGGCCGCGGGATGGTCGGCGACCAATCCGGCCGTGACGCGATAACCCCACCCGCCGGCGTCGAAGTCGACGAAACCCGGCAGACCGAGAACCGCTCGGGCCAGGTCGTGATGCGGGTCAAGGCGTGGAACGAAACGGTCGCCGACGACACCGTCCACATCGAGGTCACCACCCTGCCCGGCGATCAGTTCGAAGTCGGCTTCTGGCTATTCCCTAATCATCGGCAGGGCTGCACCCTGTACCAATGGACGCTGTACGATCATGGCCGCGCGCTGCAGAGCACGTTCTGGCGCAACGATGCGGCGGTGCTCCGGCTGGCCGGGGCCGCCGATCTGCCACCCGATCTGTATCCCGACGCGGTTCCGTGGATGGCGTTTTTGCGCGCCTTCGCCACGCCCCGCGATGGCGCCGAAGGCATGCTGAACCAGCAGCTCACGCCGTACAGTTACGTGGCTCAGGACGTCTCGGCCACACGCCTCGAACAGATAACCGTGCCGGCCGGCAGCTTCTCCGCGCTCAAGGTCATCGCACAAGTCGACATCGCGACGGTGATGCCCAATTGGCCGCACTTCGTGCTGCACGTCATCCAGCCGGTAATTCCCAAGAACACGCTCTATTTCGAGGCGGCGCCGCCCTACCGGCTGCTCAAGCAGGAAGGCACCAGCTTTGTCGGCGGCCCGGAGGTCACCACGGAACTCATGCGCTTCCACACCGTAGGCGCGCCGCCGGCCGTGGCCGACGCCCACGCGCCGAGCGCCGCCGCGCTCGGGGGTGCCGCGATTGCTCAATGACCGTTTCCCGCAGCCGCGCCGCCGGTACTGCAACGAGTACCTGTCCTTGACTTCCGCGCCATCTTTGGCGAATCGTAGGCGGCGGCAGTTGCACCCCGGAATACGCGCTGGTTAGCCGCGCGGCGGTCATGCCTGGAGGTTGGGAAGATGGATTACGGGTTTGCGTTTCTTTCCGCGGTCGATATTTACAAAGACGTGGCGTTTGCCGAAAGAAAAGGGCTCACGCACGCATGGTTGTACGATTCGCAGATGGTTTGCTCGGACGTTTTTCAGTCGCTGGCGCTGTGCGCGGTGCATACCAAGAAGATCAAGCTCGGCACCAACGTGACCAACCCCTTGTCGCGGATCTCGCCGGTCACCGCGAATAATTTTGCGACCCTGAACCAGCTCGCGCCGAAAAGGGTGGTGATGGGTATCGGCACCGGGAACACCGCGCGGCGGACGCTGGGAATGCCCGCGGCGCGGCTCGATCAGTTGCGCGAGCACGTCGAAACCTGTCGCGGGCTGCTGCGCGGCGAGACCGTTCCCTATCAGGAAGGCGAGCGCAAGCGCATGATTCGGTTCCTGAACCCGGTTGGCGGATGGTACAATATCAAGGACCGCGTACCGATCTATGTCGCCGCCAGCGGCCCGCGAACGCTGGAGCTGGCGGGCGAAATCGGCGACGGCGTGATCCTGTTCGGCACCGTCGGCGACAGTCTCCTGGAGTACGCGCTAGGCCACGTGCGCCGTGGCGCCGAGCGCGCCGGCAAGAGCCTCAAGGACCTGTATATCCTGGTGCTGACGGCGTTTCATGTCGTCAAGCCGGGAGAATCGCTGGCCGACATGCAGCAAGCGGTCGGCGCCTATGTGACCTCGGAGTGCAACATCTTCGCGCTCTCGGTCAAAGACCCGGCCGAGCTGCCCGCTGATATTCGCGACGACGTAATGGCGTTCAAGCACGCCTATCACACCCCCGACGCTCCGCTCGAGACCCGCCATCTCGATCTATACGCGGGCTATGTCCATGACTTTAAGCCGGAGGCGCACGGCGCTCTGGTCACCGAAAAAATACTCAAGGAGACCACGCTGACCGGTACGCCCGACGAGCTGTTGAAGCGCGTCGCGAAAATGCGCAAGGCGGGAGTGAAGCAGATCGCGGTACACGGAGGCACTCGCGCCGGCGCCAAGCAGGTCATCGCCGACTTGTCCAAGTACATAATCGCCAAGCACAAGTAGTAACCGGCGCGTGGGCCGCCCGGAGGTCGCCACGGAACTCATGCGCTTCCACACCGTGGACGCTCCGCCGGCCGTGGCCGCCGCTCACGCGCCGGGCGCCACCGCGCTCGGGGGTGCCGCGATTGCTCAATGACCGTTTCCCGCGGCCGCTCAGGCGGCGCCGCCCTTTGCCGCCGCCACTGGCGCTTGCCGGTCACGCGCCTCGTCACTTGCTATCTGGCCGTCGCGCAGGCGGATCAAACGGTGAGCCCGCTCCATGACCTGAGGATCATGGGTGGAAAAGATGAAAGTTGTGCCAGTGGCGCGATTGAGGCGTTCCATCACCTCGAGCAGCGCGAGCGCGGTGGCGGAGTCCAAATTCGCCGTCGGCTCATCCGCCAAAATGAGCGCCGGTTCTGTGACCATGGCTCTGGCCACCGCAACCCGCTGCTGTTGCCCGCCGGACAACTCCGCTGGACGGCGATTTTCAAGGCCCGCGAGGCCGATCTCCGAAAACAGCTTTTGCACCCTTTCCCTGCGCGTATGCTTAGCCACACCCTGCAAAAGCAAGGTAAACTCCGTATTTTCCAGGGCGGTAAGGACCGGCAGCAGGTTGTACGTTTGGAAGACGAAGCCGATCCGCTGCAAACGCACACGCGCCAATTCACCGGAAGATAAGAGCTGAAGGTTTTGTCCCGCCACCCACACCTCGCCGGCGTCCGCCCGGTCGAGCCCGCCGATGATGTTGAGCAGCGTGGTTTTGCCGGAACCTGACGGACCGGCAGTAGCTACGAATTCCCCAGGCACAATCCGCAGCGAAACCCCGCGCAGCGCCGGGACCTCGATTGATCCCGTTCGGTAGGTCTTGCTCACGTCGTTCAGTTCTACCGCCGGCTGGACCAAGTCACTCTCCAATTCAGCTTGCCCCCGTCCAGGAGACCCGCATCTGGCTAAAGCACTTTCAATGCGTCTGGCAGCTCCGTCCGCGCCGCTTTCAGTGCCGGATAAAACGATATGACTGTCGCCACTATGAACACGATGCTCACGGAGGAAACGATTCGCTCCAGGCTCAAGCGCGAATAGAGCATGGGATCAACCACCAGCGCAGGGGGCAGGCCGGTTCTGAATAGCAGGCGCAGATTCAGCCCGGCGGTGGCGAAATAATGTTCGACGCTCAGACCCAGGGCCAGTCCGAAGGCAAGGCTGATCGCCGTGAGCGCAAGGGATTCCCCGATGATCATCAGTGCAAGCTGCACCGGCCGCAGGCCCAGCGCTTTACAAACCCCAAATTCATAGCGGCGTTCCAGCACTCGCATCAGAATAGTATTGAGTATTCCCAACCCCACCATCGCCAGCACCACACCGTTCATGACGTAATTGAAAGCGTGGTCCAGCCCAAGAATCTGCGCCAGCATCGGCATCGATTCCCGCCAGGTCAGAACTTCTACCGGGGCCCCCGCCAACTGCTGGCGCAAGCCCTGTGCCACCATCAGCGAGTCGCCCTCCCGCCGCAGAAGGAGCGCAACCTGGGTCACCTGATTGTCTGGTACGCCGAGCAAGGTCTGGGCCACGGGCAAAGGCAGATGGATCACGTTGGCATCCATCGCTTGTATGCCGGTGCGAAAGATCCCGTTCACCCGTAACAGAGTGCTCTGCATTTCCCCGCCGGTTACGCCCTTGACTTTGGCGCCAGGTTGCCGCACCGCCTGCGTCATGAGCACTACTTTGGAACCTACCTTCACCTCGAGCTTGTCGGCCACCGCGGCGCCAATAACTATTCCAGAGGGATTGTCATCACTCAGATATGTCCCCTCCACCATGCGCTGCGGAATCAGGGACACGGCGCGCTCCTCGCGTGGGATGACCCCAACAAGGGTCACCCCGGCGGAGTTGGCTGCGGAACTCAGCAGTCCGGTGGCCAGCAGCCTGGGACTCACGCCTAGCAGAACCCGCTTCATGGGTGCGGTTTGCAGGAACGCGTCGACCCTTGACACCACCCGCGCCGCAAGCAGCAGCTCCTGCGAGCCGCTGTCTTGAAAACCCTTGGCCTGGATGACTACATCCCCGGGACCAAACCTCACCGCGCTGGCAATCGTCTGCTCGTGGCCACCGTCGAGCAGGCCCAACGAGATCAGCAGCAAGGCGAGACCCAAACCCAGGGCCAGCGCGGTCAACAGGGTCCCGCGGGGATTGCGCCAGACATTGCGCCAGCTGACTTTTACCAGCAGCAGAACGCTTGTCACTGCTAGACCTTGCGGATCGCTTCCGTCGGCCGAAAATGAGCGGCTCGCCACGCCGGATAGAGCGCCGACACCAGGGCCGTGGCCGCCAGCCCCACCGCCGCCTGGCCGTAAGCGGAAAAATCCCGCCGCCCGTACCAGAGATGGCCTACCACTACCCCGGCGACAGAGACCACCTCACCTGTGGCGCCGCCCACGTCCAGCCCATGCGCCTGCAAATACCACAGCAGCGGAGCGCCAAGCGCTGCGCCCAACACCAGACTGGCCGCGGCCAAACCTGCCGCCTCCGCCATGATTAGACCAATCACCTGGGCAGGACGCATGCCCAAGGCCATCAGCATGCCCAACTCACGGGTGCGCTCGAAGACCGCCATCAGCATGGTATTCATGATGCCAATGACCGCTAACAGGAAAAAGATAAAAAACAGAACCAACGTGACGCCGCGGTTAAACTGCACATAAGCGGCCAGATCCGGCGCCAACTCGGGCCACGCACTCACCGCAACGGGAAGCATTTTACTCAGCCGGACTCCAAGTCCCGCGGCCACCGCCGTAGCCTCCGTTATGTCGTGGAGTTTAATCCCAACTTCATGGATCCTTCCCGGCGTCAGGGCCAAAAGCTCCTGCAAAGAGCCTAGCGGCATGACCACCAGACCCCGGTCCAAGGCATCAAGACCAGTGTGAAAAATCCCTCCCACGGTGTACAGGTCATTACCCATCGAGCCATCGGCCGCCTGCGTCAGCAAAACGATTTCCGACCCCACCTGGACCCCAATTACGCCTGCCAGCTTGTCTCCCACCACGACCCGGTGTGGCGCCAGTGTGCTCAGATAGCTCCCTTTTACCATCTGTGTGTTCAGGACCGTAATCTTCGGTTCCTGATCCGGGACCACCCCCAAAAGCGCCACCCCCGCGGAAGAGCCATGTGAAGCGCTTACCAAGCCGTAGCCGTACACCCGCGGCGCCGCGGCATAAACCTGCGGGTCAGCGCTGATGGCGGCAAGCAGCGCGCTGACGTCCGTCCCTTTTTGTCCGCCCAGCGTCTTCTGAATGGAACGCTTGGGATAGTAACCTGGGGCGTGAACCTGGATCTCAGACAGGACCAGGCGCGTGCCGTTCTCGATCATCTGCCACCGCAGGCCCGCCATCAGACACGCGACAAACAGCAGCATCGCATAGCCCAGGGCGATGGCGGCCATGGCGATCAACGTGCGCCGCGGATTGCGCCACAGATTGCGCCACGCAAGCTGGAGTAAGCGCCTGCTCATCGCTTCAGGCTGGACAGCGCAAACACGCCCGCGCTGATCGGCACGTCGAACGCGGCATCCTGATATACGATCGTGGTTTGCTGGCCAGGCTTGTCCACCGATCGCATGACCAAGCGTGTAGGCATAAGCCTGCCACCCATGGCTTTGTAATCGGAAAAGGTCAGCTCCCGGATCAGCTTGCCGTCTTCGTCATAGAAACCCTGCCATGCCGGCATCAGGTTGGCTTGGCGGATCTGCAGCACAATTTTCCCCCACACCACCACCGCGCCGGGTCTGGGTGTCAGGGTATATTCATACACCGCAACCTCACCCCGCTTACCCGCAAAAGAATTCGCCAGCGAATAGTCACGCTGCAAGCCGCTTTCTTTCACCAAATCATCAAGGGTGAAATCACTTCCCATCCATGAGGTCGTTGTTATCGAAGAAGGAGCCTTAATCGTGCGGTTCACTTTGGGCAGATAGTACCAGACGTCGCTGCCTATTTTCAGAACAGCGGTGCCCGCGTCCTTTTCGGGGCTGAGGATACGGACAAGCGCGTTCTCTCCTTGCGTCCAGATCTTCATCGTGAGATCGCGTTGCCCATTTTCCCCGGAGACCTGCATTTGCAGCGTAACGACGCTGAGA
>JAKAVN010000079.1 GCA_021827495.1 Deltaproteobacteria bacterium | reverse complement strand
GGCGTGCCGGCGCATAGCGTAAACGATGTTCAAGCGCATCCTGATAGCGAATCGCGGCGAGATCGCGGTGCGTGTGATCCGCGCCTGCCGGGAACTGGGCGTCGAGTCAGTCGCGATCTACTCGGATGCCGACCGCGCCGCTTTGCACGTGCGCGAGGCCGACTATGCGGTCGGCGTCGGCCCGGCCCCCGCCTCCGAGAGCTACCTCAAGACCGAGCGGATTATCGAGGCCGCCACAAAGACCGGCGCCGAGGCGATCCATCCCGGCTATGGCTTCTTCTCCGAGAACGCCGGCTTCGCGACTGCCGTGGAGAAGTCCGGGCTGGTCTTCATCGGCCCGTCGCCCGCGGCGATCAGGAAGATGGGCGACAAGGTCGAGGCGCGCAAAGTGATGGCGACGGCGGGCGTACCGGTGGTCCCGGGCTCGCCGGGAACGCTCGCGGGAGAGGCCGAGGTGCGCGCGGCGGCGGCCAGGATCGGCTATCCAATCATGCTCAAGGCGGCAGCCGGCGGCGGCGGCAAGGGCCTGCGCTTCGTCGAGAAAGAGGCCGAACTGCCTTCGGCGATGCGTGCGGTTGGCGGCGAGGCGAAATCGTCTTTCGGCGACGCCCGCCTTTATGTCGAAAAATTCTTGAGCCGACCGCGGCATATCGAGTTCCAGGTGTTGGCCGACCGCGCTGGCAAAACCGTCCAGGTCTTCGAGCGCGAATGCTCGATTCAGCGCCGCCATCAGAAGGTCGTCGAGGAGTCGCCCTCGCCCTTCATCACGCCAGCGATGCGCCGCGCAATGGGCGAGGTCGCGATCAAGGCGGCGCAGGCGGTCGGCTACTTCAGCGCCGGCACGATCGAGTTCCTGGCCGACGCCGATCGCAATTTCTACTTTCTCGAAATGAACACCCGCATCCAAGTCGAGCATCCGATAACCGAGATGGTAACCGGGGTGGATCTGGTCAAGGCGCAAATCGAGGTCGCGGCCGGCGCGCCGCTGCCGTTCAGCCAGCAGGATCTGAGCCAGCGCGGATGGGCGGTCGAATGCCGCATCTACGCCGAAGATCCCGCGGCCGGCTTCGCCCCGGCGCCGGGCCGGATCGACACGCTGCGATGGCCGAGCGGGCCCGGCGTGCGCAACGACGCCGGCGTCTACGCGGGCGCCGAAGTGCCGGTCTTTTACGACCCGATGATCTCCAAACTCGCGGTATGGGGCCGCGACCGCGCCGAGGCGATCGCGCGGATGCGCCGCGCGCTCGGCGAGTTCGTGATCGCCGGCGAGCTTACCACCAACCTGGATTTCCATCGCTGGCTGATGCGCCATCCGCTGTTCCTGCGCGGAGACTACGACACCAACTTCATCGAGCAGGAATACCATCCGCGAGCGCGCGCCGGCACCAGCGGCGGGGACGGCAAGCCGGACCAGGATGATAACGACAGGGAATTTATCGCGGCGATGCTGGCCGTGGCGGCCGCCGCGCAGAATCCGGGCAACGGCCGCGGCGCCGAAGCCGCCGGCGCGGGCCGCGGCGCGGCGCGCGCCGGTTCGGCGTGGAAGACGCTCGGCCGGCTCGACGTGCTGAGGCGCTAGAGGCGGGCGATGCGTTACCTGGCCACGCTGCGGGACACCGAGCACGAGTTCGATTTCGAGCAGCTCGACGCGAATACCTGCGCCGTGCGCCTTGGCGAGCAACGCTTCGAACTCGATCTCCGGCGCGTCGGCCCCGGTTCATTTTCGGTGCTGATCGGCAATCGCTCGTTTGACTTCGACGTCACACAGCGGGACGAAGAGCTGATCGTCACTTCGCGCGCCGGCGCATGGCGGATCAACCTGGTCGACGAGAAACGGCGCGCGGTGCGCGCGATCCTCGGGCGCCACTTGAGCGGCCGCGTCGAGCTCAAGGCGATGATGCCCGGGCGGGTGGTCAGCGTGCTGGTGAATCCGGGCGACCAGATCGAGGCGGAGCACGGAGTGCTGACCGTCGAAGCGATGAAGATGGAGAACGAAATCAGGACGCCCAAGGCCGGCCGGGTGATCGAGGTCAGGGTGGCGGCGGGACAGACGGTCGAGAAGGGCGAGGTCCTGGCGATTATCGAGTAGCCGGGGCCGGAGGCCACAAATATGTCCGATGGCGGTATCAGGGACGCACGCAAGAATTGGGAGCAGCGCAAGGTCGCGCCCGCGCTCAAGCGCGGCGGCGAGCGCCGCGAGCGCTTCACCACCAGCTCTGGCATCGAGAGCGAGCGCGAATACGATCCTACCGACCTCGACGGCTTCGACTACCTGCGCGACCTCGGCTTCGCGGGCGAGTACCCGTTCACCCGCGGCGTGCAGCCGACGATGTACCGCGGGCGGCTGTGGACGATGCGCCAGTACGCGGGCTTCGGCGACGCCGAGGAATCCAACCGCCGCTACCGCTACCTGTTCGAGCACGGGCAGACCGGGCTCTCGGTCGCCTTCGACCTGCCGACCCAGATGGGCCGCGACGCCGACCACCTGCTGGCCCGCGGCGAGGTCGGCCGCGTCGGCGTGTCGATCTGCGCGATCCACGACATGGAGATGCTGCTCAACCAGCTCCCGCTCGACAAGATCTCGACCTCGATGACCATCAACGCGACCGCGTCGATCCTGCTCGCGCTGTACCTGGTGGCGGCCGAGCGGCGCGGGGTCGGATGGGACAAGCTTAACGGCACCATCCAGAACGACGTGCTCAAGGAGTACGTCGCGCGCGGAACCTACATCTATCCGCCGCGCGGCTCGATGCGGATCATCACGGACATTTTCGCCTTCGCGGCCAGGGAAGTCCCCAACTGGAACACGATTTCGATCTCCGGCTACCACATCCGCGAAGCCGGCTCGACCGCGGCCCAGGAACTGGCCTTCACGCTGGCCGACGGTATCGCCTACGTCGAAGCGGCGCTCAAGGCCGGGCTCAAGGTCGACGCCTTCGCCAGCCGCCTGTCGTTCTTTTTCAACGTGCACAACAGCTTCTTCGAGGAGATCGCCAAGTTCCGCGTGGCGCGCCGGCTGTGGGCGCGGATCATGAAGGAGCGCTTCGGCGCCGCCGACGAGCGCTCGATGATGATGCGCTTCCATGCGCAGACCGCGGGCTCCACGCTGACCGCGCAGCAGGTCGACAACAACGTGGTGCGCGTGACGCTGCAGGCGCTGGCCGCGGTGCTGGGCGGCGCGCAATCGCTCCATACCAATGCGCGCGACGAGGCGCTGGCGCTGCCCACCGAACAGTCGGCGCTGCTGGCGCTGCGCACCCAGCAGATCATCGCCCACGAGTCCGACGTCGCCGACACTGCCGATCCGCTCGGCGGCTCCTATTACCTCGAGAGTCTCACGCGCCAACTCGAAGGCAAGGTCCTGGAGTACCTCGGCAAGATTGACGACCTCGGCGGTGCGGTGGCCGCGATCGAACGCGGTTACATGCAGCGCGAAATCCAGTCGGCCGCCTATATCTACCAGCGCGAGATCGAATCCAGGCAGCGGATCATCGTCGGGCTCAACCAGTTCACCGCATCCGAGCCGCCGCCCGCCGACATCCTGCGTGTCAATCCCGCAATCGAGCAAAAGCAGTGCGCGCGGCTGGGGCGCCTGCGCACTGAGCGCAACGCCGCCTCCGCACGCGCGGCGCTGGCGCGTGTCGAGGCGGCAGCGCGCGGCGACGATAACCTGATGCCGCCGATCATCGACGCGGTGCGCAATTGGGCGACGCTCGGTGAGATCTCGGACGCGATGCGCCGCGTGTTCGGCGAGTACCAGCCGATCAACGTGGTGTAACGGCCGCGATCCGGATCCCCCGGTGTATCGCGAGTTCGCTTACTGCTACGCTTGATGGGTGATCTTGCTGAGTGATCCTGGACCGGCGCGCCGGGAAGGGGCTTAACAGGGGGAGCATTGATGGGGCCTTTTCCGAAGGGAGTGTTTCTGACCAAGGGGGTTGGCAAGCACCGCGAGAAACTGAACTCCTTCGAGCTTGCCCTGCGCTCGGCCGGTATCGCCGAGTACAATCTCGTGCGCGTCAAATCGATCTTTCCCGCCTACTGCAAACTGATCACACCGCAAGAAGGGCTCAAGCGCCTGACCCCCGGCCAGATCGTTTTCGCCGTGATGAGCGACAATGCCACCGACGAGCCGCATCGCCTTATCGCCTCTTCGGTGGGCGTGGCGATCCCGGCCAACCCGAGCAACTACGGCTACCTCTCCGAGCATCACAGCTTCGGCGAGACCGACCAGAAGGCGGGCGATTACGCCGAAGATCTTGCCGCGATGATGCTGGCGACGATCCTGGGCGTCGACTTCGATCCCAACGCCAGCTACGACGAGCGCAAGGACGTATGGCGCGTCTCGGACAAGATCATCACCACGCGCAACGTCACGCAGTCGGCGATCGGCGATCGCGACGGGTTGTGGACCTCGGTGGTGGCGGCGGCGGTGTTCGTCGATCTGCCCGAGAGCAAATGATCGTTTGAAAACGGAGAGCTCCGGATGGCGACCGAAATCCTCTATTGCTCCGCTTGAGGTTACAAGCCCCGTGCGGCCAGTCTGGCCGCGTCGCTCCATAAACGCTTCGGCGAGGACGCTGAAATCAAAGCCGGCAGCACCGGCCAGTTCGACGTGGTCGTCGACCGCCGGCTGATCTTCTCCAAGGCCAAGGCCGGCCGCTTTCCGGTCGAGGGCGAAGTCGAAGATCTCTTCGCCACGCTCAAGCCTGGCGCCAAGCCGTCCGACGCTGAGCCGCCCAAGCAGCAGGGTAGCGGCGGACGAGCCGGTGTGCTCGGGCGCCTGACCGACAAGTTCCGCAACTAGCCCGCGCACGCCTCAGCGTGCGGGCGCCTTCGGCACCAGCAGCGTGACTGTCGTCTTGGCGATCAGCCGCGATTGGTCATCGGTGACGCGGACGTCAGCGACGATCGTGCTTTTGCCGCGATGGACCAGTTCGGCATCGGCGGTGAGCGCGCCACCGCCGGTGTTGCGGATCAGGTTGGTCGAGACCTGGATCGTGAGCGGGAAAAGCTCCGGCCGGAACTCACCATCGGGATTGACCTCCCACATTGCAGCCGCCGTCGCCGTCGTATCGGCGAGCCCCATAATCACTCCGGCATGAAACAGCCCGGTGAGCTGCCGCAATTGCGGCTTGAATGCGACCCGTCCTCGCGCGCGGCCTTCGCCCGCATGGAGCATCTCCATATCCTGCATCATGGTGCCTGCGTACAGGCGATTGAGGCGTTGCGCGAACTCCTGCGGCGTCATCTAGACCCTCCTGCCAGCGGGGAACCCCGTTGAGGCCCTGCCGCTCCTGTTCGGTATAACCCGAGGCAGGCAACGGATGTGAAATGGCGGCGCTCAGGCGCTGGCGTAAACGAGGACGAGCCGCTCCAGGTCGTCGGCACCGAGCCGGATCGCGACCATGAACGGGCCGAACTCGGCGTAGCGCGCGCTGGATTCGTCGAAGCGCATCTCGTAGACCAGTTTCTTGAAGACCAGCGGATCGTCGGCGAAGAGATCGACGCCCCACTCCCAGTCGTCGAAGCCAACCGAGCCCGAGATTATCTGCGTGACCTGGCCCGCGTAGCGCCTGCCGATCATCCCGTGCTCATGCATCAGGCGGCGGCGCTCGTCGATCGCAAGCTGGTACCAGTTGTCCGCGCCGGCGCGGCGCTTGTTCATCGGGTAAAAGCAGAGGTGGCGGCGCGCGGGAATTTTGGGCCACAAGCGGGTGGCCAGCTTATCGCGCTGCGCGGCGAGTTCCTTCTCGACCGCCCGCTTCCACTGCGGCGAATGCGGACGCAGCCCCTCGCCCGCAAGGCGCGCGTTCAGCGCGACGGTCGCTTCGTACAGCCCGATCTCGACCATCGAGACGTACGATCCGGTCTGCTCGAGGAACGCGCTCAGCTTCAGCGCCGCGATCTCCGCCTGGGCGCGCCCGAGTTCGTCGAAGCCGCGGCGGAAATGCAGGGCGAGCAGGTCGCCCTTGTGGCCCAGGATCGAAAAGAGCGCGCTCTCGCCGTCCTCGCGCCGCTCCATCGCGGAGATCGCTCCGGCGGCCTGCCGCACGATTTGTTCGCGCCGCGCGGCGTCCAGCGCGCCGAGCGCCTCGCGCCTGAGCCTGAACACCTGATGCAGCACGCTCCAGCCCTCGAGCGTGTTTGGCGCCTCGTGTGCGAGCGCCTCCGGATATTTTGAACGGTCCTCGCCCATGCGGCGATTCTAGGATTTCGTGCCGCGGATGTCTTGGGGTGCCGCGAGCGCCGAATCAGCCGAGTCCGGCGATCTTTCTGAGCGCCGGCAGATCGACACTGGCCGCGACCGCCGCGGCCAGGCGGTCGTATTCCGCCTCGCGCGAGGCGACAGGCCGGGCCGCGTCGCGCGCGGCAAGCCCTTTACGGCGGCGCAACGCGCCGAGAAATGCCGCGCGCAGCGCATCATTTTCGAAAATCCCGTGGAGCATCGTGCCGGCGACCGTGCCCTCGCGGTTGATCGCGCCGTCAGCCAGATCGGCCGGCGCGCCGTTGCGCGCCACGATTCGAAATGGCGCCGGGACTTCAGCGCCGCGCGTCACGTTTCCCATGTGAATCTCGTAGGCGGAGATTTCGCCCGCCACTGCCGCCGCGCCGCTGAAAATCGAAGGAGTCTGGACCTGCGCGCGCACTTGCGCCGTGCGCTTGGTCTGGGCGAAGCGCGTGGTTATCGGCAGCAGGCCGAGGCCGCGCGCGGCAGGCTGGTCTGATTCGACGCGATGCGGATCCTCGATTCGCTCGCCCAGCATCTGGCATCCGCCGCAAATTCCCGCGGCCAAACCGCCGCCCTGCACGTGCGCGACGATCGCCCGCGCGATCCCGGTTTCGTTGAGCCATCCAAGATCCGCGACCGTGCTCTTCGATCCCGGGATTATCACCAGGTCGGCACCCGCGATCGCGCCGGCTTCCTCGACGAAGCGCACCGCCGCGCCGTCCTCGTGCTCGAGGGCGAGAAAGTCGTCGTAGTTCGAAATCCGCGGCAGCCTTACCACCGCAATCTCAACCTGGTCCGGCCGCGCTGCGCGCCGGCTGCGGCGATCCTCCAGCGCCACCGAGTCTTCGTCGGCGATCCGCAGGCGCTCGACGTACGGGATCACGCCGAGCACGGGTATCTTAAAGCGCGCGCGCAGGAATTCCAGCCCCGGCGTCAACAGCGCCGGATCGCCGCGAAATTTGTTGATCAGAAAGCCAGCCACGCGCGCGCGATCGGCCGGCGCCAGCAATTCCATCGTGCCCGTGAGATGCGCGAACACGCCGCCGCGATCGATGTCACCGACCAGCAGCACCGGCGCCTGCGCTTCGGCCGCGACGCGCATGTTCACGATATCCTGCGCGGCGAGATTTACCTCGGCGGGCGAGCCGGCGCCCTCGATTATGACGAGCTCGTGCCGCGCGCGCAGCGTGCGCAGCGCGTCCGCGATTATCCGCACGAACTCGGGCCGCAGGCGCTGGTACTCGGACCAGGTCATCTGGCCAAACGGCTTGCCGAGCACGACCACCTGCGAGCGCAGCCCGCCCTCGGGCTTGAGCAGGATCGGATTCATCTCGACCCGTGGCGCCACGCCCGCCGCCTCGGCCTGCACCGCCTGGGCGCGTCCGATCTCGCCGCCGTCGGGCGTGACGAACGAGTTGAGCGCCATGTTCTGCGCCTTGAACGGCGCGACGCTCAGCCCTTCGGCGTGAAAGATGCGGCAGAGCGCGGCGACAAGCAGACTCTTGCCGACCGACGACGCGGTCCCCTGCACCATCAGGGTGCGCGCGGGCCTGGTTCGTGCCGCGTTCATAACGTGAGCCGGAGATTGACCCCAAGGCGCAACCGCGAATGTGCCTGTCGCGCCACTAGCGCCGGTTCTCGCGCCAGGCGGCGCACGAATTGACGAAACCCTCGGCGGCCTGCGGGTTCGACGCCCAATGGACATGCACGTAGGAAGCGAGCACGCTGCCGGAGCGATAGCCTTCCACGAACGGCGCGCCCCGTCGCGGATGCACTGCGTAAACGCGCTCCATCCGCTCGGGAATCGGCGCGAGCGCCGAGTAGCGGAACTGATGGCCGCGCATCCGCATGCCGGCCGGCCCGAGAATCGATTCCGCGCGCGTCTCGACTTCGACGTAGCCCAGCGCCTGCAAGCGCCCGGACATCACGGCTTCTCCCGCGACGATCCCGGCCATCGGCCATACCCGCCCGTCAAGCGTGCGGATGCCGTCGCTTAAGTACATCAGGCCGCCGCACTCGGCATAGATCGGCCCGCCGCTTTGGGCGAAGCTGCGCACCGCACCGATCATCGCGCGATTGCCGGAAAGCTCGGCAGCGAGCGCCTCGGGATAGCCACCGCCGAAATAGAGTCCGTCGACCGGCGGCAGCCGCGTCTCGCGCGTCGGCGCAAAGCGCACCAATTCGGCGCCCGCGGCCTCGAGACGGCGCAGGTTATCCTCGTAGTAGAAATGAAAGGCGTCGTCGCAGGCCACGCCGATACGGCATCGCGCCGCCGCCGCGCCGTTTCGCGGCCACAACTGCGCGGCGTCCAAGCCGTTCAACGCCGGCGCCGCGCGCGCGATCGCCACGATTGCGTCGAGGTCGAGCCATTGCGCAGCCAAGCCTGCCCACGCCTCGAACAACGGCGGCGCAACGTTCTTGTCGTCGGCGCTGAGCAGTCCGAGATGGCGCTCGGGAAAGGCGGCGTGCGCCTCGCTTGGGAAGCCGCCAAGCACCGGAACCGCGGCCGACGCCGCACGCAACAGGTCGAGATGGCCGCGGCTGCCGACGCGATTGCAAACGAGGCCGGCGAGTCCGAGCTGCGGGTCGAAATGGCTGAAGCCGTACGCAACCGCCGCCACCGTGCGCGCCATCCCGGACGCGTCGACCACCAGCAGCACGGGCGCCTCGAGCCACTTCGCGATTTCCGCCGTCGAGCCTTCCTCGCTAGTCGGCGCCGCGCCGTCGAAGAGCCCCATCACTCCCTCGATCACCGCGATGTCGGCTCCTGCGGCGGCGCGCGCGAAGGTCGCGAGCACCGCGGTGCGTCCCATCATCCAGCCGTCGAGGTTGTGCGAGGGAGCGCCGGCGGCGCGGCGATGGTAGGTCGGGTCGAGATAATCGGGGCCGCATTTGAATGCGGCGACCCGCATTCCGCGCGCGCGCAGCGCGCCGATGAGCGCGATCGTCGTAGTGGTCTTGCCGGCTCCGCTGCCGGTCGCCGAAATCAGCAGGCGCGGGATGGACTGCAAATTCATCGACACCCGCCCTTACGCCGTCAGCGCTCCGTGGCCGCGCCCTTGAAATAGATCGTACCGCCCGGCTGGCTGGCGTCTTGCGCGGGCTGCAGGGTGATTTCGCCTGCGGCGACATGGGCGCTCGCGGGCGGCGCGCTTGCGGCCGTAATCGCCGCACCGTGCGGGTCGAGCTGCAAGGCTGCGGCCTTGAACGCTTCGCCGCGCGGTCCGATCCACCATAGCGCGTAAGTCTCGCCGGACGGCGCGGGCGGCAGCCCGCTGACGAGCAGCACCGCCGCGCCATTGCTCACGCTCTCAACCAACACGGCGCGCGCGCCCGGCGCGGGGCTGAGCGGGACAAGATGGATGATCCGCGAGTCGGGAGCCAGGGCCGCGCGGACGGTCTCGCCGCTCGCTTCCAGCCGCTGACGCAGCGCGGTTACCTGGCTGTGCGCCTCAGTGACGTCGTGCTCGAGGCTGGTGATGCGATCGCCGAGCGCGGCGCGGGCCGCGGAGTCGCCGATCTGCTCGTACTGCAGCGCTGCCGAGTATTTGCTGGCGAGGAGCGCCAGCACCAGCGCGCCCGCCAGGGCCAGGATCGCCAGCCCTCGCCACACGCGCGACACTCCTCGCCGCGGCGCGTCCGGCGCTCCGATGGTTCCGGGTGTGTCCACTTCGACCCTGTCCCAATATATGTTCAAGCGATGGCAAATTCACAGTCCGCCACAAGTTCACCGCCCGCGCAGAGCTGGCAGGCCGACCGCTACGCGCGGCACGCCCATTTCGTTCCAGCGCTCGGGCAGCCGGTGCTCGATCTGCTCGAGCCGCGGGCCGGCGAGCGCATTCTTGATCTCGGATGCGGCGACGGCGTGCTGACGGAAAAGATCGCCGCCGCCGGCGCTGCGGTGGTCGGAGTCGATGCCGCGGCGGACATGATCGCGGCGGCGCAAAAGCGCGGGCTCGACGCGCGCGTGGTTGACGGCGCAAGGCTCGGCTTCAAGGGCGAGTTCGACGCGGTCTTCTCCAACGCGGCGCTGCATTGGATGAAGGACGATCCCGACGCGGTGATCGCGGGAGTCGCGCGCGCGCTCAAGCCCGGTGGCCGTTTCGCCGGCGAGATGGGCGGCCATGGATGCGTCGCGGCAATCACGGTCGCACTGATCGCGGTACTGGAGCGCCACGGCGCCGGCGGCGAATCCGCGGTCCCGTGGTACTTCCCCACGGCCGACGATTATCGCGCGCGCTTGGCGCGGGGTGGCTTCTCGGTCGAGTACATTGAATTGATTCCGCGCCCGACGCCGCTGCCGACCGATATGGCGGGATGGCTCGACACCTTCGCCGAGCCGTTCCTGCGCCGGCTGCCGGCCGAAGAGCGCGCCAACGCGCGCGACGAGGTGGTCGCGATGCTGAGGCCGGTGCTGTGCGACGAAGCCGGGCGCTGGACCGGCGATTACATCCGGCTGCGCTTTCTTGCGCGCCTGGCGCGCTGAGCGCGCGCGGCGGCGCCGCCCTCAGTAGGGGCGGGCGGCTTTGCCGATGACCTCGCGCGCCACCAGCGTTTTCATGATCTGGGCGGTGCCGTCGCCGATCTCGAGCCCGATGACGTCGCGCAGCCGCTGCTGATGGGGCAGGTCGAGGCTGAAGCCGAGATGGCCGTGCAGGAGCAGGCATTGATGGATGACCTGGACCGCCAGTTCCGGCGCCCACCATTTGCATCCCGCCGCCAGCCATCCGTGCGGCTGGTTCTGGTCGCGCAACCATAGCGCCTCGTAGCAGAGCAGCCGCGCGGCGCGCAGCTTGACCGCGGCCTCGGCGAGCGGAAACGACACGCCCTCGAAGCGCGCCAGCGGAGCGCCGAAGGCATGGCGTTCGTTCACGTACTTGACGGTCTCGTCGACGCTCTGCTCGGCCGCCCCGATGCACATCAGGCCGATGAGCGAGCGGCTGAAGTCGAAACCCTGCATCACCTGCACGAAGCCGGCGCCCTCGGCGCCGATACGCGCAGCGGCCGGCACGCGCACCTCGTCGAAGAAGAGCTGGCCGCGGCCGATCGCGCGCGTACCGAGATCGCGAAAGCGTGCGCGGCTTACCCCGGGCGCGCGCAGATCGACGTAAAAGGCGCTCACTCCATGCGCGCCCTGCTCGAGGGTTCCCGTGCGCGCCATCACCAGCGCCGTGTCGGCCCACGCGGCGAAGGAGATCGAGGTCTTCTCACCGCTTAGCAGGTAACTGTCGCCGTCGCGCCGCGCCTGCAGGCGCACGTGCGCGGCGTCCGAGCCGCCGCCGGGCTCGGTGACGGCGAGCGCGGCGACCGCGTCGCCGCGGCAGATCGGCGGCAAGAACTCGGCGCGCTGGCGATCGTCGCCGCGGGCGCTGACGATCGCGCCGACCAGCGCCGAGAGCAGCAGCACATAGGCCGCGTTGAAGTCGGCGCGGCCGATCTCCTCATGCGCGATGCCGAGCGCGACGTAATCCAGCGCCTGGCCGCCGTAGCGCTGCTCGACCATCGGCGCGAGCAACCCCAGCTCGCCGAGCTTGCGCACGATCGGGCGCGGCAGGTCCTCGTCCTTATCGCGCCCGGCGTAGGCCGGGGCAAGCTCGCGCGCGGCGAAATCGGCGAGCGTGCGGCGAAGCATCTCCTGGTCCGGGTTGAAAGCGAACTCCATCGTATGTCCGTGTCCTCGGTGGCGCGCGATGCGGCTCGCGCGCCGTGGCTGCTATTGATCGGCCGGCGCGGGTTGCGGCGCGCCGGCGGCGCCGTTTGCATTGAGATAGGAGGGCAGGTCCTGCAGGCTCGCGCCGGCGCCGGGCGCCGGCTTGAGCTGCTTGGGCGCGGAGCCGTCGTCGTCCTGCTCGGCGTAATGCTCATCGATCTCCTGCTGCACGTCCTTGGGCGATACGCTCGGCCGGATATTCTCGCCGCGTTCGAAGCTGGCGCGTTCGTCGGGCGTCATCTGGAGCCAGAGCTGGCTGGCCTGCGCCGAGTTGCCGATCTTGAGCGCGTTGAAATACTCCTGCTGCGGCGACGTGCGGTTAAACGGCCAGCACCCGCTGAGCGCCATCGCGCAAAGAACCAGCGGCGCCGCCGCGATCAGTCCGCGAATCGCGCGCAGCCATCCGGCGCGCGGCCGCGGCACGAGGCCCCGTCTCAGCGCCATCGCGCGCCAGCTCCGCACCGGTGCCCCGATTTCGACGAGCGCATACAAATCCAGCCCATCGTCGCCTCCCCGCGGCGCGCAACCGTCGCCCTCAAAACAACTACACCCCACCCCGCCCGCAAGTCCATTGCGCATTGCCTCGGACGAGGCATTGTCACCGCCACCGCGCAGGTGGATAGTTGCCGCTATGGTGCGCGGCGGCTTGGGCGCGGTTGGGGTGATAATGCTGGCGGCGGCGATGGCCGTGGCAGGGAGCGTGTCGGCCCGAGCGCGGAGTCTTGCGCGCCAGCCGGCTCAATCATCGCACTCCACAAAATCCGACGCGGCGCCTGCGCCAGCCGAGCGTCTTGCGGAAGCGGTGTCCGGCGCCGGCCACGAAGCTCTCGCGCCGGGCGGCGCCGGCGTAGACGCGACGCCTTCGGCTGCGGAAATTCTGCGGCGCCATCGCCAATACGCCGCGGCGTTCGCGTTCGCCGCGGGCATTTTGCTGATCGCGATCGTCATCGCGCTCAGGCTCAGGCATCGCCACGCAGCCGCCGCGGGAATCGCCACGCTGGCCGCGCTGGGGATGGGCGCGATGCTGCAATTCACGGCCTCCAAAGGTCTCCCGATGTTCTTGTGGCCGCCGCCGCATCTGTGGCTGGGGACCTTCGCCGCCAACTTCATGCTGGCCGTCATGTTCGCGGCGGTCGGCGGAGTGCTGTTGCGGCCCGGGTTGCGCCGCGTGATGGGCTCGATCGTGATCGCCGAGCTGGCGTGGTGGGGAGTCCCGGCATTCGCCGGCGCAACTGGTCTCACGCTCAGCATCGCGCAGCACCGGGCCGACATGGACTGGCTGGTCTTCCTGGGGACGGCCGTGGGAGCGGTCGCGGCGCCGGCCGCGGGATGGGCCACCGCTTCACTGTCCGCAACGGTGGCGGAGAGGATCATTCCCGCCCGCACCTGAGCCGCGCGCGGTTCGTAACCCGCGCGCGGGCGCGCGTTCAGCGCGGCTAATTCATCACGCTCAGAACGTCACCACGGTGCGGATCGACTCGCCGCGATGCATCAGGCCGAAGGCCTCGTTGATGCGGTTAAGCGGCAGGGTGTGGGTGATGAGATCGTCGATGTTGATTTTGCCCTCCATGTACCAGTCGACGATCTTCGGAACGTCGCGCCGCCCCCTGGCGCCGCCGAACGCGGTGCCCTTCCAGGTGCGGCCGGTGACGAGCTGGAATGGCCGGGTAGAAATCTCCTCGCCCGCTCCGGCCACCCCGATTATGACGCAGGTGCCCCATCCGCGATGGCAGCACTCCAGCGCCTGGCGCATCAGCTTGACGTTGCCGACGCACTCGAATGCGAAGTCGGCGCCGCCGCCGGTCAGATCCACCAGATAGGGCACGAGGTCGCCGCGCACCTCGGCCGGGTTGATGAAGTGGGTGAGGCCGAATTTCTCCGCGATCGCGCGGCGCGCCGGGTTGAGGTCCACCCCGGCGATCATGCGCGCCCCCGCGATGCGCGCGCCTGGCACCACGTTGAGCCCGATTCCGCCGAGCCCAAAAACCACCACCGTATCGCCGACCTGAACCTTCGCGGTGTTGATCACCGCACCCACACCGGTCGTGACGCCGCATCCGATGTAACAGATGCGGTCGAAGGGCGCGTCCTCGCGCACCTTGGCGAGCGCGATCTCCGGCACCACGGTGAAGTTGGCGAAGGTCGAGGTGCCCATGTAGTGATGGATCATCCGGCCGCCCCTCGAGAAACGGCTGCTGCCGTCGGGCATCACGCCGCGGCCCTGGGTCTCGCGGATCGCGGTGCACAGGTTGGTCTTGCCGGAGAGGCAGGCCGGGCACCGGCGGCACTCCGGGATGTAGAGCGGGATCACGTGGTCGCCGGGGCGCAGCGCACTCACGTCCGCTCCGACTTCGGCCACCACGCCCGCGCCCTCATGGCCCAGGATGGCGGGGAACAGCCCCTCGGGGTCCTTGCCCGAGAGCGTGTAGGCGTCGGTATGGCATACGCCAGTCGCGTTGATCTCGACCAGCACCTCGCCCTGCCTGGGTCCGTCGAGATCGACGATTTCGAGCTCGAGCGGGGCGCCGGCCTGGTATGCGACAGCCGCCTTGACCTTCATGCGAATGCTTCCGCGATGCGCCCTGAGAGGGTTTGCGCAACGTCCCCGCAAGGTTCCCGCGGCGCGCGCGCCGCGCCTACTCGCCGAGCAGGACCATCCCGTCGCGGATCGCGCGGCCGCCGTCGGCGGTGAGCACTTCGAAGGAGACCGCTGCGCCGCCGCTGGCTGGCGTGCGGGAGTTGATTCGCACGGTGGCCAGCGACGGCATCAGCACCATCGCGGCGAACCGTCCGTGGACGCGCCGCACGCGCTCGGGATTGTAGCCCGCCTCGGCCGCGACGATCTTCGATACGGCCATCGCCATCGTGGCCGTGCCGTGCAGGATGATAGTGGGCAGGCCGGCGGCGGCGGCGGCCGCGCGGTCGGTGTGCACCGGGTTCCAGATGCGCGCGCATTCGGTGTAGACATGCGCGGCGCCCGCCGGGATCGCGAGCGGGATCTCCGCGCGCGCCGTGTCGCCAGCCTTGGGCGCCATCAGCAGCGCCGGCGCATCGCCTGCGGGGCGATCGGGACCGGCGACTTCGACGCCGCGGTAAAGCATCCCGAACCAGGTCGTGCAGACTGGC
>JAKAVN010000078.1 GCA_021827495.1 Deltaproteobacteria bacterium | reverse complement strand
CATGGTTTTTCACTACCTGTTTCCACAGCTCACGATGGGGCTCGCGCTGCTCATCCTGATCTTCAAGACCATCGCGCTCAGGACCGGCAACGAGCACTACCAGCGCGCCGCGCATTTTTGGGCAAGAATCTTCGCGATCAACTTCGCGATGGGCGTGGTGACCGGGATCCCGATGGAGTTTCAGTTCGGCACCAACTGGGCGGGATTCTCACGTGCCGCGGGCGGCGTGATTGGCCAGACGATCGCGATGGAAGGCGTCTTCTCGTTTTTTCTCGAGTCGAGCTTCCTCGGGCTGTTTTTGTTCGGCGAGCAGCGGTTGGGACCGCGGCTCCATTGGCTGAGCGCGTTCCTGGTCTTCCTCGGTTCGTGGCTGTCGGGGTTCTTCATCATCGCGACCAACGCCTGGATGCAGCATCCGGTCGCCTATCGAATCACCGCCGGTGGCGCGATTGAGCTTGAGAGCTTCTGGGGCCTGCTCTCAAATCCCTGGCTGCGCTGGCAATACCCGCACAACATGCTGGCTTCCGTGGTGACGGCAAGCGTGGTGATGGGCGCGACCGGGGCGTTCTATCTGCTGACGGAGCAGCACCAGGAGTACGCGCGCACCTTCGTGCGCACCGGGGTAGTCGCCGGCGCGATTGCCTCGTGCCTGATGCTGTACCCGACCGGCGACAACGCGGCCGGCAATGTCGCCTTCGATCAGCCGGTCACGCTGGCCGCGATGGAAGGGCTCTTCCATTCGGCCAAGGGCGCGCCGCTGGCGATATTCGGCCAGCCCGATATGCGCAACCAGACGCTCGACAATCCGCTGGTCCTGCCCAACGTGCTGAGTTTTCTTACCTATCGGCACTGGAAGGCCGAGGTTAAGGGGCTGGACGCGTTCCCACGCGACCAGTGGCCCGACAATATTCCGCTTCTCTACTACGCGTATCACAACATGGTCGGACTCGGGACGTTCTTCATAGCGATCCTGCTGTTCGCCGCATGGAACCTGTGGCGCGGACGGTTGTACCAGTCGCGATTGTTGCTCTGGGCGCTGATGCTTTTGGCGCCCTTTCCGTATATCGCGACGATCTTCGGCTGGATGACGGCGGAGCTGGGACGCCAGCCGTGGCTGGTTTACGGCGTGCTGCGCACCGCGCAGGGCGCCTCGCCGCGCATCTTTGCGGGCAACGTCCTGTTCACGCTGATCGGCTTCATGGGGATGTACAGCGTGCTCGCAATCCTGTTCCTCTTTCTGGTCTACCTTGAAGTACAGCGCGGCCCGGCCCCCGAAACCGTGGCGCTCCCGACGGTGGAACGCGCGGCCGCTGATTAGCGCAGGGGGGTGGGATGATGGCGACTTTCTGGTTCTGGGCGATTGGCTCGATGCTGGCGGTCTACGCGGTCCTCGACGGCTTCGACATTGGGGCGGGTATCATCCATCTGTTGGTCGCGCGCAGCGAGACCGAGCGGCGCCTCGTGCTGCGGGCGATCGACCCGGTGTGGAACGGCAATGAGGTCTGGCTGATCGCGGGCGGCGGCACGCTGTTGATGGCTTTTCCGGCGCTCTATGCGTCGAGCTTCAGCGGATTTTACCTCCCGTTGATGATTGTCCTGTGGCTGCTCATCCTGCGCGGAATCTCAGTCGAGTTCCGGAGCCGAATCGAGAGCCCCGTGTGGTCGCCATTTTGGGATCTGGTCTTCGCGGGCGCCAGTGCCGCCCTGGCGGGGTTTTACGGCGCGGCCATCGGCAACGTCATCAGGGGCGTGCCGCTCGACGCCAGCGGCTTCTTCTTTCTGCCGCTGTGGACCAACTTCAATGTCGGTCCCCGGGTCGGCATCCTCGACTGGTTTACGATCATGGTGGGCTTGGCGACCTTCTTTGCGATAACCGAGCACGGCGCGTTATGGGTGGCGATGAAGACCGCAGGCGAGCTGGAGGAGCGCTGTCGGCGCCTGGCGAATCTTGGTTGGTGGGCCGTCCTGCTGTTCACCGTCCTGGTCGCGGCGATTAGCCCCTTTGTTCAAGCGCATCTGCTCGAGCGAATCTCGCGCCATCCCTGGGGTTATGTCTTTCCCGCCAGCGCGATAAGCGGACTCTTCGGAATGAAATATTTCAACCGCGACGCAACCGGCGCGCGCGCGTTCACTTTTTCGTGTCTCTATATCCTGGGCGTCGCCGGGAGTACCGCTTTCGGGCTGTTTCCCTGCTGGCTTCCCTCAAATATCGATCCCAAATTTGGATTGACCATCTACAACGCGGCCGCGCCGCCCGGCTCGCTCAAGATCGGACTGGCCTGGTTCATCCCGGGAGTGATATTGGCCGCGGTTTACCTATTCGTCGCGTACCGCAGCTTTGCGGGCAAGGTTCAGCCGGGAGAGGAAGGCTACTGAGCAAGCGCGCGAAGAGCGAGGCGGCCCGTAAGCCATCAACCGAACATCCACTCCAGCGCGGCCGGCACCTCGCCCAGCGACGCGACGCGACGGGGATGGATAACGCGCGCGCCGACGCCGAGGAAATGCGCCCCCGCCCCCGCCGCCGCCTCCACGTCGATCTGGCTGTCGCCGACGTACACCGCGCGCTCCGGTGTGACGCGCGCGCGCTCCAGGCACAGACGCACGATGTCGGGCGCGGGCTTGGGACGAACCTTGTCGCGCGCGCTCGCCACCGCCTCGAACACATCGCCCAGGTCCAGATGCTCGATCAACCCAAGGGTCGTTGCCGAGCGGTTGGTGGCGAGCGCCACGCGGTAGCGCCGCTTCAATTCGAGCAGGAACGGCCGCAGTTCGAAGGGCGGGCGCAACAGCTTGAAAAATGGCGTGAAGTCGATGGTCCGCGCGACCTCGCGCATCCGCGCGAGCGTGGCCTGGTCGCCGCGCGCGCGCAGCTCAAAGACCTGTATCGCGGCCATGAAGATGGCGTCGCGCGCCTCGCCGGGACTGAGCGGCGGCTCGCCGAGCTCCGCAAAAATCGCGTTGTAGTAGGCCGTGTTGGATTCCGCCGACTCGAACAACACGCCGTCGGCATCGAAAATCACCAGTTCAAGCATCGCCAGTGCCGTCACCCTCCCGCGGCCACGCGCTCTGGCCCGCGGACGATATCGCCCACCGCAATTGCCGGCCGCGCCACATGCACTGTATCATATCGCGTACGGCGGAAATCCTCTCGTCCGCGGAAAGCGGAATCGCGGAGGCGAAACGCCGGCCTCGAGTCTCGCGGTTGCAAGTTGGAACCTGATTTGCTCCAACCGAATTAACCGATGGTGATTCGAGGCGGCGGCGAAGGTCGCCGTCATTACAGTCATCGCAGGCATCACGGCCAAGTCATCGATGGGCAAACAGCGGCCCGCAGACATCCGCGGCAAGGAGCGCACCAGGTGAAGGCTATCGTTTTTGAAAAGACCGGCGACCCGAGCGTGCTCAAGTACGTCGAGACGCCAAAGCCCGAACTCGCACCGGGCACGGCGCTGGTCAAAGTGCATGCCGCCGGAATCAACTTCGCCGACACCTTCTTCATCCGCGGCGAATACATGATCAAACCGAGGCTGCCCGACACGCCGGGGATGGAAGCGGCCGGCGTGGTCGAGGCGGTCGCGCCCGGCGTCAAGGACCTTGCGGTGGGAATGCGCGTGACCTCGATCACGCTTAAGACTTACGCCGAGTACTGCCTCATCCGTGCCGCGCAGGTGATCCCGTTGCCCGACTTCGTCAGCTTCGAGGAGGGCGCCGCCTTCCCGATCCAGGTGCTGACCGCGTGGCACATGCTGCATACCGCGCACCAGGCGGGTCCCGGCCAGACCGTGGTGGTGCACTCCGCGGCCGGCGGTGTCGGAATCGTCGCGGTGCAGATCGCCAAGGCGGCCGGCGCGCGCGTGATCGGCACGGTGTCGAACGATTCCAAGAGCGCGCTGGTCAGGCAGTACGGCGCCGACGAGGTAATCAATTACGAAAGCTCCGACTTCGCCGCCGAGACGATGCGCCTGACCGGCGGCCGCGGCGCCGACCTGATCCTCGACGCGGTCGGCAAGCCGACTTTCGAGCCGGGGCTCAAGTGCCTCGCCCCATTCGGCCATCTGCTTCTGTACGGACGCGCCGGCGGAGCGCCCGACCCGCTCAACGTCTTCCGGCTGTTCGAGAAATCAGCCAAGGTGAGCGGTTTTGTGCTGCCGGTGGTATACGGGACACCCGGCCTGATGCGCGAGGGCATCGAGAAATCGTTCCAGCTCATGCGCGAGCGCAAGCTCAAGCTGCTGATCGGCAAGAGCTTTCCGCTGGCCCAGGCCGCCGAGGCGCATCGCTTCCTGCAATCGCGCCAATCGGTTGGTAAACTGGTGCTGGTGCCGTAGCCCGGCGCGTTCACTGATTCGGCCGCCGGCTGTTCTGGCCGCTGTTTGGCAATGTGATGGCTCAGCAAGCGAATCAGCCGGCAGTCGCAATGGTGGTCGGCGTGGGACCGGGACTCGGCGCCGCACTGGTGCGCCGCTTCGCCCGCGGCGAACACGCGGCCGCCGGACATGCGGTCGCAATGATCGCGCGCTCGCCTGAGTTCATGGACGGAACGGCTTACGTTACACAGGACTTCGCAAAGCAGGGATTTCTACTCCTGCCTGCGGCAGCCGAGCAACCTCGAATCCCGCCGAGCCTGCCTTCATCTGACGGAGGCTGCCGATATGCTCGGCGCGAAAGGGCGAGCCATGGGCGCAGTTCCCGCGCGCCCCTCAGGCTGAGGCATTCGCGCTTCGGTTCGACGCTGCAACAGACGCACAGCGCCACGCGACCGCGGCCGGGTTAGTGGTTCGTTACTGCGGGGGCGGAAGACACGGCAGCTTGTGCACAGCGGAGTATCGATACACGCGGCCCTTCCAGCGGAAGCTCCCAAATTCCGGTCCAAAAGCGAAATTGAGCGCGCGAAGTTGACCCTGCTCCGTCTCGTTGCGCGCGTCGGCCGGTGCGTAGGCGACGTAGGTCACCGAATCAGGCGTCAATGCATGCTGGAGCGGCGGCTGAAAATCCATCGTGGTGAAATTCCCCGCCTGCATCCAGCCCGTGGCATCCGCATGCCGATTCGGCATCGGAACCCATTGCGGATCGACGTCCGAGCCGCCGAGCCTTAGAGCGCGGTAGCGGGTGGTGCCAGCCCGATCGGTCCGTAACTCGACCAGCGAGGGGAGCTCAGAGGGAACCTCAGAGCCGAGATCATCACAGATGTCGGCTTCCTGGATGGTCTGTTGATCTTCGCCGTTGAAAACGAGCGCAAGAAACCCACATCCCCAGGTCGTGAGCGCGAGGCCTCCGCTCATAAGCGCAAGCTGCATCAATGCAGAACGGCGCGATGTGCTGTGAGTGCGAAGCCCGGGTAAAAATCGAGCGCTGCCGCTCACGTCCGGGCGCGGCCATCGCAAATGCATGCTCAGTCCCTCCTCACGACACCATCGGCAGACACGCTTATGATGCGATCTTCAAGCGGCAACAAAGACGCCGGGCAAACTAGCCGGTTTCAGCGTTTCGCCAGGTAGCGTGCACCAATTACTTAGCCGATGGCCTCGAACATCTGCTCCAGCCAGCGCATCACTTTGGCGTGGACGCGAATTTCCGCCTCGGCGACTGCCTTCCAGCCGCCTTCCTGCATCCTCCAGGCCCCTCTCCTTACTCCAAGGAGAGGCTCTCCAACCTCTATCACGGGGAACGCGCGCGCCGAACCCCATGTTTCGATGCGACCAGTGAACCAGCGAAACGGTATGGCCGGCAACTGGCGCTTGGGCGGCCGAGCGCTTAGAATCGAAGGCAACCAAGGCAAACAAGGTAACTAACGATGGAACGAATTGAACTCACCCGCGAATGCGAGGCGGTCCAGGTGCCGCTCGGCAGTCCGATCACGCTGGAGAAGGGCCTCGAGGTCTTCATCAGCCAGTCGCTCGGCGGCAGCTTCACCGTGCAGGTGCCCTCCTACGGCGGGCTCTACCGCATCGCCGGCAAGGATGCCGACGCGCTCGGCAAGACCGCCGAGGACGCCGCCGCTACGGACGCCGCCTCTGCGGGCGTCGCCTCGGGCGATCTCGAGGCGATGGTCTGGGAGCAGCTCAAGACCTGCTACGACCCGGAGATCCCGGTCAACATCGTGGACCTCGGATTGATCTACGCGATGGAAGTGACGCCGATGGACGGAGGCGCCAAGCGGATCGACGTCAAGATGACGCTTACCGCGCAGGGCTGCGGGATGGGCGCGTCGATTGCAATCGACGCGCGCGGAAAGCTGCTCTCGCTGCCGGGCGTCGAGGAGGCCAACGTCGATCTGGTATGGGATCCGCCGTGGAACCCGCAGATGATCTCGCCTGAAGGCCGCGAGCGCCTGGGCTTGGACTGAGGCAAAGCCGCCCCCGCCGCACCGCTTTTAGCGAACCGCAGCCGCATCGGGCGGCGATTCGTTGGGGCTTGCCATATTTGACATGGCGGCGGGCGTCCGGTAGCTAAGAGGGTTCGGACCAAAAGCATGTTTGCAATTGTAAGGACAGGCGGAAAGCAGTACCACGTTGGCGTCGGCGACCAGATAACCGTCGAGCGCATCGAGGGCGAGGTCGGCGCCGAGATCGAACTGGGCGACGTGCTCGCGATCGGCGGCGACGAAACGCCGGCCATTGGCACGCCGACCGTGCCCAACGCGGCGGTGCGCGCGCGGATCGTGCAGCAGCCGCGCGGCACCAAGATCATCGTGTTCAAAAAGAAAAAGCGCAAGAATTACCGGCGCAAGCGCGGCCATCGCCAGGAACTGACCGTGCTCAAGATCGAGGAGATCAAGCGGGGCGCCGCCTAGCCCCCGCATCAGGCTTTTTTTCGCTGGCGCCCCGCGCGCCGGCGCTATCACAGGGAGACAGGCTCGTGGCGCATAAGAAAGGACAAGGCTCGACGCGCAACGGACGCGACAGTCCGGGACAGCATCGCGGCATCAAGATTTACGCCGGCGAGACCGTTCGCGCCGGCAACATCCTGGTGCGCCAGGTTGGCACCCGGGTCCATCCGGGGCGCAACGTCGGCATGGGCCGCGACTTCACCCTTTACGCACTGGTCGATGGGGTGGTCAAATACGAGACCTACCGCACCGACAAGCGGCGCGTGCGGATCGAGCCGACGGCCGCGGCGCCGGAGAGCGGACAGACGGCCGCAGCGGCGGGTGAGCCGGCGGCCGGAGCACAGGCCTAGGGCCAGCACGGCTTGGAGTTTCGACTTGAAAGCCTCGCGGCCTGGCCGCGGGGCTTTTTTATTTCGCCGTGGCACCGCGCCGCGGGCGCGCGGCGATTTGAGGAATCCGCAGGAGAACCCGGGGAGGAACTCGCGATGCGACTCGGACTGCTATACGGCTTTTCCCATTCCCATGACTCTCTCAACTTGGTGCTCGAAGCCGAGCGGCTGGGCTACGACTCGGTGTGGACCGGCGAGGCGTGGGGCTCGGACACTATCGTTCCGCTCGCCTGGGTTGGCGCGCTGACCAAAAAGATCCGCCTCGGCACGGCGATCATGCAGATGCCGGCGCGCACACCCGCGATGACGGCGATGACCGCGATGACGCTGGACGCGATGTCGGGCGGACGCTTCATCCTCGGCGTCGGGCCCTCGGGGCCGCAGGTGGTCGAAGGATGGCACGGGGTGCCGTACGGCAAGCCGCTGGTGCGCTACCGCGAGTACCTCGCGATCCTGCGCCAGATCCTCGCGCGCGAGGCGCCGCTGGAATTCCAGGGCGCCGAGTACCAGATCCCGTACCGCGGGCCCGGGTCGAGCGGGCTCGGCAAGCCGCTGCGCTCGATCCTGCACGGCCGGCGCGACATGGAAATCTACATGGCCTCGATCACCCCGAGCGGGCTCGCGCTGGCGGCCGAAATCGCCGACGGCGTCATCCCGGTATGGATGAATCCGGAGCGCTGGGACCTGTTCAAGCCCAGCCTCGAGCGCGGGTTCAAGAAGGCGGGCCCGGCGCGCGACCGGGGCAAATTCGACCTCGCGCCGTTCGTGACCTGCGTGATGGGCCCCGACGTGACCAAGTGCCGCGAGCCTGTGAAGCAGAACCTGGCGCTGTATATCGGCGGGATGGGCGCGCGTGACAAGAACTTTTACAACGACTACGCGCGGCGCGCCGGCTACGAGGACGCGGCAAACAAAATCCAGGACCTCTTTCTAGCCGGCAAACGCGAGGAGGCCGCCGCCGCGGTGCCCGACAAGCTGGTCGACGAGGTCGCGCTGGTCGGACCGCGCGAGCGTATCGCCGAGCGCGCCGCCGCCTGGAAAGCCTCGCCGGTCAGGACGATGCTCATCGGGACGCGCCAGCTCGAGGCCATCCGGGCGCTGGCGGAACTGCTCCTGTAGCCGCCGCGAGCGCCGCTGAACCAATGAAGTTCGTCGATGAAGCGCGGGTCTTCGTGGCCGCCGGCAAAGGCGGCGACGGCGCGATCGCGTTCTTGCGCGAGAAGTACCGCCCCTTCGGCGGACCGGCCGGCGGCGACGGCGGCCGCGGCGGCGACGTGATCTTCGAGGTCAACGAAGGACTCGCGACCCTGCTCGATTTCAAATATAACCCGCGCCTGGTCGCGCGTGACGGCGAGGCGGGCCGCGGCAAACAGCAATACGGCCGCGCCGGCGGCGACCTCGTGGTGCGGGTGCCGCCCGGCACGCTGGTCTTCGATGAGCAGAGCGGCGAGCCGCTCGCCGACCTGGTGATGCCGGGCGCGCGCGCGATCGTCGCCCACGGCGGGATGGGCGGCAAGGGTAATATGCATTTCATTTCTTCGACCCGCCGCGCCCCGCGGATCGCGACGCCGGGAGGGGCAGGCGAGCAGCGCTGGATTAAGATCGAGCTGCGGCTGGTGGCCGATGCCGGGCTGGTCGGCCTGCCCAACGCCGGCAAGTCGACGCTGCTCGCCGCGGTCAGCGCGGCGCATCCGAAGATCGCGCCCTACCCCTTCACCACGCTCACACCCAACCTGGGCCGCGTCCAGCTCGCCGACGGCGCCGGCTTCAGCGTCGCCGACATCCCCGGCCTTATCGAAGGCGCCCATCTCGGCCACGGCCTCGGCATCCGCTTCCTGCGCCATCTCGCGCGCACGCGCGTGCTGGTCTATGTGCTCGACCTGAGCGCCGACCCTGAACGCGATTTCCTGACCGTGCGCGGCGCACTCGCCGCGTTCGACCCGATGCTCTCCCGGCGTCCGGCGCTGATCGCGCTCAACAAGCTCGACCTGGTCGACGCCGCGCGCGCGGGTGAAATCGGGCGCGCGCTGGCCTCGCTCGCGGACCAATATGCGATCGAATCGGTCTTCGTCATCTCGGCCGAGCAGCGCCTGGGACTCGAGCCGCTGGTGGCGGCGATGGCGCGGCTGCTCGGGCTCAGCGCGGCTGAGGCGCGATGTCCCAGCTAACCTACAAGGAGGGACTGGTCGGGCGCGCGCGCCGGATCGTGGTCAAGGTCGGCAGCGCCGTGCTGTCGGACGCCGACGGCTTGCGTCCCGAGGTTATCGCGCGTCTCGCCGCCGAGATCGACGCGCTGGTGCGCGGGGGGCGCGAAGTCGTGGTGGTGACGTCGGGCGCGATTGCGGCCGGGCGCGCGCGGCTGGAAAAGCTCGGCGGCGCGGGGATGGCGGCGCGCCAGGCGGCCGCGGCAACTGGCCAGATCGAGTTGATGGCCGAATGGGCGCGCGCCTTCGGCGCCGTGGGGCGCACGGCCGCGCAACTCCTGCTCACCCACCAGGACCTCGCCGGGCGGGCGCGGCGCACCAACGCGATCCATACGATCCAGACACTGCTTGAAGCCGGCGTGGTCCCGATCGTCAACGAGAACGACACCGTCGCGGTCGAAGAGATCCGCATGGGCGACAACGACGTGCTCTCCTCGCTGGTGGCCGGGATGGCGCAGGCGCAGCTCTTAGTGATCCTGAGCGACGTGCCCGGCGTGCTGACCGGCGACCCGCGCAAGCGGCCCGACGCGCAACTGATCCCACTCATCACCGACCCCGAGGCCGGGATGCGCGGGCTGGTGGCCGAAAGCGCGGGGCCGCTGGGGAGCGGCGGGATGGCGACCAAGCTCAAGGCGGCGCAGCAGGCGGCGCGCTCCGGAATCGCGGTGATAATCGCGCCGGGCCGCACCGAGCAGGCGCTTGGCGCCGCGCTCGATCCGGCGCACGAATGCGGCACCCTGGTGCTGCCCAGGCGGACCAGGCTCAAGAGCCGCAAACATTGGATTGCGTTTGCGCTGCGCCCCGCCGGCGCCTTGACCGTCGACCGCGGCGCCGCCGAGGCGCTGCGCAAAAAGGGCCGCAGCCTGCTCCCGTCGGGCATCCGCGAGGTCGCGGGCGAGTTTGCAAGCGGCGACTGCGTAAGCCTGCTCGATCACCAGGGCGTCGAGTTCGGCCGCGGGCTGGTCAATTATCCCGCCGCCGATATACTGAAGGTAAAGGGAAGGCGCTCTAACGATATCTTGTGCGTGCTCGGCTACAAGGTCGCCGACGAGATCATCCATCGCGACAACTTCGCGCTGATCGAAGAGCTGGCGTGAGCCGCAATCTCACCGGGGATAACCTATCCATCGTGAACGAGCCCCCTGACGTGAGCCTGGAAGCCGAAATCCTCGCCGCACTCAAGCGCGCGCGCGCCGCCGCCCGCACGCTGGCGCTATGCACTAGCGCGCGGAAAAACCAGGCGCTTGGCGCGCTGGCCGCGATGCTGCGCGAGGAGCGCGGCGCGATCATGGCCGCCAACGCCGGCGACCTCGAACGCGCGCGGGCCTCGGGGATGGCCGGAGCGTTCGTCGAGCGGCTGACGCTCAACGCTGCGCGGATCGAGGCGATGGCGCGCGGCGTCGAGGAAGTTGCGGCGCTGCCCGATCCGGTGGGCGAAGTCATCGCCAGGTGGCGGCGGCCCAACGGGCTCGAGATTTCCCAGCTCCGCGTGCCGATCGGCGTCATCGCGATCATCTACGAGTCGCGGCCCAACGTCACCGCCGACGCCGCCGTGCTGGGGCTGAAGGCCGGCAACGCGGTGGTGCTGCGCGGCGGCAAGGAGGCGCTCGGCTCCAATGCGTTGGTGGCGGGGCTAATCATCCGCGCGCTGGAAGGCGCGGGAATCGCGCGCGCGGCCGTGACCTTCGTGGGCAATCCCGACCGCGAGGTAATCCAGGTGCTCAAGCGCCATCCCGAGGCCATCGACCTGATCATCCCACGCGGCGGCAAGGCGCTGAAGGAGGCGCTGGCCGGCTCGGCCGTTCCACTGCTGCCCCACTTCGACGGCCTCTGCAACACCTACGTTGATCGCGCCGCCGACCTCACGATGGCCGAGGAGATCTGCTTCAACGCCAAGTGCAGCCGGCCCTCGGTATGCAATGCGATGGAGACGCTGCTGGTGCATCGCGAGGCTGCGGCGCGCTTTCTGCCGCCGCTGGCCGCGCGGATGGAGCGCGCCGGTGTCGAGCTGCGCGGCTGCGCGCGGACCCGCGCGATCGTGCCCGGCGCCAGGTTGGCCACCGAGGCCGATTGGGACACCGAGTTCCTCGACCTGATCCTGGCGGTGAAGGTCGTTGACTCGCTCGACGAGGCGCTGGAGCATATCACGCGCCACGGCTCGGGCCTTGCCGACGCGATCGTGACCAGCGACCGCGCGGCCGCCGCGCGCTTTCAACACGAGATCGACTCGGCGGCCGTGTACGTCAATGCCTCGACCCGCTTCACCGACGGCTTCGAATTCGGCTTCGGCGCCGAGACCGGAATCTCGACCAGCCGCCTGCACGCGCGCGGCCCGATGGGCCTGCGCGAGCTGACAATTTACAAATACGTCATCACCGGCAACGGACAGGTGCGTAATTGAAGCTCGCGCGAACCGCGGTGCGCCGCCGCGGCGCCGTACGCCACGAAACCGCCGCGCCCGCGCGCGGCCCGTTTGAGCTGGACGGCTCCGCATCATGCGCGTAGGACTGCTCGGCGGCACTTTCAATCCGATCCACTTCGGCCATCTGCGCGCGGCCGAGGAGGTGCGCGAGGCGCTCGGCCTCGACCTGGTCTATTTCGTCCCTGCGGCCTCGCCGCCGCATAAGCTCGCCGGCGGCCTCGCCGCGCCCGAGCATCGGCTCGCGATGGTGCGCCTGGCGACCAAGGGCAACCGGTACTTCATGGTCTCGGACGCCGAGATCCGCCGCGTCGGGCGCTCCTATACGATCGACACGGTGCGCCACTTCCTGGCGACGCTGCGCGCGCCTTCGACGCTGTTCCTGATGATGGGCTCCGACGCCTTTGCCGAGCTGGACACCTGGAAGGATTGCGACGAATTGGTGCGCCTGAGTTCGGTCGTGGTGCACACGCGCGGGCCGGCCGGCGACGACGGCCCACCGCGCATCTCCCTTGCCGCGCTTAAGCGCTTTGGTTACATTAAACATGACGATCATTACGTGCATGCCGGCGGCCAGACGCTTTCATTCGTAGCCACAACGATCATTCCGATCTCTGCGACGCTTATTCGTGAAAAGCTCCGCCGCCGCCGCTCCGTGCGCTACCTGATGCCGGGCGACGTGGTCGATTACATCGAGCGGCACGGGCTGTACTGACGGCGCCAGTGATTTCAAAAGCAAGATTCCCCAAAGCGCCCTATTCCGTGTTTGCCGCACAGCGGCGGCTCCGTTCAGCGTCGCGTCCCGCGTGACTTCGCAAGACAAGGCAATCGCCGCCGCCCAGGCGGCGCTCGAGAAGAAGGCCTACGACCTGGTCGTGCTCCGGGTCGAGCATCTAAGCTCGATCGCCGACTACTTCCTAATCGCGACCGGCCGCTCCGACGTGCAGGTGCGCGCGATCGTCCGCGGCATCGAGGAACGCATGGACCTCGAGGGCCAGCGGGCGCTGTCGATCGAGGGCACCGGCCACGGCCATTGGGCGGTGCTCGACTTCAATGACGTCGTGGTCCACGTCTTCTTCGAGGAAACGCGCGAGTTCTACCGGCTCGAGCGCAACTGGCTCGACGCGACAGAAGTTCCGCTGCCCGAACCGTATCGCAGCCAGGCGCGCGACCTGCGCCTGCGCGCGATCGGCTGAGCGTCCCGCTCGCCCGCCGCGCCAGACACCATCGCCCATGCGCTCCGTTCAGGCGGCAGCGCCGCGAGGCTCGAGCAAAAACCGGAGCACCGCGGCGTTGAACTCGGGTGCGGCTGCTCGATATTCGGCAGATGGCCGGACACGCGCCGCTTGCGGCGTCCGGGCCGATGCCGCAAGGGCCGCGCATGGCTGGCCATTCGGGCGCCGTCGGCGCTAACATCCGTGGCCATGCACCAGCGACGGGCAGCGCAGGCCGCATCGCCGGGCCAGGTAGGCGGAGCGCCGATGAACGACGCCGTCCACCACGGCGAAGCGTTGCGGCGCGGCGAAGCGTCGCGGTCCGCATCCGAGCAGTTGCGCCGCAACCCCGACTCGTTCGCCCGGATGTTCTCCGCCGCCAACGCGAAATTTCTCCATTACATGGTTTCGATCTCGGGCGTGGCCCGCGAAGACCGCGTGCTCGACGTTGCCTGCGGCCCCGGCGCCTGCACGCTGGCCTTCGCCGAGCGATGCCGCCGCGCGGTGGGGCTCGACACCTCGGGCGAGCTGGTCGCACGGGCGCGCGACGAGGCGGTGCGGCGCGGCGCCGGCAACGTGGCCTTCATCAAGGGCGAGGTCGAACGGATGGCGTTTGGCGATGGCGCCTTCGATGCCGCGGTGTGCCGCTTCGCGTTCCATCACTTCACCAATCCCGATCGCGTGTTCGCCGAGATGGCGCGGGTGGTCGGGCCACGGGGCTGGATGGTGGTGGCCGACGTGACGGCCTCGGAGGATCCCGCCAGGGCCGCGCTGCACAATGAGCTCGAGCGGCTATGCGATCCGACCCATGCGCGGACGCTGGCGGCTTCCGAGTTCGAGCGAATTTTCGCCGCGCACGGCTTCCACGTGGCCCTGAAGATCGCACGCAAGTCGCGCAGCTCGGTCGAAGAATGGACCAGCTTCGGCCCAGCGCCACCCGAGAACATTCCGGCCATTCGCGCGATGCTGGAGGACGCGGTCGACGACGACCGTCCCGGGCTGGCGCTGCAGCGCGACGCCGGCACTATCCGGCTTATACACACCAGCGTGAGCTTCGTCCTCGAGCGCGCCGGATGAAGCTCCGCGCGCGGGCGCGGCGCGAGGTCTGAGGAGCGGGCCGCGATGACCGATCAACCTGACAATCTGGCCTTGGGACAACAGCAGTTCCGCCGCGAGGCCGAAGCCTACTCAACGATGAAGGTCGTCATGAACCCGCGCATCCTCGCCGGGTAGCAGTCGACTGCCGGCCGCCGGAATATCGGTTATTTATTGATAGCCGCCGGCGCCCGGAGTTGCGCTCGCCGCCGGCGCATTCGCCACACCCGACATCTTCTCTTCCTGCACGGAAGCGATGGCGGCGTCAGGCGCGTAATACACGTGATAGAGGGTGAGCTTGCGTTCGGCCAGAGCCAGCCGGGCTTGTCGCACCGCTACCGAGGTTCCCATCGTCAGCACCGCCAAAGCGATATTGCGCGGCCTGACCTTGGGATCGGCGAACTTGCTCCCATCCGGGTTGAATGCGTAGACATCTTCGAGTTGGCCGCTATCCGTGGTTCCCGAGGCATTTGGATCGCCAAAGGCCTCCCGCACCCTGGTCCGCGCTGTCCCCACCTTGAGCACCGCCGGGTCATAAGTAATGGAACTGTTTTTCAGCGTGATGCTTTGCATCAGGCCAGCAGACGTGTAGTCCTGCGGCTGCACCGCGGGAGTAACCGGCTGAAATCTGGCGCAGGAGCCTGCGCCGGCGCACAACGCCAGCAGGATACTTGCTGCCAATATTTTCATTTTCGTCTCGAAGTGTAGCACCGCGAGCGGCCGACTATCCACCGCATTTTACCCGGAGTTGAAGGCGGCGTGCGGAGCTTGTGTCGATTTTAGTCCGCTTTTGAGGGGATAGCGGGAATAATTGTCTCTAAGTTAATCAGCTTTAGCAGGTTGCGGAAAAACCCGGCGAAAGACGATTGCGGCGAAGGGTAAGCATTACTACGATCATGAAAGTGGGTCTTGGATTAATGTTGTTAGGGGTCAAAAATCCTTTTTCCGCAACCTGTT
>JAKAVN010000077.1 GCA_021827495.1 Deltaproteobacteria bacterium | reverse complement strand
GCCGGATGCCCGAGTAGAAGAGGTCGCCGTCGAGCACAATCTGGCCGTCGGTGATCGAGATGACGTTGGTCGGCACGTAGGCCGAGACGTCGCCGGCCTGGGTCTCGATGATCGGCAGCGCGGTCAGCGAGCCGGCGCCGTCGGCGTCGCTCATCTTGGCCGCGCGCTCGAGCAGGCGCGAATGCAGGTAGAAGACGTCGCCCGGATAAGCCTCGCGCCCCGGCGGGCGGCGCAGCAGCAGCGAGAGTTGGCGGTAGGCCTGGGCGTGCTTGGAAAGATCGTCGTAAACCAGCAGGGCATGGCGGCCGCTGTCACGGAAGTACTCGCCCATCGTGCAGCCGCTGTACGGCGCGATGAATTGCAGCGGCGCCGCTTCCGAAGCGGTCGCCGCGACCACCGTGGTGTATTCCATCGCGCCATGGCGGTGGAGTTTCTCCACCACCTGGGCGACGGTCGAACGCTTCTGTCCGATGGCGACGTAAAAGCACTGCACGTTCTGGCCGCGCTGGTTGATGATGGCGTCGAGCGCGATCGCGGTTTTGCCGGTCTGGCGGTCGCCGATGATCAGCTCGCGTTGGCCGCGCCCGATCTGCAGCATCGAGTCGATCGCCTTGATCCCGGTCTGGAGCGGTTCCTTGACCGGCTGGCGGCGGATGATGCCGGGAGCCTTGATCTCGATCCGCCGCCGTTCGGCGCCCTTGATCGGTCCCTTGCCGTCGATCTCCTGGCCCAGCGCATTGACCACCCGTCCGAGCAGTCCTTCGCCGGCCGGGACCTCGGCGATGCGGCTGGTGCGCTTGACCTCGTCGCCTTCGCCAATCGCCTGCGGATCGCCGAACAGCGCCGCGCCGACGTTGTCCTCCTCGAGGTTGAGCACCATGCCGAAGATCCCGTGCGGGAATTCCAGCAGCTCGCCCAACGCCGCGTTTTGCAGGCCGTAGATGCGCGCGATACCGTCGCCGCAGGAGAGCACGCGGCCCGTCTCGCGCACCTCGATCGAGCCCTCGAAGCCCTTGATCTCGGCCCGGAGAATGTCGCTGATTTCGGATGGTCTGATTTCCGCCATGGCAGTTAGGTTTTTTTGGGGCCGACTTCAGCCCGCAAGCCGGCGCTGGGCCTCGCTCAGCCGCGTGGCCAGGCTGCCGTCGTAGGTTTTTCCCTCCAGCTCGGCCACGACGCCGCCGAGCAACGCTTGGTCGACCTTCACGGTCGCGATCACGGTCTTGCGCATCATCGCCTCGAGCCCGCGTACCACCGCCGCGGTGTCCTGCGTGCTCGGCCCGCGCGCGAAGGTCAAGGTGGCGCGCGCCCGCCCGAGCCGCACGTCGAGCTGCTCCTGGTAGGACTCCGAGACCGCGGCCAGGCTGGCGATCCGGCCGTGCCGCGCCACCACTACCGCCAGCGAGCGCAGCGGGTAGCTCAACTCGAGCCGCTCGGCAATTTTCGCCATCGCCTCGACGCGCGCGGCGTACGAAAGCTCGGGCGAGGCCATGCGCAGAGCAATCTCGGGCGCGTCCGCGACGTGCGCCAGGCGCTCGAGCTCGGCGCCCCACGCCTCGAGCTGCTTGCGATCCTCGGAAAGCCCGAGCAGCGCGCGCGCGTAACGCTTGGCGACTCGCGAACCCTTCACCGGGCGGCCTCTTGCGCGAGCCTTTCCTCGAAGCCGCGGAGCAGGCGGGCCTGGTCGTCGGGGGTGAAGCTCTTGACCATCAGTTCACGCGCGAGCCGTCCGGTCGCCTCGGCGAGCAGCCCGCGGACGTGGCGATGGGCCGCCTCGGTTAGCGCGGCGGCGGTGAGCTCGGTGTCGCGGGCGACCCGCTCGGCGGCCTCGCGCGCCAGCTGGCGGATCCGATTGGCCAGGTAAACCGTTTCGGCCTCGAGGTCGGCGCGGATCTGGTTCTTTTCGGCCTCGAGCTGGGACATCCGCTCGGCCGCGCGATTGACGAGGTTCTGGGCTTCTTTATAGGCCGCCTCGGCGCGGGCGAGGGTTTGCTTGATGGCGCTGGCGCGGTCGGTAAAAAACTTGTGCGCCGCCGGCCCCGCGTAGTGCACGAGGATCCATACGAACAGGGTGAAATTGATGACGTAGAAAAGCAGCGAGAGCCATGAGCCGCCGCCCGCCGCCGCGCCGCCGCCCTCGGCGCACCATGCGGCCGCGGGCAGGAGTAAGACGGCGCCCGGCAATACGGCCACGCTCCACTTGATGGCGATCGCGCTACGTTTCATGGCTTAGTTGTTGGCAGTCCTCTGCGTGGCGCCGTCCACCGGACGGCCCAGAACACGTCCTGCGAGTTCGACCGCGAGAACCCGGCTGAGTTGTTCGAGTTCGCGCTGGCCTGTCCGCAGATCATTTTCTATTCCGGCTCTGACGCGCTCCAGCGCGCTATGGGCTTCCGCCTTGGCCTCCTCGATCAAGCGTGCGGCTTCCGCCTCGGCCCGCTGCCGCTCGGCGTCGCGCGCAGCCAGCGCCGCGCGCCTCAGCTCCGCCAGTTGCCGCTCGCGCTCCTCAGCAGCAGCTTTTTCCTCTTTGAGCAGTTGCTCCGCGCGCTCGCTTAAGTCCTTGAGCTTGCGCTCGCGATCGCCGAGCAACTTGAGGAAAGGGTCGAAAAAAATCCGATCAAAAATAAACCAGAAAACGAGGAACGACACAATCAGGGCGAAGAAGATTCCCCAGTCGGGCGGAATGTGCATATTACGGCGTCTCCCGTGCGGATGGGTGCGGTTTTGACCCGCGGGCAGGGCTTGCCGGCGGCGGGTTGTCGGGCCGGGCCAGACGATCAGGCCTGCTTCTGACCTCCGGCCTGCGCCACCATGCGCTCCTCCTTGGGAAACACGGTGACCTTGCGATCCTCGCGCGCCCCTTCGGGCTGCATCGCGCAATGGCCCTCGAAAACCGCGCCCTCGTGCACCACCAGCACCGGCGCGGTGAGGTTGCCCAAGACCTTGGCCGAGGGACGAATCTCGATGCGCTGGCTGGCGGTGATGTCGCCGCTGACCTTGCCCGCCACTATGATCGACGCCGCCTTGATCTGCGCCGTCACGACGGCGCTCTCACCGATCATGACGCTGTCCTTGGCGGTGATTTCGCCATCGACCTGGCCATCGATCCGCGCCGGTCCCTCGAAACTGAGCTTGCCGCTCACCTTGGAACCTTGATCCAGGTAGGCGCGTGCCTCCAGCGGCGCAGGGGAGGCCTGGCGCGGCGGCGCGACCCGGCCCTCGGGCGTGGGTGGCGGCACCGGCACGGCCTGTATCGGCTGCGGTTGCGGCCGCACGGACAGATCGTGTCGAACGTTCTTTTCCGGTTCCTTAGTGAAAAGCGCCATTTCGCCACCCCCTCAAGGGCGCAGCCCAAGGCCGCACGGTGCACAGTTTAGGCTTCGCTGATAGCCAATACAATTGATGGAGTCAATCCGCTTCGCCGGCTCCAATTCCAGACGCTTCAAGCATGGCTGATTTCAGCTAACGCTCGCAAGCGTTCCATCACCGGCTCCAGGCCGCCTCGCTGGGACGGCCGAATGTTTCGGCAACCTTGCCCGTATACGGCGTTCTGCGCGCTTGCGGCGCTTATCGCAACGACGGGGTCAATGGTATGCTGTTAGCGGTTATTTGGCATCACCACAACAAACGAGGAAGCCATGGCAGGAATTCCGCAACAGTATCTCGATCTTGTAACCACCAAAAAGGCCTTCGCACATATCGCGACCCTGATGAAGGACGGCTCGCCGCAGGTGACGCCGGTGTGGCTGGACTACGCCGACGGGATGATTCGCGTGAACACGGCCCGCGGCCGCGTGAAAGCCCGCAACCTGAAGGTCGGCTCACGCGTCGCGCTCTCGATCCAGGATCCCGACAACGCATACCGTTACGTGCAGGTCCGCGGCAAGGTCGCGAAGGAATCCGAGCAGGGCGCCGATGCACATATCGACTCGCTGGCCAAGAAGTACATGGGCGTCGACTCCTACCCTTACCGCAACCCTGCCGACAAGCGCGTGATTTACTATATCGAGCCAACCTCGGCGCAGGGCATGAGTTAGCCCGCTCGCACGCGCACCAATTCCCATCGTGTTCTTATCGCGGGCCGGGATCGGCGGTGGTGACGCCGCCGATCCCGAGGGGCATGTGAACCGCGGCGGCCAGCGGCGCCCCACACGGCGCGCTCACTGAACGGTGCGTTTGTCTTCCGGCTGGATCGTGGTGCCGCAGGTCGATCCGCAGTGCGGACAGACATACTCGTACTTGTCGCCCTCGGGCAGGATCAGCAGGAGGCGCTTGCGCACCTGCACGGCGCGCTTGCACGTGGGGCAGGCCAGCAGCGACGCTTCCATCCGCTCAAATGCCGGTCTGCGTTGGTGCTTAAACCCGGCCATCGCCAACCACAATAGCGAGCCGGCGCGCGGCGCGGCAACCGTTGCGCGATGCGCCGGCGGCTCAGGCCTCATTTATCGCGCGTCGTGAAAAATGATGCCGAGGCTGAAGCGCCGGCCGTGATGCAACCGGCTTACCCCGTGACGCATCGTCACACGGTAATGGCCGCGTTGCCCGGCCACGGGCCGCTCGCTGGTCGCGAATATGATCGCCTCGCCCTGCTCCAATATGACGGTTTGCCCGCGGCTTTGCGCGCGCGGCCGGTTCTCGAGGAGCAGGAATTCGCCGCCGCTGAAGTCGATGCCGCTGCCGCTCAGCAGGCACGTGAGCTGGATGGGGAAGGCGACTTCGCCGTAAAGGTCCTGGTGCAGGCAGTTGTAGCCGCCCGCCTCGTAGCGGAGCAGCAGCGGCGTCGGTTTGGTCTGGCCGGCGCGCCGGCAGGTCTCAAGGAAGCGCTCTAGCTCCGTCGGATACGTTCCGTCACACCCCATCGCGTGCAACCACAGGTTGGCGATCGGTGCGAGGTGCGGATAGATAGCCGCCCGCAGCGCGGCGACGAGCGGCGGCAACGGTGGGGCGAAATACTTGTACTCGCCCACACCGAAGCGCAGCCGTTCCATCACGACCCGCGAGCGAAAGCGTTCGCGCTCGTCGTACATCGCCGACAGCTCTGCGCATTGCGCGGGAGTGATCAACGCGGGAATCGTCGCGTAGCCGTGCTCGTCGAGCGATTGCGCCGCCGCGCGCCAGTCCAGCGCCGCCAGCCGCCGCTCGAATTCGGCCATCAGCGCCCGCAGCGGCGCGTCAGTTGCTTTTGTTGCGACCCTTGCGCTCACGAGGTCCTTTTCCTGCCTCTCCCTAATATACCTTGCAACCCCGCGCCCGTGCTGGCGTGAACCCGCCGCGTCAGGCCAGAGCGCGGCCTTGTGCCGGCTTTGCGCGATGGCCCAAAAATGCGTCGGATCCTGACAAATTGGGATCCTGACAATATCCGTCGAGCACTGATATTCTGTTGGCCGCGATGAACCAGTCCGCACAACCCGAGGCTGCCGCACCGCGCGTCTTTATCGAGACCTACGGCTGCCAGATGAACGTCGCCGACTCGGAATTGATCGGCGCAGTGCTCCGCCGCGCCGGTTACGCCGCCGCCGTCAGTCCCGAAGAGGCGGACGTTATCCTGCTCAACACCTGTGCGATTCGCGAGCATGCCGGGGATCGCGTGCTCGGGCGCCTGGGCGACCTCGCGCGGCTCAAGCACGCGCGTCCCGAGTTGCGACTGGGGTTGCTGGGCTGCATGGCACAACACAACCGTGCCGCACTGGTCGAGAAGGCGCCGTGGCTCGACCTGATCGCCGGACCCGACAGCTACCGCCGCCTGCCAGAACTGCTCGGCCGCGCCCGCTTCGACCCGGCGGTCGACGTGCGCCTGGACCGCGCCGAGACCTACGCCGATATCGCGCCCGAGCATGAGGGCGGAGTGCGCGCGTTCGTCACCGCGATGCGCGGATGCGATCGGTTCTGCGCATTTTGCGTGGTGCCGTACGTGCGCGGACGCGAGCGCAGCGTGCCGCCCGAGGCGATCGTGGCCGACATCCGCGGGCTCGCCGCGCGCGGCGTAAAGGAAGTCGTGCTGCTGGGGCAAACGGTTAACGCCTACCGCCGCGGCGAGACCGACTTTGGCCGCCTTCTGCGTCTGGTCGCGGCGGTCGACGGCCTCGAGCGCATCCGCTTCACCTCGCCCCATCCCTGCGACATGAGCGACTCGGTTATCGAAGCGATGGCGACCGAGCCGAAGGTGCAACCCTGGCTCCATCTGCCGGTGCAGTCAGGCTCGGACCGGGTTTTGGCCGCGATGGAACGCGGCTACACGGTCGAGGAATACTTGGGCTTGGTCGAGCGGCTGCGCGCGGCGATACCGGCGCTGGCGCTCTCGACCGATATCATCGTCGGCTTCCATGGCGAGGAGGAGTCAGATTTCCGCGCCACGCTCGAGCTGATGGCGGCGCTGCGTTACGACTCGGCCTTCAGCTTCAAATATTCGCCGCGCGAGCACACGCGCGCCTTCAAACTCGGCGACACGGTCAGCGAAGAAGACAAGGGCCGGCGGTTGGCCGAGGTTATCGCGCGGCAGGAGAGAATCTCGCTGGAGCGCAACCGCGGCTTGATGGGTGAGCGTTTCGCGGTGCTGGTCGAGGGTCCGGCGCGGCGCGGAAACGGGATGCTGGCCGGCAAGACGCCGCAATTCAAGACCGCAGTGTTTGGGGCGGCGGATTCCATCAAGCCCGGCGCTATCGTGACGGTGCGCGTGCAGTCGGCGACCGCGCATACGCTGCACTGCGCGCTGGTGTAACCTGACGGTTGGCAACCGCCTAAACTCAAATGACCGATCTTCGTCTATATCAGCGATCTTCCCTGGGCGCCGTCGACCGGTAGGCAGGCGCCCGTGATCCAGCTTGCCCGCGGCGATGCCAGGCATACCACCGCGTAGGCCACTTCCTCGGGACGGCCCAGCCGGCCGGCCGGGAATTCGTGGCTGATGAAGTCCTGCGCGAACGCCGGATTGGCCTTGAAGGCCTTCTCCCAGTTGCCGCCCGGATAAAAGATCGATCCCGGCGCCTCGGCCATCGCGCGTCCCAGTCCGCGGCTGGCGCCGCTTATCATCACGACTTTGCCTCCAAGCCCCAGATCCATCGCTTACTCCTTGTGCGCCGGGATAAGCCGGCGAGGTGTTATGCGAGATACTATGAATGAAAGAGTCATAGGTTGAAGGGCTAGCGACCCACAGCCCCCACAAGCCGATCCTTGATACGTTCGGCACTATTTTCCACGCATCCAGGGCGGGTTGAGCCGCGCTATCCTCGCATACACCGGGCAGCGCTCGACGTGCGCGCCAGGCAGGTAGCCGGTGCTGATGAGGAACGCGCCGGTTATCTCGCCGCCCGTGAACACGAAGGTCCGCTTGAACAGCTTCACCCACCCGGCCTTGTCGAGCGGATGATTGGCGTCCAGCCATCGTGCAAATCCGCCGTTGCGCTCACGCAGCGCGGCGATCCGCCGCGCATTCTCGATCGCCGCCTCGACCTTGAGCCGGTTGCGTATGATTCCGGCGTCGGCCAGCAAGCGCGATCGCTCGCGCCGCCCGTACGAGGCGACCCGGTCGACGTCGAAGCCGTCGAAGGCCTGGAAAAACGCCGCGCGCTTGCGCAGCACAGTCAGCCAGGAGAGCCCGGCCTGGTTGATCTCGAGCACCAGGCGCTCGAACAGCTTGCGCTCGGCGCGGGTGGGAAAGCCGTACTCGCGGTCGTGATAGGGCCCGTGAAACGGATGGCCCGGCGCGGCTTCGCAGTAGCTCATCGCGGCGCAGCTCCGGCGCTCCGATGCGGCTTGAAACGCCGCGCGTGCATGGCGCTACCATCGGAGCGGCTCGTCACCGGAGAGATCATCGATGGAAGCGATTGCGGGCGATATTCGCACCTGGGCGTGGTTCTCCACGCCCCACGGCTACAACTTCAACGGCTACCTGGTTGCTCATCCGCAGGGAAATATCTGCATCGACCCGGTCGAGGCAAGCGCCGCCGACCTCGAAGAGATCGCCCGCGCCCACCCCAGCCGCATCGTGCTCACCAATCGCAACCACGTGCGCGCGGCCAATCGCGTGCGCGAGCGCACCGGCGCGCGGGTCGCAATTCATCCCGCCGACGCGCCCCATGCGCTCGGCCAGGGGGCCGTTGTCGACGACGAGCTTGGCGTGGGCGAGCGCGTCGGCCCGTTGGTCGTCGTCGCGGTCCCTGGCAAATCGCCGGGCGAGGTCGCGCTGCATTGGCCCGAGCGAAAAATACTGATCGTCGGCGACGCGGTGATCGGAAACCCGCCGGGGCGATGCGGCCCGCTGCGTGAGCGGGTGATGGATGAACCGGCGCGCTTGCGTGAGAGCGTGCGAGGATTACTGGCGCTCGACTTCGACACCCTGCTGGTCGGCGACGGCGTATCGATATTGAGCGGCGCCAAGGAGCGCCTGCGCAAACTGGTCGCGAGCTTTCCAGACTAGATGCATGCGAGGCTGTCCGGGTGCTCAGCTTTGCATCCCGCGCCATTGGAGTGGCCGCCGTGAGGCTTAGTGAAAAAGAAGCCGCTCGATGATCTTGAGTATCTTATCGGTGCCGCTCTCCAGCGCGGCGCGGCGGATGTTCTCATTGGGCTTGTGCGCCTGCTCGAGGTCGCCCGGCCCGCAGATCAGCGGAACCATCCCGGCCCGCGCGAACCATCCCCCGTCCGTCCCGAACAGCGCGCCGCCGACCGCGTGCGTCCCGGTGGCCTCGAGCAGCGCGCGCTCGAGCTCGGTGTCGCGCGGCGCGAGCAGCGGCGGCACCACCATCGGCGGGCCGACCTCAATCGCGGCGCGATGGTTGCGCGAGGCGTAATCGTACGGGTCGAGCGCGGCCAGGCGGCGCTGAATTTCGCGATAGATCTCCAGCGGTTCGGCGTCGGGCAATGAGCGGTAGGTGATCCCGAAGCGGCATTGCTCGGCGATGATGTTGGCCGCGATTCCGCCGGCGATGGTGCCGACGTTGAGCACGTCGTAGGGCGCGTCGGGAAAAATGCGCATGAATTTGCCGCTCGGCCTGCTCCGCTCGGCCTGCAGATGGCCGATCGCCTCCAGCGCGCGCCCGGCCACCGCGATCGCGTTGACGCCCTGCGCGGGCGCACCGCTATGGCCGCCCACGCCGCGCACCGTGACCTCGAACAGCACGATGCTCTTGTGCGCGTGCTGCACCTGCCAGGAGGTCGGCTCGCCGATCCATACCAGCCGCGGCGCCGGAAATTCGCCCAGAATCGAGCCCAGCGCGCCGCACACGCTCTCCGCCCCCAGGCATCCGACTTCCTCGTTGCTGGTGAAGATGAAGACCAGCGGGCGCTTGAGCGCGCGAAGTTCGAGCGCGGCGGCCGCCGCGACGCATTCGGCGAGGAAGCCCTTCATGTCGGTCGTACCGCGGCCCCAGACGCGCTCGCCGTCGACGCCGAGCTTGAGTGGGTCGCGGTTCCATCCCGGCTGCCCCGCGAACGGCACCGTGTCCAGATGGCCCGAGATGGTCAGGCCGTCGGGACGCGGCGGCCCTGCCCATGCGATCAGGTTGAGCTGCGGGATGCCCGCGATATTGATGCGGTGCAGATGGACCTTGAAGCCATGCGCCGCAAGGCGCTCGGCCAGGAACTCCATCGCCGGCGCGTCGCTGTTCGAGCTGACGGTATCGAAGGCGACGAGGCGTTCGAGCACTTGGTAAAGATATGCGCTCATGGAGGCACCTTCTGGCGCAACTATAACCCAATCGCCGCCTTGCGCGTACCGCAGTCGCCGGGGCGCGCGCACGCGATGGCGCGCCGCGGCTACCCGCGGCCGAGCGGATAGGCGCCCGCGCCGCCGCGCCACGGCTGCACCAGCATCCGGCCGAGCCTCAGCTCGGCGGGGTCGCGAAACTGGTCCAGCCCAATCGTCATCCCGAGATGGCCCGCCCGCGGCTGGGCTCGATAGGTGCCAAGGCAGCGGTCCCACCAGGAAAGGTTGAAGCCGAAATTGCTGTTGGTCTCGGCGCGTTCGACCGAATGATGGACGCGATGCATGTCGGGCGTGACCAACACCCAGCGCAGCGCGCGGTCCGCGGCGGCCGGAAGACGCACGTTGCCGTGATTGAACATCGCGGTCCCGTTGAGCGCGATCTCGAAGATCAGCACGGCCTCGGGCGGCGCGCCGATTACCGCGACCGCGCCTATCTTGACGATCATCGAGATGATTATCTCCAGCGGATGAAAACGCGCGCCGGTGGTGACGTCGAAGTCGAGGTCGGCGTGATGCATCCGATGGATTCGCCACAGCGCCGGAACCGCGTGGAACATCACGTGCTGCAAGTAGATCGCCAGGTCGAGCAGGATCACCGAGGGGACCATCGCGCCCCACGGCAGGTAGGCGTCCAGCCAGAACGGGAGATTGTTGAACACGCCCCAGCCTTCGAGTTCGCCGATTCCAGCGATCGCGATCGCGGCGGCGGGCAGCAGCGTCCGCAGCAGCGCCGCATTGAGCACGGCCACGCCGATATTGTTGGGCCAGCGCCGGGAGCGTCCGAGCGCCAGCGGCCGGCGTGGCGCGAGAACTTCCCATAGCGCCATCGCGGCGAACACGCAGAGGAAGGCGCCAAGCCGGACCGTGGTTTCGCTGTCCAAACGATACGGACCCTCCACCGATTATCCAGTAAGATCGAGGTCGGCTGCCAGTGGCAGCTCCCCGCGCCCCGTGCAGGCCACGGCGGGTGGTCGCGGCCGCGCCGAGCGCGCCCGGGGGGCCAACTTGAGCGGCAACCGGAATGGCGTTAAGGTCGAGGCTCCATTGCACGCCCCCTTAGCTCAGATGGATAGAGCACAGGATTCCTAATCCTGGGGCCGTGGGTTCGAATCCCGCAGGGGGCGCCAACCAAAGCGTCAAAAACCCTTACAAAACAAGCGCCTTCGCCTTCCATTTGCGTGCGCTTGTCGCCCGCTGTTGCCCGCTGTCGCCCGCTGTTTCGGGCACAGTTTGGGCACAATTTCGGGCACAGTTTCGGATGGGCCTGTGAAGCACTTTCAAGGCTCGCCACGGGAACAGGCGCGCGGACGCATCGTCGCGCCGCATCTGACGCTCGCGACGGTCCGCGCTTCGCGTCCGCTGGCGCGGCATCGTCTGGCTTCGTCGCGCGAGCCGTACGCGCTCGAACCCTACAAACCCGATTGTAGCGATGTCCTACAAGCTGTAGAGCGCGGCTGTTCGGCTCCGCGCGGTTCGCTCTACAGCCGCTCACGCGGCATCGTCTATCGGCTGGGCTGTGGTCGCTGGAGATGCGTTCCGTGCTCGCGTCGCGCGGCTGCGGCTATCCGTAGCCGCTTCGAGCGGATTTGCTGGCGCCGTCAGCCCGCGCTCGTGACCCTGACGGCCGCGCTCGCTGACGATGCCGACCCGACGCCAGAGGCGATGCGAAGGTTCGCGCGCCGCCTGGGTTCGTTCCGGCGTTGGGTAGCTCGGCACTACGGACCGTTTCAGTGGGCTTGGGTGCGCGAAATAGCCGAGCGTGATTCGCGTTGCGTGTGCCATGAAATGTTGGCCTGTCGCTGCGGCGCCGGGGGCGGCCGGTTGCACGTGCATATGCTCTGGGACGCGCCCTACGTGCCGCAGGGGGCCTTGAGCGCGGCTGCTGTGCGCAGCGGCCTTGGTCCTGTCCTGGACGTGCGGCGCGTCAGCGGCCGGGGCGCGGCGCGCTACGTCGCGAAGTACCTGGTCAAGTCGGGCCAGCATCCGGCCTTTGTGCGCGCGGGCTGCCGGCGCTTCGCGATGCGCGCGCGGCGGGCTCCGCGCGAGGAATCCGATTGGCGCTATGACCCTCGAAGTCCGGCGCTGGTCGCGGTCGAAGAATTGGGTTGCTACGAAATCGATTGCGATGCCGAAGGATGGTGCGCGTATGAAGCAAAAAAAGCACGAGCCGGTTAGCGTTGGCGAATTGGGCGGGCTCGAATTTCATCGCTGCCCGTGTGGTTTCACCTTGGCCAAGTGGCGCGGCGGGCTGTACTGGATTCGCGCCACGCCCAAGCACAAGGCTGGGCTCGGTGGCGGAATCCAGCAGATTCGCGACGCCGATGCCCTGACTCGCGCGCTTGCCACTAACTGTCCGCATTGGTGGCGCGAGCACCGTCAGGAACAAACTTCCCGCGCGAATCGCGCGTAGCTGTGCGCGCCCGCGCGCGTCCGGCGCGTACCTGATGCGGATTGCGCCGCGCGCGGCGGCATTGCGCGCACAGAAATGCCTGTGGTGTGGGCGCTATCTGCTCGGTTGGCTGCTCTTCCGGGCTCGCCGGGGAGCGCAGCAAAGTGCCCAAGCGGTGAAACCAGCGCATGGTCATGCGCCTAGTCTAGCGCAACGCGAAGGCTTTCCCTTGCCTGAAATTAAAAGCGCGTCCGCTCTCGAACCCGCGTGGAGCGGACGCGCCCGGTTTCGGAGACGCCCGAAGCGGCTTTGCGGCCCATGCCGGACGGCCGCGACGGCGCGGGTTGCCAGCCGCGCCGGGCAATCGATGCTCGATTCCTACTTCACTTGATTCTATACACACAAGCTCGCCACGAAAGCGCGTCGCGGGCGACAGCGGGCGACAGCGGGCGACAGCGGGACACAAAAACCGGGCTGCCAAGAACTACTGAGTAGGAAATGGAAGCGCCCGACTTGACATCGTCAAGCCGGGCGCGGAAAAGAAGTTCTATGGAACTAGAACTAAGCAATTCAAATCACACATTCGGGTCTGAGGCAAGCGAGCTTGAGCGCGCGTGTGCTCGGGCGCGTGCCGCGCTAACTGCGATTTGTGCTGGCGACGCGGTGGTGGTGGCGCCCCGCTTGTGGGCGTCGGTCGTTGCCGATGCGTCTCGCTGGCGCGAGGCGGCTGGCTCTCCCGCTGCGGCGCCTGATGCTGATTCGAGGCCGCCGCGTCTGTGGACGGTGCGAGAACTAGCCAAGCAGGCGGGAATCTCCGAAAAGGCCGCGCGCCATCTTGCGCGCAAGCTGCTGACGGTCTGCGTCGCGCCATCTCATTGCTGCGGCTGCTTGGGTGGCACGCGTGGGTGCGATCTTCGCTTTGTCGCGGCGGCTGCATCGGCTTGGGTGAACGCGCAGCGTAGACAAAGGGCAGCCCGATGAGGGCGCGCGGCACCGGCTCCATCTATCGGCGCGGCCGCGTCTGGTGGCTCAAGTACTACGACCGCGGGGGTCGCGCGCGGCGCGAATCGTCGCGCTCGGAATCGGCGGCCGAAGCGGCGCGCCTGTTGCGCCGGCGCGTGGGCGAAGTCGCCAGCGGCCGGCGCTTGCTCGGCTGCGATGTCGAGCGCACTACCTTCGACAATTTGCGCCGCTTCATCTTCGACGATTACACGCTCAATGCGCGCAAGTCATTGGACAGCGTGCGCCAGTCTTTCCGCGCGCTCGCGCGGCGGTTCGAGAGCCGGCGTGCGCACGAAATCGACTACTCGGAGCTTCAAGCCTACGCGGCCGAGCGCATCGCCGAAGGGCGCCAGCCGGCCACGGTGCGGCGCGAGCTGGTCTTGCTGCATCGGGCCTTCGTGCTCGCCGAGCGCGCCGGCAAGGCGACGGTTCCGCGCTTTCCCACCATGCGGGTTGAAAACGCGCGCGCCGGCTTCTTCGAGTGCGAACAATGGGCGGCCGTGCGGGCGCAGCTTCCGCCTTGGCTACAGGATGTCGGCGATTTCGCCTATCTGACGGGCTGGCGCGTGATGGAAATTCTCGCGCTCCGGTGGCGTCAGGTTGACTTTGCGGCTGGCACGCTGCGGCTCGAAATCGGCGCGACCAAAAGCGGCGCCGGGCGGCTGTGTCCGTTCGCTGGCGCGGTAGGGCTCAAGGCGCTGCTTGAGCGCCGACGCGCCGAAAGCGAACGGCTTGCCCGCGAGACGGCGCGCATCGTGCCGTGGGTGTTTGTCGACGCGAAGGGATCGCCTTTGTTCTCGGGCAAGCGGCCGAAGCAAAGCCTGCGCCGCGCGTGGCGCGCGGCCTGCGCGCGCGCCGGCTTGCCGGGCCGGCTGCTGCACGACTTCCGCCGCACGGCGGTGCGCAATCTTGAGCGCGCGGCGGTCGGGCGCAAGGTCGCGATGGATTTGGTCGGCATGAAAACCGACTCCATCTATCGGCGCTACGAAATCGTGACCGAAGCCGACCTGGCCGAAGGCATGCACCGGCTCGGAACCTATTTGGAGAGGAAATGAAAAAAGGGAAGACAATCAAGGGGCCGCGTTTTTACTCTGTAGTAGTGCATGCCGCAGCCGTCGCCGTAGTCGGCTGGTATCTGATGTTCCCCCCGACGGCAACGGAACCAGATAGCTGCGCATCCTCGAAATACTCGTGGTGCTCGGCCTTGTTGCGCAACCGGTATATTTCCTTGAGCGCATTGGCCGTCTGTTGGTCAGTCCCGCACAGGACGCCAGCCTTATCGGCGAACTGCTTTCCCCCCAAGCCGTTGGTGGCAGGAACGACTCGATGGCGCGAACGTACTGGTGGATGCGAACGTGATGGAAGCGGGAACGGCAGGCCTCAAGAAACGCTGCCACGCCGGAGTTCATGCGCCAGTAACGAGGCGGCTTGCGGCCCCTTGCGTAGTCTTCTTCGTGAGAATCGATGATCTGTTTGAGCCTCCGCGCGAATTCAACCGCGAGGCCGATCCGTTCGACGAGTGACCATTGTGCTGTCTCGGGCGTACGGGATACAGCGCCATTCAGCCGTTGGCGGGCGGCCTGTATCAAGCCCGTTGAGTGTGACCAGAGATCGCTGACGCTTCCCCAGAACCCCGGTCTTAGTGCAAGCGGCAACACGTGCGTGCGATTTTCGTCGCGTCTGCCGATGAGAAGCACAGCTTCGTCGAAGTGCGGAATTCCCAGCCAAATGGCAAGGCCGCTTTGGAAGTAGGTCACGCGCTGTCGCTCTTCCTTGCCGTCCTTAAGCAGGTGATAAAGGCGCGGTGCGCGACGCTTCGCCGTTAGGACGAGAACGCTACCCTTGAGCTTTTCGACCACGAACTCCCCGAACTGGCGCTTGACCTCGCCGTCAACGGCAAAAGGTGGTTCCTTCGACAGCCAACAATCGTCTCGGGCGTGAAGCGGAACGCTCAAGTCTTGAAGAAGTTCACGCCATGGTGCCCCTTTAACCGGAATTTCCGGTTTAACCCTCTCGCTTCAAGTGTCCGTGGCTCAATTCAGAGGCGTAAGGCGACGGTTTGAGGCTGTTTTGGCGTTGTCGCTGGGGCTGGGGGACGCAAGGACACGGTTCCAT
>JAKAVN010000259.1 GCA_021827495.1 Deltaproteobacteria bacterium | reverse complement strand
CAATGAGTAGCGCCCGCACCGGATAGGGGTCGCCGTTAAGAATGGCGCGCGGCGCCTCCATGAACTGCGCGCTCCTGGTGAGTTCGCAGAACAGCGGGTAGCGATCGTACCCGATCGGCTTGGGATGAGACGGCGGAGCGATATCGGTGCGCCGGTAAGGGCTCTTCGCGTACGGCCGAAAGCCGATCCCGCCCGCCACGTCCAGATTGCCGGTGATGGCAAACAGGCTCCAGACGGCTCGCATGCTTTGCACGCCGCTGTTGCTGTATTCCAGGCCGGTGTACATCGAGAGCGTGGCGTTACGCGCGGTGGCGATTGCGTGGGCCGTCTCGATCACGGCCTCGCGCGGAACGGACGTGATCCGCTCGACTTCCTGCGGGGTGAATCTGGCGGCGTACTCCCGAAGCTCCTCCGCTCCATGCACCCATCGCGCGGTAAAGTCGCGATCGTAAAGGCCGTCGGCAAACAGGACGTTGAGCATGCCCAGCGCAAGAGCGCCGTCGGTGCCCGAGCGCACCGCAATCCACTGGTCGGCCAGCCGCGCGATTTCACTGCGGCGATGGTCGATAGCGATCACCCGGGCGCCTTTCTTCCTGGCTTCCAGGATACGGCGCAGATTTATGGGCGGTGAGTCGGTCGCCGGATTGGCGCCCCATACCACGATCAGTTGCGCATTGTCGAAGTCCGCATAGATGTTGCTCGCATCGATGCCGAAGATCGGGATCGCCGCGGTAAATCCGTACGAGGTGTAACACAGCGACCCGCAGCCCGCGTTGTTCGGCGAGCCAAATGGGAAAATCAGGCTTTTGGGGCTGAACGAATTGACCCCCGGCGGCGCGAACGGCTCAACCAGCGAAGCGTCGAAAACTCCGCGTCCCATGTAGGTCATCACTGCTTCGGGACCGTACTCTTTCTTGACCGCCAGCAGTTTCTCCGTGATGCCGTCGAAGGCCGCATCCCAGGTGGTCCGCTCGAATTTTCCCGCGCCCTTTGCGCCCACCCGAACCAGCGGATGCGTCAAGCGGTCCGGCGAGTAGACCACGTCCTTCGAATGCGCCCCCCGCACGCATACGATGCCCATCGGATGGTCCTTAAGCGGCAGAACTCGGTCGATTTTGCCCTCGAGTAGCTCGACCTCGACGCCGCAGCCGCCGGGACAAATGCCGCAGATTCCGACGACTGTCTTCCTACCGTGCCGTGCAGTCTTTTCGACTTGTACCGCTTGAATATCGCCGGTATTCATGGGTCACCGTCGGCATTACGCTCGCATTCGCAGCGCGAGAGCGTCACGTTTGGCCTGCCATCGCCATTTTAAGCCAGAAAGCAGCGTCTAGGCCAAAAAATCGTGATGCCAAGGACAGTGTGAAAGCTTTCCGCGTGACGAACGTTTTTGGGGCCGTCGGCCGACCGCCATTCACAGGAGGAAACTTGAATCGCTCGGTGTAGGTTGTGAGCCGATGGGCGAGGCGTCGAAGAAGATTCTCGAAAACCGCACGGAGCGGGTCAACTCTGACGGATCGCAGGAGGAACCGGCGCACCCCCAACCGCTCTTTCTCAGGATCTCAGCAGTTTGGCGGCATTCTAGCCCGCCGGCGGGCAGCGCGTTACCAACACGGCGCCGAGAGCTCCGACCGCGGCAACTATGGCGTCGGCGAGTCGGCCTTTTTTCATGGTTGAGGTGAAATCGCCAACAATGCGGCCCCAGGTGCCCTCGGGCGCCAAGGCGTGAGTTTCACGATCGGCGAGAATCTGGACATAGCGCTCACCGACCGAGACGAAGAGCAGGATATGGCTGCGCTGTGGGGCGCCTTGGGCGGCGTGCGCGGCGAATTCAAGGTGCGCGAGCTGTTGGGCGTGCGCGTGTTTGACCCGCTTAGGTACCAGCGAGAGCCGGATCGGCAGCCAGTCGAATAGCAAGGTTAGCGCGATAAGAGCTGAAAGCTGGATCAGGATCACGTTGCGGGAAGGCATCGCTGGCTGGACCATGGCCGCGACCGCGGCGAGCGCAAGCGCTGCAAGCCCGGACCAGACCAGAGGGTAAAGCGAATATCGATCGCTGACCCGGGCCACCACCAAGGCGATGTCGGCCGCTGTGCGCCGCTCGATGTCGTTGATAGCGGCATCGATGCGCTGACGCTCATCGGGGGCCAAAGGACTCGACACGGTTCACCAGCTTCCCGAAGCGCCGCCGCCACCGAAAGACCCGCCTCCACCGGAGAATCCTCCGCCTCCGAAGCCTCCCCCGCCGGAGGAGTGAGCGCCGGTCGCGTAACCGCTCGCAAGGAAAGCTAGGCCCAAGGGATCGCGAGACGATCGCCCCGGCCTGAACAGGATGTAGCCCTTGCGTCCCGGGTGATAGCGGGCGCCGACAAAGAACAACATCAGGAAAAGGACTCCCTCAGCGCCTATCAACACGATTCCGACCCACAGCATCGGGTCCCCAACGTTCAAGCCTCTGCTCGTTTTCCAGTCGAGGCGGGATGTGGGAGCGGAGCCGCCGCCCAGAACGGTTAATATAGAGTCAACGCCGGCGACCACGCCCGCGTTGAAATCGCCGCGACGGAAAGCGGGCAGGATATCGCTATCGATGATTGTCCGGCTCTCGGCGTCGGTCAGCGTGGCTTCCAGCCCATAGCCGACTTCAATCCGAACCTTGCGTTCGGCGGGCGCCACGAT
>JAKAVN010000076.1 GCA_021827495.1 Deltaproteobacteria bacterium | reverse complement strand
CGATGAAGACCGGCATGCAGTTGAGCAGGCTCACGCCCGTGGCCAGACAGGCGCGCGCGTAGCGCTCGACCGCCTTCTGGCTGCCCACCGGCAGGTAGCACAGCATCACCTCGGCGCCGCTCTCGCGCAGGCGCCGCTCGATATCGACCGGCTGGTCGTGGGCCGGCACGAAACTCCACTCGGGCGGGTACTGCGACATGTGCTCGGCGATGCCGTCATGGAGCTCGCCCATGTCGACCGTGACGCCGTACTTGGGCAGGTCACGCCAGATGGTGACGGTGTTGTTGGGCGGCGCGAAGCAGGCGTCCTCGAGCGGCCGGCCAACCTTGCGGGAATCGACGTCGAAGGCGCAGGCGACCTCGATATCGCCCGGCTTATAGCCGGCGAGGTCGTAATGCATCAGTCCGACCGGATTGCACTGCGCCTTGGCCGGGGCATGCCGGTAATGCTCGATGCCCTGGAGCAGGGAGGATGCGCAGTTGCCCACTCCGACGATTGCTACACGAATCTTCGCCATGTCCCTCTTCTCAACTCACCGCCCATCGCTCGCACATACCGTCCGGGCGCGGCTCTACGGGCGCGCTCCCGAAGGATTAGTCGAACTGATAATGCCTGTGCTTTTATCGGAGCGCCGATGCAAAGTAAATTACCTCCGGAGGCGCTTTCCCACAGCCTTGCCGCAATGGCGTTGCCCAGAGCTGGGAAACGGCTGCCGGCTCAGCCCTCTCGAAACCGCGACCTGAAGGGCGCGCCGAATTGCTCGTTGGGATGGAGCTTGCGCGCGCGTTCGATAAGCGCCGGCTCCTGCTCCGGGATGCCGGGGTCGGGGATACAGCAATCCACGGGGCACACCACCACGCACTGCTCCTGGTCAAAGAAGCCGACGCATTCGGTGCACTTGTCGGGCGCGATGTAATAGATATCCTCGCAGAGCGGCGGATGCTCCCTGCCGTCGAGTTCCCATTTCTGGCCGCCTTCGTAAATGGCGTCGTTGGGGCACTCCGGCGCGCAGGCGCCGCAGTTGATGCATTCCTCGGTAATCAGCGTCGACATGGTCCCGATCCGGCTACCGCGCGCCCAAAAGCCAGAGGTTCCCAGCGACGCCTTCTCCCCCGGTGCCGAGAGAATATCGGTGCGGGGTCAACCGGGCAAGGGCTAAATGCCGGTTAATCCTTGGGCATCGCCGCCAGCACGCCGCGCGCCAGATCCATGAAGGCGCGGCTGGCGGGATGCTCGGGGTCCTTCAGCACGATCGGCATCCCGGCGTCGCCCGCCTCGCGCACTTCGAGATGGATCGGAATCTGCGCCAGCACCCGCGTGCCCTCGGCCAGGGCGAGCTGCGCTCCGCCGCCGGCGCCGAACAGCTCGTCGCGCTCGCCGCAGTCGGGGCAGACGAAATAGCTCATGTTTTCGACCACTCCGATGATCGGGCAATGGACCTGAAGCATCATCCGCGCCGCCCGCGCCGCGTCGAGCAATGCCACGTCCTGCGGCGTAGTGACGATGACCGCGCCGTCGAGCGCGACCAGCTGAGCGAGCGTGAGCTGCGCGTCGCCGGTACCCGGCGGCAGATCGACGATCAGGAAGTCTTGCGTGCCCCATAGCGTGTCCTTGAGAAACTGGCGCACCGCGCCCATCACCATCGGCCCGCGCCAGATCACGGGCGACTTGTCGGTCAGGAAAAAGCCCATCGAGATGAGCTTCACGCCATAGCGCTCGACCGGGTAGAAATTCTGGCCGCCGGCCGCGCGCGGCCGCTCCTCGCCCGCCCCGAACATCATCGGTACCGACGGCCCGTAAACGTCGGCGTCGAGCAGCCCCACCGTCATCCCGAGTTGCTTGAGCGCCATCGCCAGGTTCACCGCGACCGTCGATTTGCCCACGCCGCCCTTGCCGCTCAGCACCGCGACCACGTAGCGCGTGCCCTCCAGGCGCGCGCGTCCGGTCTTCTCGCCCAGCTCGGCCTCGAGCTTGCGCAGCTTGAGTTCGACCCGCGGCACGCCGAGTTCGCGCTTGAGCGCGCCGCTGATGGCCCCGGCCAGCTCATGCATCACCTGGTCACTCGCGCTCGCCTGCCTGACGATCACCGCGAAGCCGCCGCCGGATTCCAGCGGCTCGACGGCCTCGATGATTCCGAGCGAAACGACGTCGGTCGCGTAGCCGGGATAGCTCACCCGGCCCAGCGCTTCGAGCACTGCGTCAACGGTTATCTGCCTGTCCACGTGACGATTATTTCAGAAGCGGCGCGCCGCGCGAAACGCCTGTCGGGTGCCGCGCTCATCGCACATCTGCGCATCGATGCTTGATCGGCGTCTCCGTGCGGATCGTAACACGCGCGCGCTAAAACGCTCGGGCGCGTCCAGGATGCGGCGGCGGCTATGGGCGGCGCAGTTCCTGGATAACCTCGCGCACCACGGCGCGCTCGCGGTCGCCGCGAATCGGAATTTCGAACTCGAGCCGGTTGACGCCGGCGAAGCGCTTTTTCATCACGGCCGCGATCTCACGATAAGTGCCGACTGCGGCGAACGCACGCACCATCTCCTCGCTCACCAGCTTCGGCATCTCGCTCCACTTCTGCTGCACCGACAGCCGATGAAGCTGCTCGGCCCGGTCGGCCCATCCGTCGAGCTCGAAGCTCGCCCGGTATGATCGCGTCGAGCCGTAAAACGCGATCGTCTCCTTCATTTTCTCGACCGCGCGCGCGAGTGAATCGCTGTCGGGCGCGACGCATAGAAAGCCGCCGCCCGCAATCTGGAAGCCCTCCCATTCAGCGGCCGGCCGCTCCGACTTTGCGAAGCCCTTGCGCAGGTTGGGGAACGCGATCTCGTCGAGATAGCGGCGCGTGCAGATCCCGTGCAGGCGGACGCCGTCGCACACTTCGCCCGCGGCTTGCAGCATGTGCTCCTGCACCGCGGCGATCAGCACCGGAATGTGCGGATGCTTCAGCGGCGGCGGCGCGAAGTTCGGCGTCATCAGCGAGAGCTTGTAATGCTCGCTTTGAAAATCCAGCGGCGCGCCGGTTTGCCAGGTGTTCCAGCACGCGCGCATCGCGCCCACGTAATCCTTCATCCGCTGCGCCGGCTTGGTGAACGGCATCCCGAAGCGCCGCGTGATATGGCCCTTGACCTGCGAGCCCAGCCCCAGCACGAGCCGCCCGCCGCTCATCCGCTGCAGGTCCCATGCGAGGTACGCGGCCGCAACCGGGCTCTTGGTGAACGCGAGCGCGATCCCGGTTGCGAGTTCGACTGTGGAGGGCTCCTGCGCGGCGACCGCGAGCATCAGGAACGGGTCGTGCTGGGTCTCGACCGCGACCACCGTGTCGTAGCCGAGTGAGGCGGCCTCGCGCACCTGCTCGCCCAGCGCCGACCAGGCCGGCTCGGGTTTGCCGCCAGCACCCATCTCGGGCGTATAGGCGGCGCCGAGGTTCAGCATCCGTTCGATTTTTATTTTCGCCATACTCGTTTATCGGCGTGGCGGGCCACGCCGTCAAGCCGGACCTCAGTCTAAGCTGCGCAGCCTCTTAAACATGACCGTGTGATATGATTCGGTCCACGAAGCACGCGTGGTCTAACGGCCGAACGGAGCGGCAAGCAGCTATGAAAGAGCTCGTTATTGGTGAGGGTCACGTCAAAGCCCAACTCCGAAATCATCCTAAAGTGAAGTACAAGGGGGTTTCGAGTTGGCCTCCGATGTGGGCAGGCGCATATGGTCCTGGAGACACCTTCCCGGGACCCGAGGACGGAATCCTCGAAGACGTCGAGTTGGTCGAGAGAGACTTCATAGGTCCCCGCAGGCTTGAGCTTTTGATGTCGTACCGCGGATTAAAATCGTCTGGGCAGATCTGGGTCGATGATCAAAAGGTGATATCAATCCTATACGAGGCGTTGAAGAAATTGATCGGCCGCCCAATCCGTGAGATTGGTGATTTCCAGATCGATCTCTGACCTGCGCTAAAAAGGCAAAATCGCGAACAAGTCATATGGCACGATGCCCAGGAGGGTCGCCCTAGTGTACACACCAGATCCACTGGCCATCCCTATTGGTTTCGTCGCCGGTCTCGTTGGAAGCGTCACTTGGAATATTTGGTCTCCTCGTCGAATTACCAATGACGGTCTGCATCTCAGGGCACGAAAGTTTACGCTGGTGGATGATCAGGGCAAACCACGCGCAACTCTAGGTTTCGTATCTGGAGAGCCGACGTTTCTCATTGGAGACGAGGAGACCAACCCGCGAGTCCGGCTAAGCGCAGGCTCGCAGGGAGCACCGATCGTACTGCAACTCGACGGTGGCACCCGTGCAATTCTCCTAACGATTGAAGGCCAAAATCCATTTCTTCGCCTTACCGAAAATCAGCGCGGCAGAGTAGGCGTGGGAATTCTGGACGACGGCTCCGCCGGCATAGAAGTCGCGGACAGAAGCGGTAAAGTGCGTGCGGAGTTTCGCCTCGCACCTGACGGTACCGTCTCGTTGGGCTTGCTCGAAGAGGCAGGCGAGGGCTCAGTCAAGCTCGCGTCGCCACGATCTGGAACTCCCACCCTCATCATTGCCGACAGTGCCGGGCATTCGCTCTCGTAGCTTCCATAAGCGGCAAAACGGCCAATACCGGCCGGAAGCGGGCAAGCTTCGAATCACGCCGTGATGCCCGGCGCGGGGAAGCGGCGGCACATCTCGCCGACCTCGCCCTTGATGCGCGCCAGCGCGGCCTCGTCGTCGGCGTGCGCGACCGCCTCGTCGATCCATCGCGCGATCTGGCGCATCTCGCCAACTCCCATCCCGCGCGAGGTCACGGCCGGCGTGCCCAAGCGCACGCCGCTGGGGCTGAAGGGCTTGCGCGGATCGTACGGCACGGTGTTGTAGTTGCAGACGATTCCGGCGCGGTCGAGCGCCTGCGCCGCCTTCTTGCCGATCACTTTTTTGTTGGTGAGGTCGATCAGGATGAGATGGTTGTCGGTGCCGCCCGAGACCAGGTTGAAGCCGTGCGCTAGCAGTTCCTCGGCCATCGCCTTGGCGTTGCGCACGATCTGATGGCCGTACTCCTTGAAGGCGGGCGTCGCGGCCTCTTTCAGCGCCACCCCGATCGCGGCGGTGGTATGGTTATGCGGCCCGCCTTGCAACCCGGGAAAAACCGCCTTGTCGATTTTCTCGGCGACCTCGTTGCGGCACAGGATCATCGCGCCGCGCGGGCCGCGCAGGGTCTTGTGCGTGGTGGTGGTGACGACGTCGGAGTACGGCACGGCGTCGGGATGCGCGCCGGCGACGATCAGTCCGGCGATATGCGAGATGTCGGCGAGCATAAACGCGCCGACCTCCCTGGCGATCTCGCCGAAAATTTTGAAGTCGAACTGGCGCGGATAAGCGGTCGCGCCGGTGACGATAATCTTCGGCCGTTCCTTTTTCGCCAGGTCGCGCACGGCGTCGTAGTCGATTCGCTGGCTCTCGCGATCGACCTGGTAATGCACCGCGCGCCAGAAAATTCCGGTCGCGCTGACGGCCCATCCGTGGGTCAGATGGCCGCCATGCGGCAGTGCCAGGCCCATCAGCGTATCGCCCGGCTTGAGCAGGGCGAGGTAGACCGCGAGATTCGCGGGCGAGCCCGAGTAGGGCTGGACGTTGGCGTGCGCGGCGCCGAACAGCGCGCGGGCGCGTGCGGCGACGATGGTTTCGATCTGGTCGATGTAGCGCTGGCCCTCGTAGTAGCGCCGCCCCGAGTAGCCCTCGGAATACTTGTTGGTGAGGATCGAGCCGGTCGCTTCGAGCACGGCGCGCGAGACGTAGTTTTCCGAGGGGATGAGGCGCACGGATTCGATCTCGTAGCGCTCCTCGGCGCGGATCAGATCGTAAATTTCAGGATCGGTCTGCTTAAGCGCGTCCATTATTTTTCCGCTGTGGCGTCCTGGTCAATGGATTAGTGCAAATCCGGCGGGGTGACGCGCGCGATCCACGCCCGGTAGTTGCCTTCGTAGCCGACCGCGCGCTGGCGCTCGCGTACCCGCCGCATCACTTCGTCCACCCGCTCCGGCGCGAGCACCGGGCGCGAGTTCATCGCAGCGGCGATCCGCGCGCCCTGCTGCTTAGCCTCCTGGCGCGCGCCCGCGGCCAACGAGACTTCGCCGCCGTTGAGGCCCAGGTAGCTCTCGGCAATGTGGATGCCGACGAAAGTTCCGCTCTCGAGCGAGTCCTTGATATTGCCCTTGCCGGTGAGCACGTTGCCCGCCGCATACACGGCCGTCGGTCCATCGTCGAGCAGGCCGACCGTGGCGTCGATATAAGCGTAGACCTCGCCCTTGGCCGGGATGCCGGGGATTAGCTCGGGGATGCTGCCGATGGAGCTTACGGTGAGTTCGGCGCGCACCGGCGACGCGGAGTCGGGAAGAGTCCGCACCTGGCCGTCGGCGACCTCGGTATGGCTCATCTGCACGCCCACCATCCGGCCGCCCTCGACGATGAGCCCGGTCGGGACGCGCTGCGGCTCGAACTCGAAGAGGTACTTGCGTTGCGCTTTCTCCAGGATCTTGGCGCGCGCCGCGCGCATCGCCTCCGCCCGCTTGGGCGGCGCGTCGGCGGCGATGTCGGAGAGCGGCATGTCGAGTGCGCGCCGGCGATAGAAGAGTTTGCACGGCGCGACGCCGAGGTCGGCATACTTGAGGCCGCGGGCCTGGAGCACCGGCTCGAGACCTTCGCGCTCCAGGCGCAGCATGTCCTCCTCGATGCCGCGGGCGGCCAGCGCCTTGAGCGTAGTCTCGATCTGGAGGACCTTGACCACGTCGATCGAGGCCAAGCCGCCGCCTATCACGATGGCGCCGGGCGGAAGGTCGTAGCGCGGCCCGTTGTAGGCCTTCTCGGGGTAATGGTTGAACCAGTAGATGAGCCGGTTCTGATAGACCAAGCCGCGACCGATAAACTCGCCAGCGCCTTCGACCGCAAGCGGACGGTCGCGCCAGGCGCCGTGCGCGAGCACGATTGCGTTAAGGCCCCAGCCCCGGCGCAGGTCGTCATAGGTGATGTCGGCTCCCATCCGGGTCAGCGGGACGAAGTCGATGTTGGGATGGTCGAGGCGGCGGTTTATCTCCTCGTACTCGTCCCTGCGCTGCTTGACGTGCCATCGCGGCAGCCCGTCCTCGATCTTGCCGTAGGGACGGGGGTTCTGTTCGATGACGACCACTTGGGCCCCGCGTTCGGCCAGGATGCGAGCGATTTCAGCGCCTGCTGTGGCCGCGCCTACCACCGCGAGCACGTAACGCGGCAGTCCTCTATTTATGGATTCCGTCATGTTATGGATTCCGTCATGGGCGATGAATCTTAGCGTTGGGTAGCGGCGCGGTAAAAGCCTTTCGATGGGTCGCGGGGCGCATCCGCTACAATTTTGTAACACAAGCCGGCGGCACATATGAACCCGCGCGTGCGTTCCGTCTTGCGCAGGGCAAAGGCTCATGGTTGTCTATTGGGTTGACGCGGCGGCGCTTGCCGCGCCCGTCAGGCTGTCACAATGGCTATGCATGGTTCGGCTGCCGCGAAGTGGGCACTGTGGATGACGGTGGGCGTGATGTCCCTGCTGGCGGGATGTTATGTCGGACTATGGGGCGCCAGCGAGCATTGGAACACCGCCGACGCCGCCTTGGGCGAGGAGCACGAGGTCAACTTCCCCGCGCATGACACCTACCTCCTGACCCAAGACGCGCTGCGCGGCGACGGCATCCTGTACGAGGTCGGACCCGACAACTCCCTGATTACGCTATGGCGTAACGCCGACACCAAGGTCGGGTTCATGCAGAACATGATCGGAGTGCGGCCGCGCTATCGCTACGAGATCCAGGTCGTCCCCGAGGGAAGCCAGAAGAGCAAAGTCGTGGTCAACGTCCATACCGAGGGCGTTCCCGATAGCCAGATTGCCGACTACAAGGCCAGCAAACGCTTCGCTCTGTTTGGCGAAATCGACGAGTTGGCGGCCAAATATCCTCCACCGTCCAGCACCCCCGCCTCCGGCGGGGTCAATTTCACCCTCCTGCCTAACGAGGACCTCAAGGCGTTGGCCAAGCGCGTGACCGGCAACGAGGACAACTGGCGGCAGATTGCCAAGGATAACGGCTTGGGCTCACCCACCGACCTCAGCCCGTTCCAGAGCATCTGGGTCGCCAACACCCTGCTTAAGAACGCCCCGAGCAAGGCCAGCTCTGCCCAATAGGGCATCGCCTACGGTGCGGGCCGCGTAAATGGATGCAATGAGGGGAGACTCGAGGGCGAGGCGGGTCGCCAGTTCAGTCGCTGGTATGGACCCCGTCGCTCTCGTCATATTCCGGACAGAGGCCAGTGGGGCTGACGGCAGCCACCACGGTAAGAAATTGCTCGAAAGTCATCTGCAGGTTGAGAAAGCCACCTTGGCAGAAGACCCATCCGTAATAATCAAGGATCTCATCGGGAATCATCAGCGGCAAGCGCGGCGGGCTCGAGACAATCGGAAAGCGGCGCGGAGCGTCCAGGTGCGGCAGGTCGCCGTCACCCGCTCTGGCACTCCCGTCGATCACAATACTGGCTTCTCGCAAGGAGACAACATTGCTGTTGCTGCCACGAGGAATCGATGCCGTCGCTCCTGCTTTGGTTCCAAGACTCACCCTAAGCATCCTATGCAGGTTTCGGGTCTTTGCCAAGTGTGCCCAGCCTCTATAACACGGCCTATGAGCGCATCAGAATCTTGTGCGGCACAGGCCTGAAATAGGCTAAGTATCTGAAAAATAATGATTTCTCATCTTCAGGCGATAATCCTGGGTGCTGTGCAGGGGCTGGCTGAGTTTCTCCCGATTTCCAGTTCCGCCCATCTGGTTCTGGTGCCTTGGCTGTTTGGATGGAAGGACCCGGGCCTCGCTTTCGACGTCGCCTTGCACTTGGGCACGCTCTTGGCGCTCCTCATCTATTACCGGAAGGACTGGGTCGCGATGGCGCAGTCGATCGGTAGCGGCGAACCCGCCAGCCGCCGTCTTCTCCTGCTGCTCGTCACGGCCTCGGTCCCAGGAGCGGTAATCGGCCTCGCCTTCGAGAAGCAGGCCGAGACAATTTTTCGCTCACCGCTCCTGATCGCGATGGCGATGGCAGTCTTGGCGATCCTGCTATGGCTGTTCGACGTGCGCTCGCCGCAGAGGCGAACCATGAGCGAAATGACTTACTGGGACGCGCTCGTGATTGGGCTCAGCCAGGCCCTTGCGATCATACCCGGAGTGTCGCGCTCCGGAGCCACGATCACGATGGCGCGGGCGATTCGGGTAGAGCGAGAGGACTCGGCCAACTTCTCCTTCCTGATGGCGACGCCGATAATCGCCGGCGCTGGATTGGTCGAGGCACGCAAGCTGTTGCGCGAAGGGCTTGACTGGCCGGTCGGCCTTGGCTTCATCTCGGCCGCAGTCTTCGGCCTCATCGCGATCGCCTTCGTCATCCGTTACGTGCGGACGCACAACTACGTTCCGTTCGCGATCTACCGGCTGCTGGTGGCGGCATTCGTGATCGCCGTCTTCCTCGCACGTGGTTGAGCGCGCGCGCCGGGCCCTCGCGCGGTCGTCCTACGATGCATAGGCAGACGGGCGCGGAGACTGTCGCTTCAAAGCCGCCCCTCGCCTGGCTGAGCGGCCGCGGGCTCGGGATCACAATGGCGGCGTTCTGCACAATCACGGCCGCCGCCCAGCCGGCCCTGATGCGCTACGGCGCGGTACGCCTGGACCCGATGCTTTTCGCGGCGGGGTGCGCGGTGGTGGCGACGCTATGCGTCCTTCCGGTCGTGTATGCGCGCGGCGAACTGGGCGCGCTCGTCGACCGGCGTTACCGGATGCGGCTGCTGCTGCTCTCGATAATCGGGACAGTGGTGACGACGCTCACGCTGATCTTCGGCCTGCGCCGGATCGACGCGGTGGCCGGAACCCTGTTGCTCCAAAGCGAGCCGGTCTACTCGCTGCTGCTGGCGACGCTCTTCGCCGGCGAGCGCCCCACGCTCCGCCAGCTCGCCGCGACCGGCATCATCATCACTGGCATCGTCTCGGCGGTCAGCGGCGGTAGCGGCGCCTATTCGCCGGCGTGGGCGGTGATGCTGGTCGCGGCCACGCCGCTGTTCTGGCAGTTCTCGCATATCCTGTCGCTGCCGGTGATGCCGCCGCTGTCGCCGGTCTGCATGACCGGCGCGCGCTACGGCTACGCCGCAGTGGCGCTCGTGCTGGCGCTGGCAACGATCAATCCGCACGCGATTATGCAACTGGCCAACCCGGTCGCGCTCGCGACCATCGTCGCAACCGGCGTGATCTGCTATTTCCTTGCCTCGCTGACCTGGTACGCGGCGATCAACCGGCTGTCGCTGGCATGGACAACCGCCTTGGTTGTCCCGGGCATTCCGTTGCTGTCAATCCTCTGCGCGATGGTCTTCCTGGGCGAACGAGCAACCCGGCGCGATCTTATCGGCATACTGGTATCGATCTCCGGCGTGTTGCTGCTGGTGCTTGGCCCCGAAGGCGTACGCCGCGTGCCGGCCATCGCCGCCGCAGCGGCCGAGGCGATCCATCATCCCATGAACTGACCGGCGTTCGCCGCGCCGGCGCGCCAGCACTCGCGTTCATCCCTGGTTTGCGCGGCTTGGTCTCCGCCCGGTCCGCGGTTTGACTAACAATTCAGGCTGGTCTTTAGTGGCTCAGAAATCACGGCGCGCAGCGGCATGCCGCGCCGGGCAAAATCGAGGAAATTGCGATGGCCCGACTGGTGGAACACGAACGCAATACTCCGTACGAGATTCCCGAGGGCACCGAGTTGCCGGTGTGGATTTGCGCTTGCGGCCTGTCCAAGAACAAGCCCTTTTGCGACGGCTCGCACAAGCGCACGCGCGATGAGGAAGGCGCGGCGCTCTACTGCTACGACGACCGCGCCCGCGTGAAGGTCGAAAAGCAGTACTGAGCGGCGCGCGTCCCCGCGCGCGCCGCCCGCGCGTCATCGCCATGCGGGCGCGATGCTTCCGGCCGGAGGGTTCTGTATCCTGACTGCGATGGAAAACGCCGCGCCCGCCGCCATTGAGCCCGCGCTCGCCCCTGAGCCACCGTCCGCGCCGCCAAGCAGCGCCGGCGGCTCCGGAGCGCGCGGCTTGGCGTGGTTTAGCGATCTCGCCGAGCCGCCATTGGCGATTGTTCTCCTTACCCTGCTCGGCGCGGCGCTCTTCTTGGTCAACCTTGGCGGCTACCCGCTTTACACCAAGGGCGAGGCGCGCGAGGCGGTCACCGTCTTCAATATGCTGCACGGCGGCGGCTTCATCCTGCCGTTGCGCGTGGGAATCGAGATTCCTTCGAAGCCGCTTCTGATGCACTGGCTGGCGGCGATCATTTCGATGCTCGTGGGTGGGGTCAGCGAATGGACGGTGCGAATGCCCTCGGCGCTGTTCGCCATCGGCGGGATGCTGGCGGCATACCTTTACGTGCGTCGCCTGTTCGACGACCGCATCGCGCTCCTCAGCGCGCTCATCCTGGGCACCACCGTCCAATACCTGCAGGCCGGAAGCGGCGCACGCGTCGACATGGCACTTACCTTTTTCATGGAGGTCGCGCTCTTCGAGTTCATCCTGATCGCCGAGGGGCTGACGGCGCGGCGGATGACCCTGTATTTCGCGATCGCGATGGCGGTGCTGAGCAAGGGTCCGGTGGGGCTGCTTCTTCCGGCGCTGGTTGCGCTGGTGTGGATCGCGATCGAAGGCCGATGGGAACTGCTGCGCGAGCTGCGCCTGGGACGCGGCGCGGCGCTGGTCGTGCTGCTGGCCGGGGGATGGTACCTGGCGGCGACGATGGCGGGCGGGATGGCCTTCGTGCACAAGCAGCTCCTGGCCGAGAACCTCTTCCGCTTCGTGCACGCCAGCGCCTTCCACGAGGGCCACGCCCATCCGTTCTATTACATGGAGGGAGCGCTGCTGGCCGGCTTTATGCCGTGGTCGCCGCTGCTGCTGATTGTCTTGGTGCAGGCCGCGCGCCGCCCGCGCCGGATCGATCGGCGCCTTTCCTACCTGATGGTCTGGTTTGTCGTGGTGCTGGTCTTCTACAACCTGCCGCAGAGCAAGCGTGGCGTTTACCTGCTCGCGCTCTACCCCGCGCTCGCCACGCTGCTGGCGATTTACGTCGAGGCCGCCGCGCGTATCCTGGACGTTTCGGGAAACTGGATCCGCTGGCTCTCGCAGCTTGCCGCCGTGGTCTTTGTCCTGGCCGGCTTCGACGCCTTGCTCGGTTTGGGGTTGCTCGCCTTTGCGCCCCATGCGCTGGAACTGGTGCTGAGGACTTTCGTCATCGCCGATTACGATTTTGTCCCGCAGCTCGTGCTTGCGGCGGCGGCCCATCCATTCATCGGGATGGCGCTGGGAGCCGCCATGATCGCCATCGGTGTGCTCGCCGCGCGCCGCCGCCAAAGCGCCGAGCGCCTGTGCCTGGTGGTGACCGGCGGGATGGCCTGTCTCGCGCTCGCCGCCAATCTGTTCGTGGGGCCGGCGTTGGCCAACGCGCTCACGCTTAAGCCGTTCACGCAGGCGGCGATGAACCTCGTGGGAACGCATAGTGTCGGCTACATGGGAGCGCTCAACTATGAGGTCGCCTTTTACAGCGGACGCAATTTGCCGGTGGTATCGATCTGGAGCGGGCCGCGGCCCGACTACCTGATCGCGTGGCGCGAGGAATTCCTGCGGTTGCCGCCCTCGGTGCGCGCGCAGTTCAGCGCCGTGCTGCTAAGCCATCCAACCGAGCCCGACGGCTCGGGCGGGATGGTGCTGCTACGATGCGAACCGGGCGGCACGCCGGAAGTGCCCGGCGCTCCCGGCGCTCCGCCGCCGCCCGGCGCCGAGCCTCCTCAATTCGACGTCTGAACCGCGGCGGTCCCGTGATTCGCCCTTAATGCATTAGTTGCCGGGCGGAATTCTGACCGTCCAGGCAAACCCGACACCTGTTGCCGGCGGCGGCGTGGGATCGCCAGGCGCCGGTACGGCCGAGTACGCCTTCGCGGTCCACGAACCATACGTCTTGGCACTCGGCAATGGAACGTCTGTTAGCATCTGCGGAGTGTAGGCGGGAATATGCCCCCCTTGGCGTACCACAAGGGTAGGGTCTGATGGCGGGGTCCAGGCAATCCACGACCCGTATGTATCCTCGTACGGTTCGCTGCTCGACAGGGACATGTCCAAGAACCACTGCACCGCAACCCCGTCGTGCTGGCCAAAATTAAAACTAGGCGCCGTGAAGCTGGTACCCTGACTGCCCTTGTATGCAGAATCGAAACCATAAAGTGTCCCTCCGGTGGCGCCGCTATACGCTATGGTCGAACTGAAGGTTTCGTCGCAGTATTGCTGTCCTTGGATTGTAATGCAGGGGTTGGCGAGGTTGAAACCCTCGGCGCCACCGGCGGGCAATGGAGTGCCATAATTGACCGGCCGCGTTAGTACCCATGCGCTGGTTCCATCGGTACTGCATCCCACATCGTAGGATGTGTCGAAGCTTGTGCCGGATATGAGTTGCCACGGCGCAGTAAACTGTAAGTCGCCGATGGCGTGGCATTTTGCTCCAGCGAACACAAAGGCGACGATGGTATCGCCGTTCTCTGAAGTCGTGGGGTCGTTTACGGCAGCGTTGCATGTACCGGTGCCGGTCTCACAGGATTCCGACACAGCCCCCGTCCCACGGAAAATCACGGGCGGCGGCAGGCGGTAGGCCCCTGCGCCATGAGTGCCGACTAAGATTTCGTATTGCAAATTCTGGGCAAGGTCGAACACTGGTATCGGCGGCACTATACCCATATCGAAATTCGACCAGGTCTGCCCGCCGTCAAGACTGCGATAAAGGCCGGCGTCGGTCGCGGCAAGTAAGCTGTTGTCGGTAGGGTCGGAGGCGTCCACTATCAACCGGAGAACCGACAATAGCTGGCCGTTGAGCGTGGGCCCGGATATGGGCGTCCAATGTGTCGTGCCACCACCGCTCGTCGTCTTGTATACCGCTCGTCGTCTTGTATATGGTCGGGTTGACAGCGGGTTGATCGACCGGCGCGAACGCCGTTACGTAGGCAGAAGAACTGTTTAACGGATCCGGAGTTATCCCTGTCGGCAGAGTACTGGCGGGGAGATCGGCAGTGACGTCGCTCCATACCGCGCCAGAGTTCAAATTGGCAGAGTTAGTTTGAAAGACCCTGAAAGTCTGGTTAGTAGTTGGTTCAGGTGTGCCGCCCGGCGTGGATATGGTCCAGGCGACCGCCGGGTTCACCGATGAAAACTCGACATCCTCGATCGCGCAACCCGCCGCTGTACATCCGCCGGTCAGGTCGGTAGTCTCCTGTTGCTGCCACACAGGCGTCCCACTCGGAAAGGTCAGATCATATATGTGGCGCGCGGCCAGGAAAACCCTGCGCACGTGAGCCGGATCCGTATCGACCGATAGAGGCGGATAGAATGTTGTCTGTTCGTTCGACGGCAACGGAGGTTGGGTGTCCTGCCACGATACTCCGTAGTCGGAAGAATACGCGACAAAAGGAACCGGATTGGGTTGACTTGTAGTGGGCGCATTGGTGGAGGTATGAAACGCGTACGCCGGATTGCCGAAGGAGTAACGAGTCCAACCTCCGTCGGGGAAATTGACGTCCGTTACGCTCCACGAAAGACTGCCCGCATTACTTTGGGTGCCGTTGTCCTGAAAGCCAACTATAGACCGGTTGGCGTTGGACGGGTGAATTCCGACGCTCTGCACCTGACCAGCGTTAATAGTGTCGTTTCGCTCACCGAAACCCCCTGTCGCGTTCCATGTATAAAGGCCGCCGTCGTTGCCTACAAGGAGGATCCCGGTGTTAGGAGTGGGTTCAAAGACAAGCGCGTGCTGGTCGGCATGCGTAGTCTGTGCATGCAGATTTCCGTAGACCTTCGTCGGCAGGAAGGTCCACGTATTTGTGGCACCGTTCGAGGTCGACTCGTACAGGCCAAGCCCCCCGAAGAAGACATCATTGGGATTGGTCGGAGACACTGCCAAGGCCTGGTCGTAATACGCCTGTGAGACATTCGACGATGATGTGCCATCGATGGTCACCGAACCATTCCCTAACGGGAGCACCTGAGAGGGCACGGACTCCTGTGTCCAAGTGCCGCCTCCGTCTGTGGACATATAAAAGCCGGAATACTGACCGGGAAATCTCGAAGGCGTCGAGTCCGTCGCTCCAATCATCGTGTAGACGATCCCACACGGCCCGTTCGTGCAATTCGATGGCGCTCCCGAGGCGTGCGGACCTACGGCGATGCTCTCGCGGCCAGGCGTTCCCGGAAGCCCGGGCAGGACCATTTGCGTCCATGTATTCCCGGAGTCCTGCGACCGCCAGACACCGGAAAAAGCAACGGCTACATATACCTGGTTCGGGTTTGCCGGATCGATAACGACATCCTCAGCGGGGCACGGACCAAAAAGATAGGTGCAGGCGGAGAAATTCGTGGTGCCTGGATAGTGGCTCCAAGTTGCTCCACCGTCCAGCGAGCGCCAGAGACCGTGACCTGCCCCCCGGAAAGTGGTCCGGCAGAAATGTAGGGTTCTGCGATGCTAAGGAGGAGAGCATGCGACGGAGCCAATACAACGAGGAGCAGATCATCGGGATCCTTAAGCAGGCGGAGGCGGG
>JAKAVN010000075.1 GCA_021827495.1 Deltaproteobacteria bacterium | reverse complement strand
ATGCCCGCGCGCCGTCCCGGATGCCAGTGCGTCGTGGACGGCCTTGGTCAGCGCTTCGACCGAACCAGCCATCGCAAAGGCCGTAATCACGCTGGCCGCCAGTACCACCATCGCGGTCACCAGCACGATAGTCTCGAAGGGCTTGCGCCGCTCGAGCATGTCGCACATCACGGCCGCGGCGAGCCCGAAGGTTACCAGGTAGCCGAGCGCGGCGACCCATCCGCCGAGCACCATGACCGCTGCGGCTGCCACCACGATGGCCGCTGCGGCGCGCCATCGCGCCCTCGCAAACCCCACCGCGAAGACCAGGATCGGCGCTGGCGCGAACAGCGAGGCCACGGCTCCAACCAGCGGCACTACCGCTGCGGCCAGATAGAACGCCGCCGACAGGAACGCCGCGCGCACCCCACCCACTAGCAGCCCAGCGATTGCTCTACCGCGTCTCACCGCCCGCCCGTTACCCCAGTGTCGAAAAAGGCAACAGCGCGATCACCCGCGCGCGCTTTATCGCGACCGCGAGCTGGCGCTGATGGCGTGCGCAGTTGCCCGAAGTGCGACTGGGTACGATCTTACCGCCCTCGGTGATGAAGTTCTGCAAGGTGCGGACATCCTTGTAATCGACCTTGAGCGCCTTGTCGGCGCAGAACCGGCAGACTTTACGCCGGCCACCGCCGGGCCGCCGGCGCATCCCGCCCCGCTCGCCTCCGCGCCCTTCACCGGGGCGTTCGGAATCCGAGCGCGGGCCTCCGGAGCGCGGGCCGCGGCTATGCTCGTGGCCACCGTGTCCGGGGCCCTGTTCCATCCTTTCTTCGTCGGCCATTTTTGTCCTGTCAAATCCTGCGTCTGATCGTTCCGAGATAAGCGGCGCAACCGCCTGATTGCTTCGTCATCATCGCGAAATCTCGGCGAAATCCCGCGCGGCAAAATCTTCGGCGGTCCCTACGGACCCGCATCCGCCGGGACTTCGCTAATCTCGCTCGCCAATACCTCGACTCCGCCAGCCAACGCGCGCCGACCCACCGCGCGCAACGCCCCCGTCACTTTTACCGTCGCTCCGGCGCTGATTCGCATGCCAAGTTCGCGCGCGGCCGCACCGGCCATCACGACTCCCAGCCTTAAAACCTCGCGCCCCTCGCCGCAGTCCACCTCGATCCTTATAACCGGCGTCCCGGTGGGCGTGGTCCGCACCTCGGGCGGAGCAACCACCCTGCCGACCAGTTCAATTCTGTTCCGGCTCACCCGTGGGATTCGTCTCTGTTTCCGGGCCCGGAGCGGCTTCCTGCGACTGCTCGGATACCGCCCTTTGCGCTACTTCAGCCTCACCCGCCGCTTCCTCGGGGGAGAGATCCGCCAACGGGGCATCCGGGCGCGCCTCCGCGAGGGGCGGCGCGGCAGTGGCGGCGGCTGCCGCCATGCGGGCTTCGGCGGCGGCCTTTGCTTCCGCCGCGCGATGGAGCCGAGCCTCGATTTCGGCGCGCACCTTGGCGGTATCGACCTCGGGATCGACCAGCACCGAGAGGTAGCGCAGCACGCTATCGGAGAGTTTGAGGTTGCGCTCGACCTCGTTCATCACGGGGCCGCTGGCGGCGTAGTCGAGACGAACGTAATAGCCCCGCCGTTCGTTGTGGATCCGATAGGCAAGCTCGCGAAAGCCCCACTCGTCAGTCTCGAGCATCTCGCCGCCACCGGCCGCGACGAGCCCCTCGAAGCGTTTGATGCTGTCTTTGACCTGTGCTTCGCCCAGATCGGAGCGAAGGATAAAAACGGTTTCGTAGCGCCGCACGTGGCGACCTCCTTGTGGATTCCAGCCCCCAGGCGGGAGCAAGGAGCAAGAGCTTACACTAACACCCGCCAATCCCACCCTTCAAGGTGTTTTCCGAAACAAACTGGCGGGAAACGGCATCAGACGTGCCACGCGCGCCGAAGATAGCGCTACACGCAACCCGCGCCGGCGCGCCTACCGATGCGATAGGACCTTCCAACGCCGCACGCCCATGCCATCAACGCCCGGCGACGGGACCCCGCAGCCGCAGTCCACATCGCCGAGATCGGCCGCGATCAGCGAATCCAGCGGCGGGCGTCGCCGGCTACAGCGCACGCCGGTAGGTGACGAAGTTTCCGGTCGCCCGCGCCCCCAGCGCCATCGCGGTGCGCCGCGAGGGCCAGTTGTCGTCGAGCACCAGCGTATATCCGGCGTAGCGCATCCGGTTGCGCGCCATGGTCATGAACGAGCGCGCCGCCATCGCCAGCGCCACCCCCCTGCCGCGCGCACGCTCGAGCACACCGATGTTGATGAGCGCGCCGCGCGTGCCGCCGCCGCGCTCGGGATGCAGCTTGACGCCGGGGCGGACCTGCGCGAGCGCCGGGCTTAAGTCGGGAACCGAAAAGACCACGCCGACAACCTCGCGGCGGGCCACCGCGACCATTGAAAGATCGCCGACCGCAGTGCCGTGCAGCGGACCCATCATCGGACGAACTTCGTCGCGGGTTATCGGATTCCATCCCCAATGCCGGACGAAGGCCGCGTTGGTGACCTCGGTCCATGCGTCGACCGCGGCCAGGAAGCCGTATTCGCGCCAGCTCATCACGGCGACCCCGCCGGCGCGCGCCGCCTCGACCATCCGCGCATAGCGCGCCAGCGCCTCGGGCGTCAGCGCGGCGGTATAGTCGATCTGGCCCTTTTCGGTCTCGAAGCCGGCGTCCTTGAGATAGCGATGGTAGTACTCGGGATTGCCGCGCAGCAGGAACGACGGCAGGCTGCCGTAGTTATCGATCGCGTAGGGATAATCGAGAAAGGCGGCGAACCCGCTGCGCACCGATTCCATCTTGCCGCGCGCGAGCCATTCCATCGCGCGCGTCAGCATCGCACCCACCGCGGCATCCTCGCCGGCGGCCGCCTCGAAGTGGATTAGCTGGCCGAGTTGCTGGCCCCAATGGCTGATGTAGCGGCGGTTGATCACGGCGCTCACGCGCGCCACCAGACGGACGCCGCTCCAGGCGCAAAACGGCTGCAGGTCGAGATAGGGCGCGGTCAGGGTGCGGCCGGAAAGCAGGTCCACTTCGTTGCGGATGTCGGGCGGCCACCACGCCTCGCGATCGGCGTAGACCTGATAGGGCAGGCGGGCAAATTCCTCGAACGCCTGCGGACTATTGATGGCCTCGATCCGTATGCTGGCGGCGGCGCTCACGTCTTCACAGGATAATCACCCGTTAAGCGAAAAGACTGGCCCCCCCGCGCCGCCCAGCGCGGATTCGCATCGCCGGCGTGCCTCGGCGGCGGCGGCGGCCAGCACCTCGAACGGCGGAATATTGTCATCCCATTCGATGAGCGTCGGGACACGGCTGCAACGCCGCACCGCGTGCTCGTAAAGCGCCCATACCTCGGGGCGGATCGGATGGTCGTGCGTGTCAAGCAGATAGCTGCCATGGTCGCTATGGCCGGCGAGATGGAACTGGACCACGCGGGCGGCAGGCACGGAATCGATGTAGCGCAGCGGGTCGAAGCGATGGTTAAAGGCGCTCACGAAGATGTTGTTGAGGTCGAGCAGGATCGCGCAATCGGCCTCTTCGGCCACGGCGCTCAGGAATTCCCACTCGGTAAGCCGCGAAGCGCGAAACGCCATGTAACTGGAGACGTTTTCGATCAGTACCGTGCGCTCGAGGATGTCCTGCACCTGGCGGATGCGCCCGGCGACGTGGCGCACTGTCTCCTCGGTGTAAGGCAGCGGCAGCAGGTCATGCAAATTGCGGCCGCCCACGCTGGTCCAGCACAGATGGTCGGAGAGCCATGCCGGCGCGAAGCGGCGCGCGAGCGTGCGCAGCGCGGCAAGGTAGGCGCGGTTGAGCGGGTCGCTCGAACCGATCGACAGCGACACGCCGTGCATCACGACCGGATACTGCGCGCGCACGCCCTCGAGCACTTGCAGCGGGCGCCCGCCCTCGACCATGAAGTTTTCCGCAATGACCTCGAACCAGTCCACCCTGGGACGCTCGTGCGGGGGCTGCCGTTCGAGAACGCGCGCGTAGTGCGGCCGGCGCAGTCCGACGCCGAATCCAAGCGGGGCAAAGTCCGGCCGATTCATCGCAAAGCCGTACCTATCAGCGATGGATGCGGCGCGGGCCGGCCAGCGGTCCCGCGCACGCTCCCGTCTTGCTTGCCAGTGCAGGCGCGCGGCCTACATCTCCTTCGTCGGAGCCTTTTCCGGCTTGCCCCCCTTGTCGGTGCAGGCCTTCCCCGAAGTGGTCGTCACCCAGCCCTTGCCCTTGCACGAATTCTGGCCCATGCAACTGTTGCTTGCGGACTTGCACGAGCTCTGGCCCTTGCAACTGTTGCCGCCGACGCACTTCACGGTGCCCTGGCTCGCGGAATTTCCCGAGGAGCTTTGCGCGAAGGCCGGCGTGGTCAGGAAGATCGCACCGACCGCCGCCGCCAACACCGCTCCGCTAAGCGCCTTGCGATCCATCGTTGTGATTCTCCTCTGCGCCCCCTGGCTGTGGGTCGCCACTTCGGCTCTCGACTAAGTATAGCGCGATCCCGGCCGGCGGTTCGGAGGTCCGAGCCGGGCAGCCGTAAACTCCGATCGGGGTCAGTCTAGTGTAATTTCGGGCGGCGGGCCACGGTTCCCCGATCCACGGATGTGGGGAAAAATAGGCGCCGCGACAAGCACGCGGCGGCGCGTGGGCCGCGCGCGCTGGGGCATACGGGGATTGCCCCTTTCATGCCGGCGCGCGTCAGCGGCCGATCGCGGAGCGAGCGCCGTCGGCGGCTTCGAACAGGCGCAGCTGATGCGGTCCGTGGTTGGCCGGAATCTCGACCGGGTAACGGCCGGTGAAGCAGGCGTCGCAGAAGCCCTCGCGCGGGCCGTCAAGGAATGAATAGAGGCCTTCCCAGCTAAGGTAATCGAGCGAGTCGGCCGTGATGTAGCTGCGGATTTCCTCGATCGAATGGCTGGAGGCGAGCAGTTCCTCGCGGGTCGGCGTGTCGATGCCGTAAAAGCAGGAGTTGGCGGTCGGCGGGGCGGCAATCCGCATATGGACCTCGCGCGCGCCCGCCTGCCGCAGCATCGGGATCACCTTGCGCAGCGTGGTGCCGCGCACCAGCGAATCCTCGACCAGCACCACGCGCTTGCCGCGCAGGAGTTCGGCGACGGGGTTGAACTTTATCTTGACCCCGAAGTGGCGAATCGACTGGCGCGGCTCGATAAAGGTCCGCCCGACGTAGTGGCTGCGCACCAGTCCCATCTCGAACGGCAGGCCTGACTCTTCGGCATAGCCGAGCGCGGCGGCGTTGCCCGAGTCGGGCACTGGCACGACGATATCGGCGACGGCCGGCCATTGGCGGGCGAGCGCACGGCCCTGCAGCTTGCGCACCTGGTAGACGTTGCGGCCGTAAAGCAGGCTGTCGGGGCGCGCGAAGTAAACGTATTCGAAGATGCAGCGCTTGGGCGCGGCGGGCGGGAACGGGTGCAGCGAGAGCACGCCGTCATCGCTTATCACCACCATCTCGCCCGGCTCGATCTCGCGGATGTAGTCGGCGCGAACCAGGTCGAGCGCGCAGGTCTCCGACGCCACGATCGACGCCCCGTTGAGCGCGCCGAGCACCAGCGGCCGAAAGCCGAACGGATCGCGCACCGCGATCATCTCGCGCTGGGCCAGCACCACCAGCGAGTAAGCGCCGCGCACCTGCGCCAGCGCCTCGGCCACACGCTCGGCCAGCGTGGCTCCGTGCGAGCCCGCGATCAGATGGATTATCACCTCGCTGTCCGAGGAGGACTGGAACAGCGCGCCGTTGGCTTCCAAGCGCTCTCGCAGCTCGGCGAAGTTGACCAGATTGCCGTTGTGCGCGAGCGCCAATCCGCCGCCCGCGTACTCGACCACCAGCGGCTGGCAGTTCTTGAGCGAGGTCGAGCCGGTAGTGGAATAGCGGTTGTGGCCGATGGCGGCAGTGCCCTCGAGGCGGTTGATGACCTCGCTGTTGAAGATGTCGGCGACCAGACCCATCCCGCGATGCGAGATCAGCGACTTGCCGTTGGACGAGACGATTCCCGCGGACTCCTGTCCGCGATGCTGCAAGGCGTAGAGTCCCAGGTAGGCGAGATTGGCGGCCTCGGGATGGCCGAACACTCCGAAGACGCCGCATTCGTCGTGAAAGCCGTCGAGCTTGGACTCTTCGGACGAGACCTCCACTGAGAGCTCCCGCGAAGGATCCTGCGACAGGACTTCATCCATTGGCGGCAAGCCTCCGCACGATCGCCTGCTCATGGATTTGCATCAACTCGCGCACGTCCTCATCGATAACCTTTGCGACTCTCAGGCGGGGCTCGCCAGCCACGCGCCCGATCACGCTGAATTCGATTCCGCCGAACAGCCCGCGCAACTTCTCGAGCTCGCCGGCCGCGGCCGACAACACCACGGCCGAAGCGCCTTCGCCAAAAAACACTTCCGCCCCGCTCCCGCCCGGCATCCCGTCGATTTCCGCACCCAGGACGCCATCGGGATTGAAGCAGCATTCCGCCAGCGCGACCGCCAGTCCGCCTTCCGCGACGTCGTGCGCCGATCCTATCAACCCTAGATCGGCCGCGGCAACCAGCCCCTCGATTAGCGCCCGCTCGCGTTTGAGGTCCAGCGCGGCGAGCGCCCCGGCGCCGCATCCGAACAGCGCCGCGTATTCGCTCGCCGCCAGTGCCGGGGCCGCGGTGCGCAGCAGGATAATCGCGTCGCCGGGACGCTTGAAGAACTGCGTGACGCGGCGGCCGGCGTCCTCGAGCACGCCGAGCATCGCGATCGTGGGCGTGGGTGGAATCGCCCGGCCCTCGGTCTCGTTGTAGAAGCTCACGTTGCCGCTGACCACGGGCGTTTCCAGCGCCAGCGCGGCGTCGCGGATACCCTCGACACCGCGGATGAACTGCCACATGATCTCGGGACGCTCCGGATTGCCGTAGTTGAGACAGTTCGTGAGTCCAATCGGCCGCGCGCCGGCGCACGCCACGTTGCGTGCCGCCTCGACCACGCACGCCGCCGCGCCAACGTACGGGTCGAGCGCGCAGGCGCGCGGATTCGAGTCGACCTTCAGCGCCAGCCCGCGATGCGTTCCTTTGATCCTCAGCACTGCGGCATCGCCGCCCGGCCCGGCCATCGTGTTGCTCTGCACCATCGAGTCGTACTGGCGATAGACCCATCGCTTGGAGCCGACGTTGGGACTGTCCAGCAGACGGCGCAAGGCCTCGGCGGGCGGCGGCGCAGGCGCCGTGGCCGGGCGGGAGCTTATCCTCGGGGGCGCCTTCGACGGCTCGCGGGCGGGGCGGTCGTAGACCGGCGCCTGGTCGGCGAGCGCGCCGGCCGGAATATCGGCGACCAGCGCCCCGCGCCATCGCACCCGCCAGCGCTGGTCCTCGGTGATTTTGCCGACCACCACCGCATGCAGGTCCCAGCGGGCGAAGATCGCCGCGAGTTCGGCCTCGCGCCCGCGCTGGGCCACCAACAACATCCGCTCCTGCGACTCCGAGAGCAGAATCTCGTATGGCGTCAGGCCCGCCTCGCGCAGCGGGATGCGGTCGAGGTCGAGTTCGATTCCCAGTCCGCCGCGCGCCGCCATCTCGCTCGACGAGGAGGTAAGCCCGGCGGCGCCCATGTCCTGGATCGCAACGATCGCGCCGCTGCGCATCGCTTCCAGGCAGGCCTCGATGAGCAGCTTTTCGGTGAATGGATCGCCGACCTGCACCGTTGGCCGCTTGGCTTCGCTGCTGGCGTCGAACTCGGCCGAGGCCAGCAGGCTTGCGCCATGGATTCCGTCGCGCCCGGTCGCCGAGCCGACGTACATCACCGGGTTGCCGGGACCTTGCGCGCGCGCGCTCTGCAATTCATCGCGCCGCGCGAGACCGAGGCAGAATGCGTTGACCAGGATGTTGCCGTTGAAGGCCGCGTCGAACATTACCTCGCCGGCCACCGTCGGCACGCCGACGCAATTGCCGTAGCCGCCGATTCCGCCGACCACGCCGCCGAGCAGGTGGCGCGTGCGTGGATGGTCAAACGCGCCGAACTTGAGCGAATCCATGCTGGCGACCGGCCGCGCGCCCATCGTGAAGATGTCGCGCAGGATTCCACCCACGCCGGTCGCGGCGCCCTGGTAGGGTTCGACGAACGAGGGATGGTTGTGGCTTTCGATCTTGAACACCGCGACCCATCCGTCGCCGACCTCGAGCGCGCCGGCGTTCTCGCCCGCGCCGCCAACCACGCGCGGCCCCTTGTTCGGCAGCATCCGCAGATGGCGGCGCGAGGACTTGTACGAGCAGTGCTCCGACCACATCACCGAAAAGACCCCCAGCTCGGTGAAAGTCGGCGTGCGCCCAAGCCAGCGCTCGACCGCGCGGTATTCGTCTTCGCTCAGTCCGTGCGCGCGGGCCTGTTCGAGGCCAACCGCCGGCTCGCCCGCCAGCGCAACCGGAGTCTCGGCGGTCTTCGTGGCGGTCATACCGAGTTTCTGGCGGCGGTCATACAGAGCTGCTGGAAGATCTTCCGGCAGAAGTTCCACCAGACGTTGCACCAGGCTTTGCGGCAGACGTCCGCTCGACGCTCATGATGATCGAGCGGAAAATTTTGCGCCCGTCCTCGCCGCCCAGCGCCGCCTCGACCGCGTGCTCTGGATGAGGCATCAGGCCGAAGACGTTGAAGGTTTCATTGGCGACGCCCGCGATCGCCCTGGTCGAGCCGTTGGGATTTGCGTCGTCGCGCTCGCGGCCCGCGGCGTCGGTGTAGCGCAGCAGCACCTGGCCGCGCTCTTCCATCGCTCGCAACTCGCCGGCCGGAGCGACGTAAAGGCCCTCGCCGTGCTTTATCGGCAGGCGCAGGACCTCGCCCTGGCGCGCGGCGCAGGTAAAGGGCGTGGCGGCATTTTCGACCCGCACGTTGACGCGCTCGCAGATGAAGGACAGCGACCGGTTGCGGGTCAGCGCGCCGGGCAGCAGATGCGCCTCGCACAAAATCTGGAAGCCGTTGCAAATTCCGATCACCAGGCCGCCATCGTTGGCGAAACGCACCACGCTCTTCATGATCGGAGAGAAGCGCGCGATCGCGCCGCAGCGCAGGTAGTCGCCGTAGCTGAAGCCGCCCGGCAGCACCACGCATTGCACGCCCGCCAGGTCCTCGTCTTTGTGCCACAGCGCGCGCGCCTCCTGGCCCATCACCTGGCCGAGCGCCCACAGCGCGTCGGCGTCGTCGAGCGAGCCGGGGAAACGGACCACTCCCCACTTCATCGCGGCCCGGCCTCCGGCGGTTCGACCTCGAAGCTGTAGTCTTCGATATTCGGGTTGGCCAGCAACTGCTCGCACATCCGCCGCGCCGCCGCGCGCGCCTGCTCGACGCTCGGGGCGTCGAGTTCGAGCGTGATGTAGCGGCCGACGCGCACTGCGCCGACGCCGCCGAAGCCGAGGCTCTTTAGCGACTGCTCGACCGCGCGTCCCTGAGGATCGAGAATCCCCTTGCGCGGCGTGACGAATACCTTGACCAGCAAATCAGCGCCTCCGCGCGTTCAGCAGCGACAATTTAGCCCCGCGCCGCCCGCTCAATTCGACACCCGCCGAAGCATCTCGTGGTAGGCGCCCTCGACGTCGCCGAGGTCGCGCCGGAAGCGGTCCTTGTCGAGCTTCTGGAGCGTGGCCTTGTCCCAGAAGCGGCAGGTGTCGGGGCAGATCTCGTCGCCGAGGAGGATTTTGCCGTGATGGCGTCCGAATTCGAGCTTGAAGTCGACCAGGATCACCCCGCGCTGGTCGAGAAAGCCGCTCAGCACGTCGTTGACCCTGAGCGCCATCGCATGAATCGTGTCGAGCTCTTCCGCGGTCGCCCATCCGAACAGCACCGCGTGTTCGGGATAGATCAGCGGATCGTCGAGCGCGTCTGATTTGTAATAGTACTCGACGATCGTATGCTTGAGCTTTTCGCCTTCTTCGCGGCCCAGCCGCTTGGCCATCGAGCCGGCCACGATATTGCGCACCACCGTTTCGGCCGGGATTATCTGGAGCCGCCGGCAGAGCATCTCGCGATCGCTTAAGCGGCGCACGAAGTGGGTCGGTATTCCATTGCCTTCGAGCAGCGTGAAGAACAGCTCCGACATGCGGTTGTTCATCACGCCCTTGTCCTCGATCGTGCCGCGCTTTTTGGCGTTGAACGCGGTCGCGTCGTCCTTGAAGTAGGCGATTACGAGATCGGGATCGGCGGTCGCGTAGAGCTTCTTCGCCTTGCCCTCGTAAAACATTTCGAGCATTTGCGGAGCGTTTTCCACCGGCGTCTCTCCGTTAGCGGGGAATACATGAAAGGCAAATCGATATTGAAGTGGCGGCGTTCGAGCGACAACATTCCCGGCAGCGCTTTGTTCACAGAACGCGGCGCTTGTGCACAATGCGCCCTAGCTCTTGGATTTGCCGCCGGGCGCGAAGCGCTCGACCAGCTCGGCCGCAACTCCAACGTAGCCACGCGGCTCGAGCTTCTCAAGCCGGGCCTTGACCGCGGCCGGCAGGTCCAGCGCGGCGATGAACCCGCGCATCGCCTCCCGGTCGATCGCGCGTCCGCGGGTCAGCTCCTTGAGGCGCTCGTAGGGATCTTCCAGCCCATGGCGGCGCATCACGGTCTGCACCGCTTCGGCCAGCACTTCCCAGGCGCCCTCGGCCTCGAGGTCGGCGGCGATACGCGCGGCGTTGAGCTCGACGCGATCCAGCCCGCGCCGGAACGAATCAAGCGCGACCATCAGATGGCCGAACGCGGCGCCCAACGCCCGCATCGCCGTGCTGTCGCTTAGATCGCGCTGCCAGCGCGAGACCGGCAGCTTGGCCGCCAGATGCTGAAACAGCGCGGTCGCCAGCCCCAGGTTGCCCTCGCAGTTCTCGAAGTCGATCGGGTTTACCTTGTGCGGCATCACCGACGATCCGACTTCGCCCTTTACCGTGCGCTGCCCGAAGTAGCCGAGCGCGATGTAGCCCCACATGTCGCGCGCGAAGCCGAGCAGGATCGTGTCGATACGGACCATCAGGCCGAGCAGCTCGGCGACGAAGTCGTGGCTTTCGATCTGCGTGGTGAGCGGGTTCCATACCAGGCTCATCGATTCGACAAAGCGGCGCGAGCACTCGATCCAGTCGGCCTCGGGACAAGCCGCCTGATGGGCGTTGAAGTTGCCGACCGCGCCGTTGAACTTGCCGAGGAACTCCTGGCGGCCGAGCGCGCGGCGCTGGCGCTCCAGGCGCGCGGCAAATACCGCCAGCTCCTTGCCCATCGTGGTCGGTGTCGCCGCCTGGCCGTGTGTGCGCGCCACCATCGCGACCCCGCGCCAGCGCCGCGCCATCGCACCGACTGTGGCAACGAGCGAATCCAGCGCGGGAGCAAGCTCGCGCTCGCAGAACTCCTTGAGGATCAGCGCATAGGCGAGGTTGTTGATGTCCTCCGAGGTGCAGGCGAAATGGATCATCCCGGGCGCAACGTTGATACCCACCGCCTCGATCCTCTCCCTGAGGAAGTATTCGATCGCCTTGACGTCATGGTTGGTCGTACGCTCCAGCTCCTTGACGCGGCGGGCGTCGTCAAGCGTGAAGCTGCCGTACAACGCGCGCAGCCGGGGCAGGTCGCCGGAGTCGAGGGTAAATTCCTTGACCGTGTGATTTTCGGCCAGCGCGACGAGCCATTCGACCTCGACCCGGACGCGGTAGCGGATGAGCGCGAATTCGCTGAAGTAGGCGGCCAGCGCGCGCGTGCGCGCACGGTAGCGGCCGTCGATCGGCGTGACCGCCATCAACGAGGCGTCGCTATCGGACGCGTCTATTTCGCTCTCCTTAGAATGCATCGCGCGATTGCATCGCGAACTCATCCGGCGCCCGGCGCCAAGGCCGCGCGCCCGGCGCCCCGCTATCTTCCAGTATGCCCGAAGCCGCCGCCGCCGCGCGAACTCGGCTCAAGCTCGGTGGCTTCGGCCAGTTCGGCCCGCGCCACTGGCGCAATCACGAGTTGGGCGATGCGGTCGCCGGGCCGAATCGTGATCGGCGCGCTTCCCAAGTTCACAAGCAACACTTTAATTTCGCCGCGGTAGTCGGCGTCGACCGTGCCGGGCGAGTTGACCAGCGTAAGGCCCTCTTCGAGCGCTCGCCCGCTGCGCGGCCGCACCTGTCCCTCGAAGCCAACTGGAATTTCGAGCGCAATTCCGGCCGGCACCGCGGCCCGCCCCAGCGGAGCAATCTCAAGTGACGCTTCAATATCAGCGAGGAGGTCCATCCCGGCCGCATGCGCGCTCTGATAGCGCGGCAGCGGCAGCGGGGAAGGCCTCACGCGCCGCACTTTGATAACCGGATTCATCATCAACCGTCAGAAGTATCGGGGTCGATGGGCGGGCGCAACGCCAAGCCATTGAAGCCGTCCACAAGCGCGGGCTCGAAATGCCCAGTGCCCGCGCACGAACTCGCCGGTGAATATCGCCAGCCACATCAGCGACCATACCGTGATCGTTGTGTTCCAGTGACGCCGTAGCCGTGCCGCGCGATCAGCAGATACTGCGGACCGTCCCATCGGTTCCAGATCGAAAGCAGATGGGTGAGCGTGCGCACCCGTTCGCCGCTGGTTATCTGGAAGGAGAGCGCGCCGAAGATCAGCACCGCCGCCTTGATGATGAGGACCATCGCGGCCACCGACCAGTCCGACGCGGAGAGACCAAGGGTCGAGCGTTCGCGATGGCCGGGCGATGACGGCATCCAGCCGGCTATGTGTCCCGAGGCCAAGGAACCCAAGCAAAGAACCTAAGAGTGTTTAAGGCCTCCGCGCAAGCGCGGCGCTTGTGGATAGCGCACGCGCCGTTGGGTGCCGCTGGGTTGGCGCTGCAAGATCAATTTGCCACTGGCAAAAAGGTCCTTCACGCCAGCAAGGAGTCGAAGTTGTCAAAACGCTATCGCGCTGTTACACGGACGCTCTTTTGCGCGGCTCTGCTTGCGACCTCGATCATTGTGTTGGTCCTGTTCGGAGGGGCAAGTGAAGCCGGGGCTCAGAGCAGCGTAGCCGGATGCGGCGCTCTCTGCCGCACCCTTCCCCTTCCCACGCTCGGCGCCGCGATAATCTCGCCGGCCAGCGGCAGCGCGCAGCCCACCCAGACCATCCAGCTTGGCGTATTTGGACTCACCAACAACTCCGCCACAGACCCGATGGCGGTGAACAGCGTCACGCTGGAGTTCAGTAACCCGGGCCTGTTCTCATCCACCACGCTCAGCGCGGTAGGAGCCAGTCCGTCGACCGCGGCGCCGCCGGCGGCGATCAACGTCTACAACTTCGTCGTTCCGCCGGCGATTCAGCCGGGCCAGGAACTCGCGTTTTCGCTCACGGTGACGCTCGCCGACACGTCCAGCCGCAACGAAACTGGCGGCATAGCATACGCCGACGTCGGATTCGGAACGGACCTGCCTGGTGAGGAGGGTCCGCTGTGGATAGCATTCGGCGCGATCGGCCTTATGATGCTCGCGCTGCCGGGCGGGAGGCGGCGGCGCGCCTGGCTCGCGGCGGCGTTGATTTTTCTGCTCGCGTCGGGGGCGCCTGGATGCGGCAGCCCAGGCGGCGGCGGTGGCGATCCGCCTACCGGATCGTCAGCGCAATCGGTAACCGCGGTATCCGCATTCGCGCTTACGTCAGGGGGCATCAACGGCGCTCCGGTCACGACGACCGAGCTGCCGCTCGATCTTGGCTCGATCACGAGAGACTGACAATGCGCATCCAGCGCCTCGGCCCGGCGGGATGGGCGCGGCGTGTTACTTGAGCGCGGAGAAGACCTCGGGGCCGAACTTGCGCCCCTTCAGATCGCCCAGCAGCACCATCGCCATCTTGTCGGACAGGAACGAGGTTGCCGCCAGCTCGAGCACCTGGTCGTGGGTGACTTTGTCGATCTCGCGCGCAAGCTCTTCGAGCGGAATCTCGCGGCCGAAATAGATTTCGTTGCGCGCGACGCGATTCATCCGGCTCTCGGTGGATTCCATCCCCAGCAGCATGTTGCCCTTGAGCTGGCTCTTGGCGCGCGCCAATTCCTCGTTGGTAAGCCCCGTATGCGCGATCTTGTTGATCTCGCCCAGCGTGACCTCGATCACTTCTTCGACCCATTCCGGATTGGTGCCGGCGTAGATCCCGAGGTAGCCGCAATCGAGGTAGGACGACATGAAGGAGTAGATACTGTAGACGCGGCCGCGGCGCTCGCGCACTTCCTGGAACAGTCGCGATGACATCCCGCCGCCCAGCGCCGTGTTGAGCACGTAGCTGGCGTAGCGCAGCGGCGAGGCCTGGCTGATTCCGGGCCCGCCGATGCACAGATGGGTCTGCTCGAGGTCCTTCTCCTGGTTGATAACCACGGTACGGTCGGCCGGCGGCGCGATCGGCTCGCCCCGTCCGTCGCCCGACACCCCGCCGAACAGCCGCGCGCAGTCGTCAACCAGCCGCCGATGATCGACCATCCCGGCGGCGGCGATGAAGACCCGGCCCGCGCGATAGCGGTCGGCCATGAAGGAAACCAGCAGCTCGCGGTTGATCGCGTTGACGGTCTCGACCGAGCCGAAGATCGGCAGAGCCAGCGGATGGCCCTCCCAGAATTTGAGGTTGAACAGGTCGTGGATGAAGTCGTCGGGAGTGTCCTCGGCCTGTGAAATTTCCTGCAGCACCACCTGGCGCTCGCGATCGACCTCGGCCGGATCGAAGACCGATTCCAGGAAGAGGTCGGCGAGCAGCTCGGTCGTCATCGGCAGGTCCGCGCCGAGCACCTTGGCGTAGTAGCAGGTGTACTCCTTGCCGGTAAACGCGTTGAGCACGCCGCCGACGGCGTCGATCTCCTCGGCGATCTGCGCGGCGCTGCGCTTGCGCGTGCCCTTGAAGAGCAGGTGCTCGATAAAGTGCGAGACCCCGTTCTGGAGCGGGGTTTCGTAACGCGATCCGTTCTCGACCCAAATCCCGATGGTCGAGGAAACCACGGCCGGCATCGGTTCGCTGATCACGCGCAGCCCGTTGGGCAATACGTCTTTCAGAATCATCGTGGAATCATCGTACGTGGCCAGCCCAAAGGCGCGGCTAATTCGCTTTCTTCGCCAGCTCTTCCTGCGCCTCGCGCAGCGAAAGCCGGATTTTGCCGTCGCGCCCGACCTCGAGCACCTTGACGTTGATCTCGTCGCCCTCGTGCACCACGTCTTCGACCTTGCGCACACGCTCGTTGGAGAGCTGCGAGATGTGCAGCAGGCCGTCGGTGCCGGGCATGATCTCGACAAAGGCGCCGAATTCGACCACCTTGCGCACGTGGCCCTTGTAGATGCGGCCGACCTCGGGCTCGGCGGTGATGGCCTGGATCGAGGCGATCGCCTTGTCGATCGCGGCTCCGTCGGCCGAGGCGATCACCACTGTGCCGTCGTCCTCGATGTCGATCTTGCAGCCGGTCTCCTCGACCAGCGCGCGGATCACCTTGCCGCCCGGGCCGATGATCTCGCGGATCTTGTCGGGCTTGACGTGGATGGTGACGATGCGCGGCGCATACATCGAGACCTCGGTGCGCGGCGTCTGCAGCGCCTTCTCCATCACGCTCAGCACGAACAGCCGCGCGTCGCGCGCCTGGTGCAGCGCCTGGCGCATCACCTCGCGCGTCACGCCGCC
>JAKAVN010000074.1 GCA_021827495.1 Deltaproteobacteria bacterium | reverse complement strand
GCGCGCGCCGATCGGCGGGCCCAGGGTCCGCGCCAACCGCTCCATATAGTCTCGAAACCGCTGCGCCGCCGCGCCAAGGAAGGCCTCCACCGCTCCGCCCTTACCCACACCTCCACCTTTACAGCCTAGCATGGACGATAGAATCTTTTTAACACAGTAGTACTAGGGTACTGAATCGCGAAGCGGCCCGGTAGGACCACGTTCTTATCCCAGCGCGGAACCTCCGCGTCCTGGCGAAGCTTCCGACAGGGCGCGCTGACAATCGGCAGCCGTTCCGACGAAGAGCCCACGAAGATGTTCGGCTTGGATCTCACTAGGCTGGTCGCCGCAGCGCTCATCCAAAGACGAGCCAGGGCATTAATTCAAAGAGGGGCGAGGGCGCGCGTCACCATCCTGAGGTGTTTAGCCACTTGACGGTGTCGGTCAGATCGAATGATCGCGCGAAATCAATCAGGTCCACGATTTTGCCGACGTCGTCCAGAGGGAACGACTTTCCGGCTGAAAATACGGGCTCGACACGGCAATAGCGCTGGCCGAGCAGTTGATTGCATTCGAAATCGGCCACGCCCACACTACCGTCCATCATCACGTTGAGGATTGGCCTTACCCATTGCGCGTCGCCCCAATCGAGGCTCTGGCCCTCGATATATTGCAGCGAGGCGCCCGTACCTACCGACAATAGCTTGATCTCGTTCAGCGCCGCGCGTTCGCTGGCTTGATTGCGCCCATCGAGCGCCTGCGCCACGGCCGCCATGCTCGGATTATTGGCAATCACACCGCCGTCGACGTATCCGCCATACGAGGGGAAGTAGGCAGGCGCCGCGCTGGTGGCCATAGCGACGTCAACGACCAGGGATTCGCCGTCGCTGTCCTCGCCAGGGAAATTGTGGAAGAACTTGGGGTTCCAGGTACGCTTGGATGGATCAGACGCCTGGTTGTCCAGGCTGAACGATGCGATCAGTACGCGCGCCTTAAGGTCCTGGAGTTTTTTACCGCCGAAAGTCTCTTGCAGAATTTGCCTGAGGTTCACGTTGTCGTACTTCGATCCGCTGAGTCCGCCGATTTCGACCACATCGCGCAGCCACGAGGAATCAAAGATCAACTTTCCGTTCGTAACATAGAGATCGCGGATCTGCGTTGGGGTGAGACCGGCCGCCATACCGAGAGCCAGGATTCCGCCGGTCGAGGTCCCGGCGAACATCGTGATCGTGCCGGGCCGATCCTGCAGCAACGCCGGATACTCGCTCAATAGCCGACCGAGCAGAACCGCCGTCAACACTCCGCGGATTCCACCACCATCGAAAGAAAATATTCGAAAGTTGGCCACGAGACTTCACCTTCCCAATCGGTCCCAGACCGCAGCCATGTGAAATACCGACAAGCAGGCGATTTTCGCGTTGACGCCGGCTGTTAGCGGCCTCAACGAAAAGTGAAAGCCCGGGCGCCGGGCTTTCCACTGTCTCGCCGCTATGCCATCTCGCCGTTACGCTGATGCGCGAACGGGCTCGAAGCGATCCTCGCCCCAGCGCTTGACCTCGGGCACGACTTCCTTGGCGAGCAGCCGCAGACTCGATTCGACGTCCTTGAAGGGCATCCCGGCAAAGCTGGCGCAGACATTCCATTCGAAGTCGCCGAGCTTGCGCCGGCGCCGCTCGAGCTTGTCCAGCACCTGCTGCGGCGTGCCGAAGGCCTGCTCGTTGGCGTAGGCCTCGGCCGCCTTCTCCAAACCGGTCTCGCGCAGCATCTGGCTCGCGTTGGCGTAATTCTCGTAGCCCTTGAGCTTGGCGTGATAGTCGTCGTTGAACTCGTAGTGCTTGATCACCGAGAGGTAGTAGCCCGCGATGTAGCGGCGGGCGAGTTCCTCGGCGCGCCCGGCGTCGCGGTCGCAGAAGGTGAAATCGATCGCGAGCGGCGGCGGCGCCGGCCGGTGCTGATGCTGGCGGAAGCTCTCGCGGTAGATTTCCACGCCCGGCAGATGCTGATCGATCGAGAACTGGACGAAGAACATCATCCGGCCGCCCAGTTCGCCGACGATCGGCGCGGAGTCCGGCGACATCGCGACCCCGTAGAGGCGTCCTTCGAAGGAGCGTTCGGGGCGGGGCCTGATCTCGGTGCGCGGCTGCTTGTAGTAGGGTCCGCTGCCTTCCATGTAGCCCGTGCGCAGCGCCGCGAGGATCATCCTAGCCGACTCGTTGAAGCGATCACGCGACTGGTTCATGTCGATGCCGAAGGTCCGGTACTCCAGCCGCGCCAGGCCGCGGCCCAGCCCCAGGATGAAGCGGCCGTCGCACAGCGCGTCGAGCATGCAAATTTTCTCGGCCACGCGCAGCGGGTCGTTCCACGGCAGAATCACCGCGGCGGTCCCAAGATGGATTTTGCTGGTGCGCCCGGCCAGGTAGGTGAGCACCTGGAAGTTGTCGGGCAGCATCGAGTAGGAATCGAAGTGATGCTCGGCGCTCCAGATGGTATCGAAGCCCAGCGGCTCGGCCAGTTCGGCGATGCGCATCTCGTGGCGCACCATCTCCGCGTCGGGCATCCCCTGATGGGCATTCTGAAACAGCAGCATGTAGCCGGTTCTCATAATGTGGCCTCGCTTTTCATGTACCGCTTTCTTCCGGGTAAATCTTCACTCCGGGTCTCCGGCATTTCCGCCGCTCAATGCGTGAGTCCCGCGCCAATGCCGGCGGCGCCGCGTGGCTTGATGAACTTCAGCACGAAGCGGTCCTGCTCGCCGCGATGCTTCATTATGAACCAGGTGCGGTCGTCCTTGGGATTGCGCAGCACGTTGGAAGCCGCCGCCAGCTTGAAGCCCGCCCGCTTTATCTCGTTTACCTCGAAGGCCTCGCCGATGCGATGCAGGGTGCCGGCGTCACGCGCGCCCGAGCCGGGTTGCGCGCTGTTGTCGATGATGCCGTAAACCCCGCCGGGTTTGAGCGCCTTGAACACCGCCGCGTTGATCCTGCCGCGGTCGTACCCGCGCCCGACCAGGTCGTGGTAGTTCATGTCGATGATCACCGCGTCGAGCGACTCGGGCGCGACCGGCAGGAGGTCGTCAGGATGGTCGAAGGGCTTTTGCAGCTCGACCACGTTGCCAATCCCGGGCTCCTTGAGCCGCGCCTTCCATGCCGCCTCGGCCTGCTTGAAGCGCGGCGGAAACGGACCGTTTTGCGAGTAGACCTCGCCGCCCGGTCCGACCGTCCGCGCCAACAGGTCGGTGGTATAACCGCCGCCCGCCCACAGGTCCGCGACCTTCATCCCCGGCGCGATTCCGAAGAACGCCAGTATCTGCTCCGGGTGGCGCCCGGCGTCCAGCTTCTTGTCGGCCGCCGGACGGTCCGGCGAATTCACCGCGTCCGCGATCGCCTTGGGGATCCTGGCCGCGGGAATCGCGCCCTGATGGGCCGCGCCGGCTTCGGCCGCCGCGTCGGTCGTCTCACTGGCCGCCAGCGTGCCCGCCGCCGCGAGCGCCGCCGCCGCACAGAAAATTATCGCCAGGATTGAAAGCCGCCTCCGCATCGTATGCTCCTGCGTATGTCCGTGTTGCCGCATTTTGCTCGATCTCACGTGGCGGCGCGGCGTGTCGCCCGGCCGCGCCGCCGCGGCTAGCGCCGCGTCTGCGAGCGTCCGCGCTCGACCACGGCCGCGCGGCGCTCCGCCACGGCCTGGAAGTTGCGGCTCTGGTTGAAAGCGCGGAAGAAGTCCTGCTCGATGCGCAGTCCGTCGCCGAGCGGCGCCTCGGTCGCCAGGTTGATCAGCCGTTTCATCTGACGCACCACGCGCTGGTCGGCGCTGAGTATCTGGCGCGCCAGCTCGCCCGCCGCCGCCATCAGTTGATCCGCCGCCACCACGCGGTTGACCAGCCCGAGCCGCTCCGCGTCGCGCGCGTTCAAATAGTTGCCGGTCAGCGAAAGTTCCTTGGCCTTGCGCACGCCCACCGCGCGCGGCAGCCGCGCCGACATTCCGCCGCCCGGCATCACGCCCACCCGCGCGTGCGTGTCGGCGAATTGCGCGCTCTCCGCCGCGATAATGATGTCGCAGGCGAGCGCCAGCTCGCAGCCGCCGGTGATCGCGTAGCCGTTGACCGCCGCGATGACCGGCGCCTCCATCCGCTCGACCACCGAGACGAAGCTCACGCCGCCGCTCTCGCGGATTCCCTCGGCGCCCAGCTCATTGAGATCGAGCCCGGCCGAGAACGCGCGCCCCGCGCCGGTTATTATGACCACGCCGGTCGCGGGATCGGCGCCGAGCTCCTGCATCGTGCGGCAGAACAGCCCGCGCATCTCGCGGTTGAGCGCGTTGAGCTTCTCGGGACGGTTGAGCGTAACCGTCGCGACTCCGTTGTCCTTATTGACCCTGACCAGCCGCTGGCTCATCAAAGCCGTACCTCCTCCGCCCACAGCTAACACAGCCGGCGCAAGGCGCAAAACGGCGCGCCGCGTCCGCCCTTAGCAGCAACCGTGGTTCGCGGCCGGCGGCCCATCGCCAGCAACTGAACGCTGAGCGGGTATGCGAGGAAAGCCGCATGCCACCCCGTGGACTTGGCCGGCCGCGGCGCGCCAAGATAGCGCGTGGCAGGTTTTTTTGCCGCGCGCCAATGACCCCTCAAGTTGAATCAGACGCCTGCGGATCGGCGGCAGGCTTCGGCGGCCTCAGCGTGGTCGCCTTCGAGAGCCGGATGGCGGCTGAGACCGCCGCGATGATCCGCCGCCATGGCGGCGTTGCGACGGTCGCCCCGTCGATGCGTGAGGTGGCGCTGGAGGACCATCACGCCGCCTTCGATTTCGCGCGCCGCCTGCTCGCCGGACAATTCGACGCGGTGGTTTTCCTGACCGGCGTGGGCACCCGCGAACTGTTCCGCATAATCGCCACGCGCCATCCGCGCGCGGACCTCCTTGAGGCGCTGGGCCGCGCGGTGACGCTCGCGCGCGGCCCCAAGGCGGTCAAGGCGTTACGCGACCTCGGGTTCGAGCCGGCGATCGCGATCGCCGAGCCCAACACCTGGCGCGAGGTCCTGGCGGGACTTGCGCCGCCGCTCACACTGGCCGGCAAGCGCGTCGCGGTGCAGGAGTATGGCGTCTCCAATCGCGAGCTTATTGCCGGCCTTCAGGCGCGCGGTGCTGAAGTCGTGAGCGTGCCGGTCTATCGCTGGGCGTTGCCCGCCGATCGCGGCCCGCTGCGCGCGGCGATTGGGCAAATCGCCGCGCGCAGCGCCGACGTCGTGCTGTTTACCAGTTCGAGCCAGGTGGTCAACGTGATGCAAACCGCCGAGGCCGACGGCCTCGGCGGCGAGCTGCGCCGCGGCCTCGCGGCGGCGGCCGTCTGCTCGATCGGCCCCGTATGCTCGGCCGCGCTGCGCGCGCACGGCGTGGCGGTCGACCTCGAGCCGAGCCATCCGCGCCTGGGCCACCTGGTGCGCGAAGCGGCCGCGGGCGCCGCCGCGCTGTTGGCGCGCAAGCGCGCGGGCGCGCCGCGGGGCGCCGGCGACGCGGCGCGCGTCGAAGCCGCGCTGCCGCATCCCGGCGCCGTCGCGGGCGCCGGGGCGCTGCGCGACCATCCGATGATGCTCGCGTGCCGCCGCGAGCCCACGCCGTACACGCCGATCTGGCTGATGCGCCAGGCCGGACGCTACATGCCCGAGTATCGCCGCGTGCGCGAGCAACACGGCTTTCTCGAGATGTGCCGGCGGCCCGAAATCGCCGCCGAGGTCACGGTCACCGCGGCCGAGCGCCTCGGCGTCGACGCGGCGATCATCTTCGCCGACATCCTGCTGCCGCTCATCCCGATGGAAGTCGGGTTGCGCTACGACCAAGGCGCCGGCCCGACTATCGAGCGGCCCGTGCGCTCGGCGAGCGACCTCGAGCGCATCGGGCCGCTCGACGCCGCCGGCGCGCTAAGTTTCGTCGGCGACGCGATCAGGATGGCGCGCCGCGCGCTGGCCGGCCGCATTCCGCTCATCGGATTCGCCGGCGCGCCGTTCACCCTCGCTTCCTATCTCATCGAGGGCGGCGGCTCGCGCCAGTACCAGGCGACCAAGACCATGATGTACACCGAGCCCGAGACCTGGCATCGCCTGATGGAGACGCTGGCGCGCGCGACCGCCGACTATCTAAACATGCAGATCGCGGCCGGCGCCGATTTGGTGCAGCTCTTCGACAGTTGGGTCGGCAGCCTCGGGCCTGACGATTATCGCCGCTTCGTCCTGCCGCACACCGCCGCCGTGATCTCGGCGCTCAACCGGACCGTGCCGGTGATTCATTTCGGCACCGTGACCGGCAGCCTGCTCGAGCTGATGCGCGAGGCGGGCGGCGACGTTATCGGCCTGGACTGGCGGGTCGACCTGGCCCAGGCGTGGGCGCGCCTTGGTTACGGCGTCGGCGTGCAGGGCAACCTGGACCCGATCGCGCTCTTCGCCGGCCTGCCCGAGATTCGCCGGCGCGCCCGCGCGATCCTCGACCAGGCCGCCGGCCGCCCCGGCCATATCTTCAACCTCGGCCACGGCATCCTGCCCGAAACACCGGTCGACCACGTGCGGGCGCTGGTCGACGCGGTGCACGAGATGAGCCGAAGATGAAGGCGGAGAGCGAAGCGGAGATCGCGGCGGAGATCCCCGGCCGATGAGCGCGGAGGCGCGATATGGCGCGGTCGTCCTGATCGGCTTTGGCGGCCCGGCGAGCCCCGCCGAAATTCGCCCGTTTCTCGACCGCGTGACCGCCGGCCGGCCGATTCCGCGCGCGCGCTATGAAGAAGTCGTTCATCATTACGAAGCGATCGGCGGCCGCTCGCCGTTCAACGAGGTAACCGAACGCCAGGCCGCGGCGCTGCGCGCGCGGCTCAGCGGCGCCGGGGTGAAAATCCCCGTGGTGCTGGGGATGCGCAATGCGCCGCCCTGGCTCGAAGACGCGCTGCGCGAGCTTGGACGAGGCGGAGTGCGCCGCGCGCTGGGCTTGGTGCTCGCGGCCCATCGATGCGAAGCGAGCTGGGACCGCTACCTGCGCGGCGTCGACGAGGCGCGCGAACGTATCGGCCGCGGCGCGCCCGCCCTCGACTACATCGGCGAATGGCACGCGCATCCGCTCTTCATCGAGGCCGCCGCCGATCGCGTGGCCGACGCGCTCGCGCGCCTCGCACCCGGCGCGCGCGGCCGCGCGCAACTGATCTTCACCGCGCACAGCATCCCGGCCGCGATGGCGGCGGCGAGCCCGTACCTCGAGCAGTTGCGCGAATCGGCGCGGCTGATTGCGGAGCGCCTCGGACGGCGGGAGTGGACGATCGCGTTCCAGAGCCGCAGCGGCAACCCGCGCGATGCGTGGCTCGAGCCCGACGTATGCGACGTGCTGCGCGGCCTCAAAGAACAGCCGGCTGTGGTAGCGCCGCTCGGCTTTATTTGCGACCACATCGAAGTGCTTTACGATCTCGACGTTGCCGCGGCGCGCGTGGCGCGCGAGGCCGGCGTCACGATGGAACGCGCGGCGACCGTTGGCGAGCATCCGCGCTTCATCGAGATGCTGGCGGCGCTGATCGGCGAGCGCGTGTTGGCCCGGCCCGGTGGCAGCCGGGCGCGCAGGGACGGCTGACAGTGGCGCACTCCGAATCGCAGTTCTCGGCGCGGCCTCAGCGCCGCGTTTGGCCTGTGGGAGTTGTCGGCTCAGCACCAAGCGCCGCTCGAAGTGGCCGTGCTGGCAAGCGCTGCGCGCCGGTTCTCAGCCCGCGGCGGCCGTTCGACCAAATAGACATAGATATGTTGCCACGAAGCTGGCGGGGTGGGGCAGGGCGGCCTGTCCTGCCCCACCCGCTGGGGTAATTTACGGAGCCTGGGGCATCCACAGGCCGGCGCGGTCCGCCGAAATGGAGTGACCGTTGCGGCCTGGCCAAACAGCGATCAGGCCATTACATCATCGTATAGCCGCCACTCACGCTCAGCGTCTGGCCGGTGACGAACGACGCGGCATCGGAAGCAAGAAAAACCACTGCTTTGGCAACGTCCTCGGGTTGGCCAATCCGCCGCAACGGGTACACCCTGGCTATGCGCTCGCGCATCTCCGGCGTGTTCCATCCCTTGAGAAAGCTGCCCGCCCACATGCTGGTCTGGCCGATATCCTCCGCACTGCTCGGCATCGTGGTGCCGGGACAGACCACGTTGAGCCGGACGCCGTGCTTGCCGACTTCGCGCGCCAGCGTCTTGGAGAGCGCAATCACCCCCGCCTTGCATGCGGCGTACACGCCTTCGCGGAACTCGCCCATGCGGCCGGCATCCGAGCCGATACTGACGATGGCGCCGCGCTTGTGCGCGATCATATCGTCCAGCACAGCGCGGGTGCAGTTGATCATGCCCCAGAGGTTAAGCTGAACCTCTTTTTCCCATTCTTCGCGCGGCTTCTCGACAAACAACCGGTCGACGGTCCACCCAACGTTGTTGACCAGCACGTCGACCCGCCCGAAGGTATCGACGGTCTTCCGCACCATGGCCTGAACCTGCTCCCAGTTGGAGACATCGGTCTTGACCACGAGCGTTTCGGCGGCGCCCGCTTCCCGGGCCTTGGCCCCGGTCTTGCCGGCCTGCTGCTCGTCGATGTCGGCGATGACGAGGTTCACGCGCTCGCGGGCAAAGGCGAGGCTGATGCCGCGGCCGATATTCGAGCCGCCGCCGGTTACGATGACGGTTTTGTGTGCCAGTTCCAATTCCATCGCTATTCCTCCTTGCAATCGCGGCCGGACGGCAGGCCCGGTCCGTTAGTTCGCGATTTTCCTCTCCCTTCCGGTTACACCCCGTCGTCGCCGCCGGTCAATCGTGGCGCGGCCGCGTCCGCCATCGGCATTGCCTCCAAGCCGCGCACGCGAAGCAAAACAGGAAACGCACCCCGGTATTGGTGCTTGATCCATTGATGGATTCTCGACCAAGCCGCGCACGCGAAGCAAAACAGGAAACGCACCGGCACGAAAGCGCGCGCGGCAGCGCGCGCCGCGCGGTCCGCCCCGTGGCCGGCAGGCCGCACCACAGCCGCGCGCCACGGCCGCCGCAGGTCCTCGGTCAGCACGCGTTCGGCCACCGGCGTGAACCGCGCCGCCGGCACGCCCCGCATGTCGATGGCGCGGCGCGCGGCCTTTAACGGCCGCGGAACAATGCGGCGCGTTTTTCCAGGAATGCGCCCATCCCCTCTCGCCGGTCTTCGGTGCCGAACAAGAATCCGACCGCCATGCGCGCCGCTTCCATCCCCGTCTTCGGATCGGCATTCATTCCCGCATGCACGAGCATCTTGCCGCAAGTGAGCGCGAGCGGGGGCAATTCCGTCAGCCGCTTGGCCCACGCCTGCGCCGTTTCCAGCACCTGCTCCTTCGGCACGAGCGTATTCACCAGCCCGTGGCGCAGGGCGTCCCGCGCCGGGAACGGATCGCCGAAGTAGATCATCTGCTTGGAGATTGCCGGCGCGAGCATCTTGGATAAGCGCTGCGTCCCGCCCGCTCCCGGCAGCGCCCCGATCTTGATCTCGGGCACCCCGATGGTGGCGTCCTCGGCCATGATGCGCAGGTCGCAGGCCAGCGCCAGTTCGCATCCGCCGCCATAGGCCAGCCCGTTCAGTGCGGCGATGGTCGGGACGGCAAGGTCTTCGATCGCGTTGTAGGTGGTTTGGATATCCTCGATGAAGCGGAAGAACTCCGGCGGTCCGGCCATCCGCACCAGCTCGGCGATATCCGCGCCGGCGGAAAAGGCGCGCCCGTTGCCGGTGAAGACGACGGCGCGAATCGTCGAATCCGCGCGCACGGCGCCGGCCACCGCGCGCAGTTCATGCACCATCTGCGGGTTTATCGCATTCAGTTTGTTCGGCCGATTGAGCGTTACGGTGGCGATCTGGTTACGGCAACTGTATTCCAGCATCTCGTACATGTCGTGCTCCATACGAATATTCAGCAGGATCGGGGAAGGCCGAGAACGTGCGCGCTGACGTAGTTGAGGTTCATCGCGCGAGAGACCGGCGCGGTGCGCATCAGGCGCCCCAGCGGCCACAACGTAATAAGGTCGATTTCACCAGTGAATCCGCCCCCTCCGTCGCCCTGAGTTGCCGGCTTCCGCGTGCCTGGCGTACCTGCTTGCCCTCAACGACGCGGCAACCGCACCCGCGCCCATCCGGGAGCGCACAGCGTGTTGTCCTGGTTGCGCTCCTCGAGTTGGCACTCGACGAAGCCGAGACCGTCGCGCAACTCGACCTTGATCACTTCGCCGGTGCAGGTCAGGACGTCTCCCGCAACCGCGATTGCGCGGTTCTGCCAGCGCAGCCCCGCCAGGTGCGCTTGCGGCCCGGCCCAGTCCATAACAGCCTGGGCAAGGAAGCAGCCGTGCAGATGCGATTGCACCAACACGTCCGGATAACCCTCCACGAGCGCGTACGGCTTGTCGTAGTGGATTCGATGCGCGTTCCAGGTCACCGCGCTGAAGCGGAAAAGCTGCGCAGTCGTGGGCCGCTTGATCAGCGGAGCCAGCACGCTGCCAACCCTCACGTCTTCAAACAAAAGCTGCGCAGATTGCATCCGTGCCTCCGGTAAAGGATCAGCGGGCGATGAAATTCTCCCGGCACGTGACCAAGGGAAGCCCCGCACCGTCCAGATATTTCTTCTGAACTTCGATCACGAGCAGCGCTCCCGAACGTCCCTGCTTGAGCTCCACGTTGCTGACGCTGAACTCCATCACGACTTCGGTTCCGTCGGTCGGCGGCCGATGGAACTCAAGCTCCTGCCCCGCGCCCATCAGCCTGAGCCCCTCGATCGCAAGCGCGGTCGCGTCCGCCGCGGGCGTGCCGTCCAAGCGCAACGCTTCCTGCGGTGGTCCGGCTTCCCAGCCCATCACGCTGCTCAAATAGAGCGGCGGCGCGACCACAGCCGGATAGCCGCAGGCACGCGCGACCGTGTCGTCAAAGAACAACGGGTTGTGGTCGTCGCTTGCGACCGCGAAGCGTTGGAACTCCCGCCGCTGAAGGGTTCCAACGGATATCCGCCGGGGCTTGTTCAGCTCACGCTTGATTTGTTCGTAGATGAGGGAAAGGGAAACGCTCATTGGCTTAGCCGACATTACCGGTCGCGAAGTTGCTTGGAGCCACAGCGCTGAAGACATGCGCCAGTTTGGGACATCAATCCGCAACCTCGTCTGCAACGACTGAGCCATAGCCGCATCGGACGTGCCGCGCTTGGTATCGGCTTTCCAGGCCGACTCCTCGGCATTGGAGAGCTTCGCGCTGGGCCGACAGTCCCGTTTGGCTCCAGTTCGCTGTTACGAAAGGTATCAAACGAACCAGTTGGAGTAGCTGCATAGGCTGAATCGAAAAGACTTGCACGGCCCCCCGGAGTGCCGGAGCGCGCTCGTTCTGCGCTTGGGCTGCGACAAAAATGCCAACGTCGGGCTCGAAAAAGAGCGTCCGGTTAGGCTGAGATATCCGCGTTCCGGCAATGCCACGTTGAAATGCTGCCTATTTTCGCGCCTGTATAATTTTTTGGCACGTTTGATGCGTCAATTTAAGACAAAAATGAGTCGAGAACACATCTATTAATATGGAAATTCTTCATCACAAGATCATCATTGTTGGCGGGGGTACGGGGGGAATCGCGGTCGCCGCGCGCCTGGCCCGCGGCGGCGAGACCGATATCGCTATCATTGAACCGTCCAGGCGTCATTTCTATCAGCCCCTGTGGACGCTGGTGGGGGCGGGAGTCGTGCAAAAGGAGGCGAGCGTCCGCGATCAAGGCCAACTGATACCTGATGGCGTCCGCTGGATAAAGGACTCAGTGCGCGAACTCGTGCCTGAAGGGAATTACCTGCTGACCGGCGCGGCGAAAATCGGGTACGATTTCCTCGTTCTCGCGCCGGGCATCCAGTTCAACTGGGAAGCGATTCGAGGCCTCAAGGAAGCGGTGCGGCGGGACAACGTATCGACCAATTACGTCTTCGATCTTGCGCCGAAGACCTGGACAATGATCGAGAACTTCAAAGGCGGCACCGCGCTTTTCCATATGCCCGGCGCTCCCGTCAAATGCCCCGGCGCTCCGCAAAAGATCATGTATCTTGCCGCCGACCGTTTCCGCAGAAAAGGCCTCCGCGGCGCTAACGTGATTTATGGCTCAGGCACAGCCTCGATCTACGGAATCGCTGATTACGCCACGGTTCTTAACAAAGTCGTCGAGCGCTACGGCATCGACACGCGCTTTAATCATGAGCTGGTTGAAGTGCGGCCCGAAAGGAATGAAGCGGTATTCGTTCTGCGCAATCAGCCCGACTCTCCTCGTACCACCATTCCATACGACATTCTTCACGTTGTCCCGCCGCAGGGCGCGCCGGACTTCGTGCGGCAAAGTTCACTCGCCGATCCCCAGAAACCGATCGAGGGCTGGGTGAAGCTCGACAAATTCACGATGCGCAGTCCCGGCTTTCCCAACGTCTTTGCGCTGGGTGACGTGGCCAACACGCCCAACGCCAAGACCGGCGCGTCGGCGTACAAGCAGGCGCCGGTGGTCGCAAGGAACCTTATGCGCGCGATTGCAGGCAAGGAGCCTGACGCGCGTTACGAGGGCTACGTCGCATGCCCCATCGTAACCGGCTACGGCAGGATGCTGCTGTGCGAATTCGACTACAGCCTGAAGCCCGCGCCGACGATCCCGTTCATCAACACATTCAAGGAACGCTACGATATGTGGTTGCTCAAGCGGTATGGACTCCCTTGGCTATATTGGAATGTCATCGTGAAAGGGCGTTCGATGCCGTTCGCGAACGCCCCCGAACCCGCCGCCGCATCGCCGCAGGCGGCCCTGGATCATCGAGCTTGAGCGCGCAGAGCCACAGGCGCGCCTGCGCCTACGGGCCCGGTTCATCCAAGCGGCTTTCTGCCGATCGCAGCCGGTAACGTTCGCGCGGATGGCCTGGCGCGCAGGCCGTCGGGTTGCTGGATTCGCCGCGCAGGGTGGGCTATCGTCCGCAAGAGAGCGTACAGACGCAGCGCAGTCCGCTGCGGCCAAGGGAGAGGCTCATATGCGAGACGTATCGGTCATCGGCGCGGGCATGGTGAAGTTCGGCAAGTACCTCGACACCAGCATGAAGGTCCTGGCGCGCAACGCGGTCAACAGTGCCCTGGCAAGCGCGGGAGTGGAACAGAAGCAGATCCAGGCCGCAGTGGTCGGAAACGCGATGGCGGGCTTGGTGACGGGCCAGGAATGTGTGCGCGGCCAGGTCGTGCTGCGCGAGATGGGTATCGGCGGCATCCCGATCATCAATTGCGAGAACGCCTGCGCCAGCTCGGCCACCGCCTTTCACATGGCCTGGCTCTACGTCGCGTCGGGGATGTACGACGTCGTGCTGGCGCTCGGGATGGAGAAGCTGTACCACGCCGACAAGCGCAAGTCCTTCGCGGCGATCGGTTCGGCGGTCGATGTCGAATTGATGGAGCAGATGATCGCCCAGATGAACGCGGCGCAGGCCAAGCTCAAGGCCGAGCGCGCAGCGCGCGGCGAGGCGCCCGCCTCCGGCGGGGCCGGCGAGTCGCGCTCGATGTTCATGGATTTCTACGCCAACTTCGCCCGCGCGCACATGCAGCGCTACGGGACGACCAAGGAGCAGTTTGCGCGGATCGCGGTCAAGAACCATCGCAACGGCAGCCTCAATCCTCTCGCCCAGTATCCCGAGGTCTACACCCTCGAGGACGTGCTCAACTCGCCGGTCATCGCCGAGCCGCTCACCCGCCTGATGTGCTCGCCGATTGGCGACGGCGCCGCGGCCACGGTCCTGTGCGCATCCTCGATCGCCGGACGCTACACCAGTAAGCCGGTTAAGGTGCTGGCCTCCCTGTTGTCCTCGGGGGTTGATCATTCCGCGGACGAACCCGGGGTGGTGACCCGCGTGGCCCAACAAGCTTACGAAAAAGCCGGAGTTGGGCCGAACGATCTGAGCGTTATCGAGCTACACGACGCCTCGGCTCCGGCCGAGTTGGTCATTTACGAGGAGCTGGGCCTGTGCGAGCCGGGCGAGGGCGGCAAGCTTATCGACGACGGTGTGACCGAGATCGGTGGGCGTCTGCCGGTTAATCCCTCGGGCGGATTGCTCGCCAAGGGCCATCCGGTGGGCGCGACGGGCGTGGCGCAGATTTGCGAGATCTTCTGGCAACTGCGCGGTGAAGCTGACAAGCGCCAGGTCGCAAATCCGCGGATCGGGCTGACCGAGAACGGCGGCGGAATGGTCCGCGGTGAAGCGGCGGCGCTGTCGATTCACGTTTTCGGCATCTGAGATAGCGCGCTGCGCTGCGAAGTGCCGGCGCGCCCGCTGGTCAAAGCCCCGCTTCGCGCCAGGCCGGTCCCGTCGCGCTCAGCCGCGCGTAGGAGGTCAGGGTGAAGCTGGTCGTCCCGGCGGTATTCCAGGAGCCGTTTCTAGCTGATCTCGCGGACCTGCCGGTCGGCCACCTTTACGGCGCGATGGGCGGCGAGGCCGGGCTGCGCGCGCATCAATGGCTCCCGCAGCCGAAGGCCGAAGAACTCGCGGCCTATGTCGAGCGCGCCCGCGCATGCGAAATTCCCTTCTTCTACTGCCTCAACGTCGCCTGCCTGGGCAATCGCGAATTCACCGCGGAGGGCCAGCGCTGGCTGGTCGAGCGGCTGGGATGGCTTGAAGAGGCAGGCGTTGAGGGCGTGGTGCTCTCGAATCCGTATCTCATCGCTTTCACGCGGCGGCGGTTTCCGCGGCTCAAGATCGCGGTTTCGACCGCCGCCGCCATCGACAGCGTCGACAAGGCGCAGTTCTTCGAACGTCAGGGGGCGAGCGTCCTGTACCTGCCTGAGTTCATCAACCGCGATTTCCCGCTGCTCCAACAGATCCGCAAGCGCGTCCGCGCCGAACTGGTGTTGCTGGCCAACGTCGGCTGCCTGCTGCATTGTCCGATCCGCCAGTACCACATCAACCTGGTTTCGCACTCGGGCGAGAGCCTCGAGCTCGGAACCTACGTCGACTATCCCCTGATGTGGTGCACGCAGGAGAAGGTCCGCGACGGCGGGCAGATGCTGAAGTCGCCGTGGATCAGACCCGAGGACCTGGCCGTCTACGAGGAGTTCGGAATCGAGGGTTTCAAGCTGGGCGGGCGCGAGATGGACCGGCAATGGGTTGTGCGGGCGGCCAGGGCCTTCGCCGCGCGGCGCTACGACGGCGACCTCAATGATTTGATCCTTGGCTTCGACCATTTGGTGCCGTACGGCCGCATGCCGGTGAGGATTCCAAACCAGGCGCTCGGCGGCTTCATCGAGTTCTTTCGCAAGAAGCACGACTGCCGGATGGGATGCCGCGACTGCCGCTATTGCGACGATTATGCGCGCGCGCGGAGCCAGGTTGAACCGGGTGCGGAGCGCTTCGCCGCGCGGATGAACAAGGCCATCGCGCGATTCGAGAGCGGCGCTTTCCGAACGCTAAGCGGCAGGTAGAGCGGCGGCGCCTGGCAGGGTGTTGAGAAACTCCTCAACCGCGCTAGCAGACGTGGTTGCATCCTCAACACCCTGCGTAAAAGATGGCTTCTGTCCTCTAGCAGGTTGCGGAAAAACCCGGCGAAAGACGATTGCGGCGAAGGGTAAGCATTACTACGATCATGAGAGTGGGCCTTGGATTAATGTTGTTAGGGGTCAAAAATCCTTTT
>JAKAVN010000258.1 GCA_021827495.1 Deltaproteobacteria bacterium | reverse complement strand
CCGTCCGGGCCGAATGCGGCCCATCCACCGTGGCCTCGGTCGTAGCGGCCCTGGTAGCTTCCATCGGCCCCGAACCGCTCCAGCGTGCCATCGCTGCCGCGCTCGACGCGCCCCTGGTAGCTTCCATCCGGCCCGAACACATCCCAGCCGCCGGCCATCGCAACGCCAGGCAGCAAGAGCAGCGCGGCGATGGCGCGGGCTATCCCACCATACGGAAAACGCACATTAACACCTGCCGCGGGCTCGGACGCTCGTGCATCGGGTATATCCTCGTCTCAGCAACTACTCGATCCACCAGCGTCGCGAATAGCCTGTCCTTCTCCCTATCCCACCGCCGGCGCATATACTCAATCTTGAACTCCTGCCACTCCGGGGCATCATCGGCAACCGTCTCGTGCCTCGCGCCCCGCATAATCTGCCACGCCTCACGCGCGGTCATCATACGCGGTCACCTGTGCGCCATCGCCAGCACGATCACGCCCGCAACGCGCGCTTGCACTCGGGCGCACACGCGCCCGGCGAACGCCGCCATCGTCTCGTCATCGCGCGGGCGCATACCGCACATAATCGCCACGTCGCAGATCCGGTGATTTTCCACCAGCGTCCCCTCCAGTAAATCCACCTGCGCGGGCCGTAGTCGCGAGTGAATCACCCTCACGCGCTCCGCCGCTGCTATCACCCGGTCCGCCGGCGAGCGCGGCCCAGGCATCGACCTGGCGCCGTCGCCGATTCCCGCCGTGATTCGCTCCGTCGCCTCGCAGTCGCGCGCGTAGCGCTCGCACCACTCGACCGCATCAGCGGGCAGCAGCCCGAGCCGGGCCAGTCGCACGCCCCAGGGCACCACCCGCCAGGGCCGCACCCGCTCAGCCTCGAATCGCGTGCCGCGTGCCTCCTCGATCTCGACGTGCGCCGCGAGGCCGGTAGGTGTCGGTGATTCCGCCGCGTGCGGGCCGATCGCCTTACTATCACTGACATCCTCCCCGCCCTGAAGGGCGAGGGTTCCGATGGGGCCCCGCATCAAGCGGCCCTCCGGATGGTTCCTGCTTCATCGGGCCGCCTGGTGCGGTGCCCCTCCACAGGCTTCGACGAGCTGCCCGCCCGCCGCAGTATGTTGATCGCCGCATTGGTGTCGGCGTTGGCCTCATGGCCGCAGGCAACGCAGCGGAACCGCGCCTGGCTCACCCGGCTCGCCGCCGCGATCTCGCCGCACTCGGCACAGGTCTGGCTGGTCCAGGCCGCCGGCACCTCGACCAGCTGGCCGCCCCGATCCGCCAGCTTGTAGGCCAGCAGCGTTCGGAACATTCCCCAGCCCTGGTCGAGTATGGCCCGGTTTAGCCCCGCCTTCTGCCGCACCCGCCGGCCCGGTGCCGCCACGCTCCCCTTCGCGGACCGGACCATGTTCCGCACCGCCAGCGCCTCCACAACGACCCTGCCGTGGTTCTGGGCAATGGCCGTCGTCGTCTTGTGGAGGAAGTCCTTGCGGGCGTTCGCCACCCGCGCCTGTATCCGCGCCACGCGACGGATAGCCTTGCGGCGGTTGGACGAACCGCGCTTCTTCCGGCTCAGGTTGCGCTGTGCCTTCCGCAGCGACCGGAGCGCCTTCTTGCCGTGGTTGGCCGGGGCGATGTTGATGCCGTCGGACATGGCGGCAAATACCGCAACGCCCCTGTCGATGCCCACCGCTGGCAGGATGGACGGTATCGGCTCGGCTACCTCGCGCTGCCACTGAACGGAGACATGCCACTGGCCGGCGCGGCGCGAGACGGTTGCGTTGCAGATGTCGCCGGGGATGGCATACCAGCCACGCAGCCTGATCCATCCCAGCTTCGGCAGCTTGATCCGCCCGGACGACTTGCCCGTGCGTTCAACCTTGATCGAAACCGGATCGGGAAACCTGAAACTGTCGTTCAGACCCTTCTTGCGTGACGTCGGATAGTCCGCTCGTCCCGCCCACCAGTTCTGATAGGCGCGATCGAGGTCTTTGAGTGCTTGTTGCAGCGTATGGACGGGTGCAGCTTTGAGCCAATCCACCTCGGCCCGAAGCATCGTGACTTCGCGGCACTGGCTGGCAAAGTTGAACGTCCGTCCCGGCTTCCACCAGTCGCGCCGCTGCTCCAAGGCCAGATTGTAGACGAACCGGCACGAACCCGCGATCTGCGCCATTTGCTGCGCTTGCTCGGGCGTCGGGTAGAGCCGGTATGTGTTGGCCTTGCGGATAACCATAGCCCATATTATAGTTGGTCTATGGCAGATGACAATAGCTACCGAAGCGGAAGGCATTGCATTTTTGCAATACACGTCCATTTGGTCTTCGTCGCAAAATATCGCAGGCGCGTGTTCACGGAGGCATCGCTTGCCGATCTCCGCGCGATCTTTACCAGCGTGTGCGAGGATTTCGAGGCTGAACTGATCGAGATGGATGGAGAGGACGATCATGTCCATTTGCTGGTGAATTACCCGCCCAAGGTCGCGGTGTCGGTGCTGGTGAACAGCCTCAAGGGCGTGTCCAGCCGACGCCTTCGGCAGATGCGCCCCGAACTGGCGCGGCGGTATTGGAAGGGAGTCCTTTGGTCCCCGTCCTACTTCGCTGCATCCTGTGGCGGAGCGCCGATCAGCATCATCCGCCAATACATCGAACAGCAGCGGACGCCCGAATAGCCCATGTCGGCGCAGACGCGCCTCTAACGCCCTTACCTCGGCCTGAACGCCGAGGCTTGCGGGCTTACAGAGGGTCAATGCGCCGTCAAGCCCTGCC
>JAKAVN010000073.1 GCA_021827495.1 Deltaproteobacteria bacterium | reverse complement strand
CGCCCCGGCGAGCGCCGGCTCGTCGACGATTCCGCCGCGCGCGCAGTTGATGATCCGCACGCCCGGCTTCATCATCGCGAAGGCCGCCGCGCCCACCAGCGATTTGGTGTCGCGGGTCAGCGGCGCATGCACCGTGATGAAGTCGGCGCGCCGGTAAAGCTGCTCGAGCGTGACCATCTCGACCCCGATCCGCGCCGCCGCCTCGCCGGTCAGGATCGGGTCGTAGCCGATAACCTTCATCTTGAGCCCGATCGCCCGTTCAGCCACGATGCGCCCGATGTTGCCCAGCCCGATAATCCCCAGCGTCTTGTTGCTGACCTCGATGCCGATGAACTTGCTGCGCTCCCACCGCCCCGCCCGCACCGCCGCGTTGGCGGCCGGGATGTGGCGCGCCAGCGCCATCATCATCGAGATCGCATGCTCGGCGGTGGTGACACTGTTGCCGAGCGGACTGTTCATCACCACGATTCCGCGCCGCGTCGCCGCCTCGAGGTCGATATTGTCGACGCCCACGCCGGCCCGCCCGATCACGCGCAGCGAGTCGGCGCGCTCGATGACCTCGCGCGTCACCTGCGTCGCGCTGCGCACCACCAGCGCGTGGTAGGGCGCGATTATCCCGGCCAGCGCGGCCGGCTTGAGCCCGGTCTTGATATCGACCTGGATCTGCGGGTAGCGGCTGAATACCTCGACTCCCTGCGCATTGAGGGGGTCGCTCAGCAGAACGCGCAAGGTCTCCGCCATGGCGTCCGCTCAGGCCCTCTCCGCGATGCGGCGCGCGGCCGCAGCCACGCCCGCACCGCGCTCGAAGCGATGGCCGAGATGGGCGAGCGCCGTCTCCAGCGCCGCCACCGCGATCAACATGTCAAAGGGGCTCAGATATCCCATGTGGCCAATGCGCACCAGCTTGCCTTTCATCTGATCCTGCCCGCCCTGCACCGATACGCCCAGCTCGTCGCGCATGTAGCGCACCAGCTTCGATCCATCGAGCCCGGGCGGGGTGAGGATTCCGGTCACGCCCGGGGCCGGATTGTCGGGTGCGAGCAGCCCCAGTCCCAAGGCCGGCGCGGCCGCGCGCGTGGCCTCGGCCATCACGCGATGGCGCGCGAAGACCTGCGGCAACCCCTCGCCATGAATCATCTCGAGCGACTTGTTGAGCCCCAGCACCAGCGAGACCGCGGCGGTCCAGGCCGTGGTATGCTCGTCGCGCTGGGCCTTGAGCTCGCGCACGAGATCGAAGTAGTAGCGCGGCGAGCGCGAGCGTTGTGCGCGCTCGAGCGCGCGCTCCGACAACGCCACCATCGCCAGCCCCGGCGGCAGCATCAGCGCCTTCTGGCTGCCGGTGACCAAGGCGTCGACGCCCCACTCGTCCATCTTCTGCTCGAACACGCCGACCGAGGTTATCCCGTCCACGATCAGCATCACCCCGCGCGCTTGCGTGACCGCGGCAATCTCAGCCACCGGATGAACCGCGCAGGTCGAGGTCTCGCTCGCCTGCATCAGCACCGCGCGCGCGTTGGGATTGGCGCCGAGCGCCTCCTCGACCCGCTCCGGACGCGCCGCACGGCCCCAATCGACGCGGATCTCATGCCCGGCCATCCCGTGGGCGGCGAGCAGCTTGCCCCAGCGCTCGCCAAACTTGCCGCCGTTGACGTAGACCGCATGCTCGCCGGGCCCAAGCAGGTTGGTCACCGCCGCTTCCATCGCGCCGGTGCCGCTGGCCGCGAGCAGGATCACCTCCTGGCGCGTGCCGAACAGCGGGCGCATCCGCTCGCGCGCCTGGTCGAGCGCGGCGCTGAACTCTGGCGTGCGATGATGGATCATCGGACGCGCCAGCTCAAGCAGGACCTCGGGCGGAACCGGCGTGGGTCCGGGCGTGAACAGATACTTCTTTACAGGATTTTTCACCAACACTCGTCCTGCGCCTCCGATACTGGCGCTTCACCCGCTGGCACACATTCCACCAGCGCCCCGCCATCGACCTTGCAGCCGGGGAGGCGGCCAAAAAAAAGCCTGGTGCCCGCTCGTGAGCGGAGCGCCAGACCCCGAGATCGCCCAAGCCCAAACGTAAAAAAGCGTCTCCTAAAACCGATAACGGAGCGCCCCGGCACTGTCAAGGCAGCGCCGCTTCCGATACCATTGAGATGGGAGTTGAAAGAACAGTTTTTCCGCAAGAGGCGCCGCGATGCACAAGAGCAATCCGTTTCCGTGGCTCCCGTTCTGGCCCCAGACCGACTCCGGCGGCGCCAGTGACGAGGCGCTCAAGATTCTCGCCGCCATTTTGCTCCTGACCTTCATTTTCGAGCTGCTCTGGTACCTCCTGCCGGCCTGACGGTTAATCAAACGCGGACCTGCTCCGCGCCCTCGTGATCCATCCCGGCCGTCAAATCAGATAACCCTTACATCAGCATTCTGCGGGTGCGGGGTTCCGCTGCCGCTGGAATACGAAATTCCGCGTTCGCCGGCCGCCTGGCAAACCGTGCGCATGCGTTGAAAAGCCGGGCGCGCCAAGGATAAGAATTGACGGATGCCGCGGCGCGGCCGGCCTCCCGTGCCGATAGCGCCGCCGAATCTATTGATGGCATAAGCGATCGCAGCCGCGGCATCGGAGCGGCAGGGCGAGGATTGGTGAAAACAATCGAGTATGAAATCCGCGACGGCGCGCTGGCCTGGATCAAAAATCCGGTCTCCGGCGTCATCTCTTACGTGGTCGACGTGCGCGGCAAAAGCTTCGCCTTTACGCTGGGCGGCCGCGGCGAACTCGACCCGGCCGCGTCCGCGCTCAGCGCCGAGGAGATCGCGCGCACGCGGGCGGCATGCCCATTCTGTCCGGGCAACGAGACGATGGCGCCGGCGGAAATTCTGCGCGTCACCCCCGCCGAGTTCCCGCAGTGGCAGGGCGGCGGCGAGCTGAGCGGCGCAGCGCCGTGGGTGATGCGCGTGTTCAACAACCTCTTCCCGCGCATCCCGGCCGAGCTGACCGGCGGACGCAACGAGTCCTACATCGTGGTCGAGGACCCGCGCCACTTCTCGAGCCCTCATCCGCACGCGGCCGGCGACCTGATGTGCACCGGGGCACTCGGCGAGGTGCATTTCCTGCGCCTGCTCGAAACCGACGTCGCGCTGATGCGCCGCGCGATGGAGAACCGCGCGGTGCGCTCGATCGTGATCCGCAAAAACCAGGGCCGCGAGTCCGGCGCCTCGCAGCCCCACCTCCATCAGCAGCTAATCGGCGCGCCCGCGGCGCTGCCGGCGCTGATCGCCGAGGCCGCGGCCGAGCGGCGGGCGCCGGGGCTGTGGGAGGAGCTGCTCGAGTTGGTCGAGCGGCTGGGCTTGCTGATCGAACGGCGCGACGGCGTGGTCAGCTTCGCCAGCCCCATCGGTGCCTTTCCGCGCAGCTACGATGTGATGATGCCGCAGTTCCGCGGCACGCTGGCCGAGCTTGAGCCGGAGCGGCTGCGGCTTTTCGCGCGCGCGATGTGCCGGATTCTAAAGGTGCTGGGGCCGCTGCCGCTGGACTACGAAATTCACCAAGGCGAGGACTTGCCGCTGCACGCGCACATCAACTCGCGCCTGTATCCGTACTCCGCCGTGGCGGGGACCCTGAACCTGCCGAGCGCGCTGGTGCAGAACGTGGCGGCGCTGCGCCGCGCGCTGCAGCGCCACGAAGAATTCTAGATTTTCGCTCCGCGCGCCGCGGCGGCGGCCGGGTTGAAAAGAAAAACTACTCGGCGCGCCAGACCGGCTTGCGCTTCTCCAAAAACGCCCGGATTCCTTCCTTGGCGTCCTTGCTCACCCGCACCATCCGGGCCATCTCCAGGATGTCGTCGTGCCAAGTGTCATTAGCCGTGCTCATCGAGCGCCGCATGCTCTTTTTCATCGTGCGCAAGGAGAGCGGCGCGTTCGACGACACCTTCTCGGCCCACGCGATCGCCGCCGCGTCGAGCTTGTCGTTGGGCACGACCTCATGCACCATCCCCATCGCGAGCGCGCGCTCGGCGGTGACCGGCTCGGCGGTGTAGAGGATTTGCGCGGTGTTGGCGGTGCCGATGACCTCGATGAGCTTGCGGATGAAATCGTAGGGCACCACCAATCCCACGCGCGCGACGGTCATCCCGATTCGCGCGTCCTCGGCCGCGACGCGCAGATCGCAATGCAGCGCCAGCTCGCAGCCGCCGGCCAGCGCGGCGCCCTGCACGGCGGCGATGGTCGGCACCGGCAATTGCGCGAGGCGATGGAAGGTGCGCTCGATGTTGACCGGGCTATGGGCGGCCTCGAGGCGATTGGCCTCGGCCAAGTCGAGTCCGGCGCTGAAGCTCTTGCCCGCGCCGCGCAGGATGACGGCCCGGATCTCCTTGTCGTTCTCGATCTCGGCGCACGCCTTGTCCATGGCCGCGAGCAGCGCCTCGTTGAGCGAGTTGCGTTTCTCGGGGCGGTTGAGCGTAATCGTGGCGTAGTTGGGATGGTGTTCGACCTTGAGAATATCTTCGGCCATGGGAGCGACTCCTTGAGCAACCGGCAACGTATGCGTTTTGCGGCCCGAGCATCGCACGACCGTGCCGCGCGCTTCAAGGGTTGATGCGGCTTCGCGCCGCCGCCGCCGCCACGCGCCCGCGCGCTACTCGCCCGACCACACGGGCTTGCGCTTCTCCAGAAATGCGCGCACGCCCTCCTTGCCGTCGCGGCTGTTCCACACCGCCGCGCGCAGTTCGTCGATATCCTTATGCTCGGCGTTGTAAGTGTCGCTGAGACAGCGCCGAATCGAGGCCTTCATCGCGCGCAGTGAGAGCGGCGCGTTGGCGGCGATCCGCTCGGCCAGCGCCTCGGCCTCGGTAGCCAGCCGCGCGTCGGCCGCCACGCGATCAATCAAGCCTATCTCATACGCGCGCTTCGCGCTCAACGACTCGGCGCTGAACATGATTTCGGCGGTATGGGCCGGGCCGACCAGCGCCATGAACTTGCGGAAGACAAAGTAGTCCGGCACCCGGCCGATTCGCGCCACCGTCATTCCCAGTCCCGCGTTTTCGGCCGCGACCCGCAGGTCGCAGAGCAGCGCCAGCACCAGCCCGCCGGTCAGGGTGGCGCCCTGCACGGCGGCGATAGTCGGGATCGGCAGCGCTTCGAGGCGCCGGAAGACGTCGTGCGCGGTCACTCCGGCGTGCGCGCCGCCCGCCTCGACCAGCTCGAGTTCGCGCAGATCGATGCCCGAGGAAAAGGCGGAGCCTTCGCCGCGCAGCACCATCGCGCGGATGTCTTTGTCGGCTTCGATGGCCGCAAGCGCGCGGTCGAGCGCCTCGAACATCGCGCGGTTGAGCGCGTTGCGTTTCTCGGGGCGGTTCAGCGTCAGGACTACGTGATTGAGACGGCGATCGAATTTCAGAATGTCGCTCTCGGCCATGCGCTCGCTCCTTGGAAGATATGCTTGCCACAGTTTTTCGCGGCGATCATCGCATGCCCACCGCGCCCGGTTCAACCAAGCATAAGGAGGGCCGTTCACGAATGGCCCTTACACCAGGACGCTGCGGCGCAGCACGTAGGCGCAGCTAACGCCGGGCAAGCGCGGCGCGCGACAAGCAGCAGCGCGTCCATGTGCCTGAGCGGCCCGCGCGCCGGCCTCGGAGGCGCGCCGCCAGGTTTGGTGAAAAGGGCGCGCCGCGAAGGGACCCTCACCCTACCCTCTCCCGCGATGACGCGGGCGAGGGCATAAAAAACACCGGCAAGAAAAAGAGGGGCCGCTCGCGAACGACCCGTACGTCAGCACGGCAGTGACGCCGCCAGAACTGAGGCGCGCGCCGTCTTCAGAACCGGCGGCGACAACGGAGCCGCGCCGCGAGTGTCATTAAAAACGCCTTCAGGCCACGATGCTGACCAGCTTGTCGGCGACGTAGACGATCTTCTTTGGCGGCTTGCCGTCGAGGTGGCGCTGGACCGACTCGCTCGCCAGCGCCAGCGCGGTGTTAGCCTCCGCCGTTGCGCCGGCGGCGACCTGCAGGCGGTCGCGCACCTTGCCGTTGACCTGCACCACCACCGTGACCATCTCGTCGCGCGCCAGTTCCTTGGAGAACTTCGGCCACGGCTCGAGATGGACCGAAGTCGTATGCCCCAGCGCGCGCCATAGCTCCTCGGCCAGGTGTGGCGCCAGCGGCGCCAGCATCACGGCGTAGCTCTCGAAAGCGAAGCGGCCGGCCTGCTCGGGACTCAGCTTCATCAGGTAGTTGAGCTGGTCCATCAGCGTGGCGAGCGCGGTGTTGAAGCGCAGCCGCTCGATATGGTCGGTGACGGTCTGGATGGTCTTGTGGGCGCGGCGCGTGGTCTCGGCGGTGGGATTGCCCGCCGGGCCGCCGGCCTCGACGAAGCGGCGCATCGCGTTCCATACCCGCGAGAGGTAGCGCGCGGTGCCGACCACGCCCTCCTCGTTCCAGTTGGTCGGCTCCTCGAACGGGCCCATGAAGAGCTCCCACAGCCTAAGCGCGTCGGCGCCATACTTTTCCACCATCGCGTCGGGCGTGACCACGTTGCCCTTGCTCTTGGACATCTTCTGGCCGTCGGCGGCCCAGATCATTCCCTGGTTGCGCAGGACCGCGAACGGCTCCTTGAACTTCACCAGGCCCGCGTCAAACATCACCTTGGTCCACATCCGCGCGTACAGCAGATGCATCACCGCGTGCTCGGCGCCGCCGACGTAGAGGTCGACCGGCAGCCAATAGTCAGCCATCGCGCGCTCGAACGGCGCGCGGTCGTAATGCGGCGAGGCGAAGCGCAGGAAGTACCACGACGAGCAGGCGAAGCCGTCGAGCGTGTCGGTCTCGCGCTGGGCCGGGCCGCCGCACCTGGGACAGGTGGTGTTGACGAACTCGGGCGCGTTGGCGAGCGGCGACCGCCCGGTGCCTGAGGGCTGATAGTTCGTCATGTCAGGCAGCACGACCGGTAGCTGTGCCTCGGGGACCGGCACGATACCGTCGCGCGGACAGTAGACGATCGGGATTGGGCATCCCCAGTAGCGCTGGCGCGAGATGAGCCAGTCGCGCATCCGGTAGCTGACGGTGGGACGGCCGAGCTCGTGCTCCCCGGCGTACTTGCATACGGCGCGGATTGCGTCGGCGGTCTTCATCCCGTTGAGATCGAGCTCGGAGTTGGACGAGTTGATATTGACGCCGTAATCGGCGAACGCGCGGCCGGCGGGCGCGGCGCTGCCGTCGGCGGGCGCGGCGCTGCCGTCGGCGGGCGCGGTGACCACGGGAATCTCGAGGCCGTATTTGCCGGCGAACTCGAAGTCGCGCTGGTCCTCGCCGGGCGCGCCCATGATGGCGCCGGTGCCGTAGCCCATCAGGACGTAGTCGGCGATCCAGATGGGGATTTGCTTGCCGTTGAACGGGTTGCGCGCGTGGGCGCCGGTGAACACGCCGGTTTTCTCCTTAACCGTTGAAAGCCGTTCGATCTCGCTCTGGCGGCGGGCCGCCGTGACGTACTCCTCGATCGCCGATCGCTGGGCCGCCGTGGCGATTTCGGCCACCAGCGGATGCTCCGGGGCGAGCACCATGAACGACACCCCGAAGACCGTGTCGGGCCGGGTGGTGAAGAAGCGGACCTCCTTGCCCGGATGGCCCACCACGGGAAAGGCCAGCTCGGCGCCCTCGGAGCGTCCCACCCAGTTGCGCTGCATCAGCTTGATCGGCTCGGGCCAGTCAATCCCCTCGAGGTCGTCGAGCAGCCGGTCGGCGTACTCGGTGATCTTGAAGAACCACTGCTCGAGGTCCTTCTTGGTGGCTTGCGTGTCGGTGTGCCGCCAGCAGCATCCATTGACCACCTGCTCGTTGGCCAAGATGGTGCGGCACTTCTCGCACCACCATTGCGAGCCGGTGGCGCGGTAGGCGAGGCCGCGCTGGTGGAGCAGCAGGAAAAACCACTGCGTCCAGCGGTAATACTCCGGGGTGGAGGAATTGATTTCGCGCTTCCAGTCGTAGGCGCATCCGACCAACTTCAACTGGCGCTTAAAATTGGCGGCATAGCGGGGCACGGTCTCCTTGGGATGGCGCCCCTTGAGCAGGGCGTCATTCTCGGCCGGCAGGCCAAAGGCGTCCCACCCCATCGCGTGCAATACGTTGTAACCGGCCATCCGCTTGTAGCGCCCGATCACATCGCAGGGGACGTAGTTGTGCAGATGGCCGACCGAAAGGCCGTCGCCTGAGGGATAGGGAAACATCTCGAGCACATAGAACTTGGGCCGCGCGCGGTCCTCGCGCGTGTCGTAGAGCTCGGCGCGGTCCCATTCGGCCTGCCAGTAGGGTTCGATTTTGCTGGGCTCGTAACGTTCGTCCATCGGCATCAAAAGTCTCCCGGTGGACTAACTTTAGCGCGCGACTTCGCCCGTTCAAACCGATACCGCATGGCGCAACCGGCAACCGCACCGGCGCGCAAGCGCGGCGTGCAAGACCGGCGCGCCGCGGTCCGACGGTTGGTCGCTCGGCCGCGGCGGCGGCAATTTAGCCGCGGCCGAGCGATAGTTGGGGACAAAGCTCTTGTCACCAAACCGCCGCGGCGAGACAATGTCATTATCGACTGACGGTCTAGCGGGGCACGCGCGAGATGAAAACGCGGAAGGTCACTCACGACGGCCGCAAGTGGTTATCCCCCTGGCACTTAGCGGTGTTTGCGATGGGCGCGGTGGTCGGCTCGATCCTGAGCGGCTTTTACGGAGCGGCCTACACCAGCGCGGCGGTCATCGTGACCTGCTGGTTCACGGCGATGATGTTGGTCGCCTTCGACCGTTCGCGGATTGGCGCGCCGCGCGCCGGGATGCCGGGGTGGCGCGGAAAATCACCGATGCATCCGGCCGACGGCGCTAGCCATACGCCCGCCCAACCGGTGGGCCGCCGCGGCGCCGGCGCGGCGCTGAGCCTGGAGGCGGCGCGGCGCGCGCGGCTGCGCACCATCGCCGGCGGCAAGAACGAACCACCCTCGCGGGCGTCGTGAGCGCGGCGCGGCGTTGCGGATGGAGCGGCTGTTGCGCCTGCTCCAGAGCGGCCGGATCGATCCGACGCGGCTTGCCACGCATAGCATGCGCTTCGCCAAGCACGAGCGGGGGTTCGAGATGATGGAGCGCAAGCTCGACGGGATCATCAAGCCGCTCATCCTGTTCTAGTTCCAGGGAATGCGACCGCAAATTGTCACATCGGTTCTGATTTTTGACACGCGCCGTCTCGCACAGGGGACAAACTGTCTCATTCACGCGCTCCAGCATCGCCACGAACAACTGCGGAGATACGAGCGTACCACTCAAGAGAAGTAGCTGTATGCTTTCTCGACCACATGGCGGATTCGTTCCCGCGTTGGCACGTCCGATGCTCTCTTCGGGCCGAGCCCAGAACGAGTCCCGTGACGAGCGAGCAAAATCCGAAAGGGCATTGGTTTACACCGCGCAGTCCCGATCCTTGCGCCATCGAGGGACGGGCAATCGTCCGGCGGCTGCGTTTGGGTTTTGCCGTAATAATCGTGGCGCTGATAGCGGTGGGCTTCGCCCGCTATGTCGGTGCACTGCGGCCGCACGTCTACGCTCGGAGTTTCTCGCAAACATGAGCCATCAAATTCTCACCCTTGCGCACGCTAACGGCTGCGGCGAGACCGGCAAACCGCCGAAGGCCACGATCCTGGTGGTCGAAGATCATCCGGTCTGTCAGAAACTCGCCCAAAGCCAACTCAACCTGTTGGGCTTCGAGGCCGACGTGGTGAGCGACGGCCAGGAGGCGCTCGACGCGCTGGCGCTCAAGCCCTATCCAATCGTCCTGATGGATTGTCAGATGCCAAGGATAGATGGCTACCAGGCGACCGCCGAGATTCGCCGACGCGAGGTGGGTTCGGCGCACCGGACGATCGTGATCGCGATGACCGCTCATACGCTCAGCGAGGCGCGCAAGAAGTTACAGGTCGCCGGGATGGACGACTATATCGGCAAGCCAGTGGACCTCGATGTGCTGGCGGCAACGCTCAAGCGGTGGACCCAAGCATCGCCAAGCGAAGCAAAAGAAACCGCCGCGCGCGAGAGTGATAAACGTCCGCGCGAAGATCGTCAAGCCTGAAACTTTTGTGATGCCTTACCCGAGCTGCGGATAGCATTCGCCAGCATGCCACGTGGCTCGTCGATGCGACCCGCGCGGCACGCCGTCGCTTGACGGCCAGGCGGGCGCTCTCGCCCGCCTGGTTTCGTATCGGATATCAGGCCATTACCAGCGTCGGCCGCCGCCGCCACCACCACTGCGGCCGCCACGTCCGCCGCGGTCGCGATCTCCACCACCGCCGCCGCCGGGACGGGGCCCTTGCTCGCGCGCCTCGTTCACCTTGATGCTACGGCCCTTGAGTTCGGTGCCATTGAGCTCCGCGATCGCGCGCGCAGCTTCATTGGAGTCGGCCATCTGCACGAAACCGAAGCCGCGCGATTGGCCGGAGAACTTGTCGGTTACGACGGCGACACTATCGATCTTGCCAATCTGTCCAAACAGCGCTTCCAGATCCTCGTTGGTCACGGAAAAGGCCAAGTTGCCTACGTACAGCTTTGCGGGCATCTATTGTGTGCCCTCCTCTATTATTCGCCGGAAGCGCTCGGACAGAGAAGCTCGCGAAGTCAGCGGGCTTAAGTGCGGGGTACTAGCCGGTTGGGATCGCTTCTATGCTCCGAGGGAGTCCAAGTCAAGGCGTACTGCGCGTTGCGCTTCGCCGTGCGACAAACCGCCGCGCAACTTCGTTTCTCAAGTTATAAAAAATGGCGCGAGCACTCGCCGCGGCGCGAACCGGACAGTTTGATCGCGGCCGGAACGTTATCATTCAGATGGCGCACAGATGGCAGATGGCGCGGCTATGGCCGCGCAGTCTGAGGAACCTGCGACGGCGACAGCATCGAGCCAACACGCCGGGCGAGCGCGACCGCGCGGCCAGCCAGCGACGGGCATAACGGCCTCGCACTGCGCGCCACTCTGAGGCGGCTGAGTCTCGAGCGCAGCGCGAATCGCAGGCGCCACAACCCGGCACTGGGATCCGGCGCTACTGGCGCCGTGACGAGGGCGAGCCCTGCGGCCCACGCAGCCATCTCGGCCGGCGTTTCCGTGGGACCCGTCTCCGTTACTTCGCTATCCAGACCAGCGCGTTGAGAGTCCGCCACCGATTCCACCAATTCGCGGTCGCGTGCCTGGCGGGCCATCCGATGCGCCATCCGGGCCGAGGCGAAGCTGCGATCGCGGCCCGCTATCCAGTGATCGGCCCATTCGAGCCAGTTCCGATCGGTGTAGACTTCGCGCGCAATGACGATCGCCGCCATCACGTAGCTTTCAATCGCCACTTGAGTTACGCAGGTCTCGGTCGTGTCGCTGAGCATCGGCGTGTTCCCCACAGTCAGGCAAGTGGTACGGATTATCCGTCGACTGCCAAATTTCGTCATCGATACCTAATGAAGCATTCAACATGCCAATTGATTTTTTAATGAAAATCAAGCCCCTTAGACTGACTCTATTAGGCTTACGTGGTGAAATCACAACCTGCCTGTTGCGAAATCGCAGTGGATAGCCGACCTAACCGGTATTGGGTGGAATGCGGCTTTGGCGCTCTATTTCAGGCGCAATCCGAGCAAAAAGGCCTCGCATGAAATCTCATGCGAGGCCTTGGGCAGGAAACGAAGCTTCTCGGCGCAACCGGCGCGCCGGGTGGTAGCCGCTTTAGCCCACCGAGTTGCCCACCACGGAAACGAAGCTTACGCAGCGGCCAGGCTGACCGCCCAAGTTGTGCGTCAGTCCGAGCTTCGGATCCTTTATCTGACGCTGGGCCGCCTGGCCGCGGAGCTGCAGCCACATCTCGTACATCATGCGCAGCCCCGACGCGCCGATCGGATGGCCAAACGACTTGAGGCCACCGTCCGGATTGACCGGCAGCCGCCCCTCGAGGTCGAAGAAGCCCTCCATCACGTCCTGCCATGCGGTGCCGCGGGGGCTGAAGCCCAAGTCCTCATACAGCACGAGCTCGGTCGGGGTGAAGCAGTCGTGCACCTCGGCGAGGCTTATCTGTTCGCGCGCGTTGGTGATGCCCGCCTGCGCGTAGGCGTCACGCGCGGAGGCGACGACTTCGGGGAACGAGGTGAAGTCGTAGGCCTGCGAGAGCGGACCTTCGGCCGGTCCGGCCACGAACGACAGCGCCTTGATATAGATTGGATTTTTGCAGTACTTGTGCGCGTCCTCGGCGCGGACCACGATCGCGGCGGCCGATCCGTCGGAGACGCCCGAGCAATCCATGATGCCGAGCGGGTCGGCAATCTTGGGCGAGTTCTTGATCGCCTCAAGCGGTACTTCCTTCTGGAACTGCGCCTTGGGATTGCGCGCGCCGTTGCGATGGTTCTTCCAAGCGATGCGCGAGAGCACGTCCTTGCCCTTGTCCGGGTCGAGTCCGTACTTCTTGAAGTAGGCTGGCGCGAGCAGCGAGAACAGCGCCGGCGGCGTCATGCTGGCCGGAGTGCCGTCGTTGGGCGGATTGGCCATCACCAGTCCCGAGAAGCCCGAATCCTTGAGCTTCTCGACGCCGATCGCCATCGCCACGTCGAAGGCGCCGCAAGCCACCGCGTAGCAGGCCTGGCGCAGCGCTTCGGAACCGGTGGCGCACATGTTCTCGACCCGGGTAACCGGCTTATACTGGATCTTCAACGGCTCCGAGAGCGTAAGCCCCGAGATTCCCGAGCCCATCGTGCCGAGCCAGTACGCGTCGACGTCCTCAGGACCGATGCCCGCCGATTCGTAAGCCTGATAGGCGGCGTCGACCAAGAGGTCATCGGCGCCCTTGTCCCAGTGCTCGCCGAACTTGGTGCATCCCATACCGACGATTGCCACACGGTCCCTGATTCCCTTGCTTGCCATGAGCAGCCCTCCTGGTGCCTAGCGCTTGGGTCGCGCCTTCCAGAAATAGTTGTGCACGCCGTCCGCGGTAAAGAGCCGGCGAAAGGTCATTTCCACTTCGTCGCCGATCGCTACGCGATCGGGTTCGCAATCGGTCATCTCGCACAAAAAGCGCCCGCCGCCCTCGTAGTCCACCACCGCGTTGACGGTGGGCGGATTAAGTGAATAGGCAAGGCGGTCCACGGCGTAGGTCGCGATTCTCCCGGTGCGGTCGGCAAACGCGTACGGCTCCATCTTACCGCGCGTCTGGCACTTAACACAGACCAGTTGCGGCGGAAGCTGCGGCGTCCCGCAGGCGGTGCATCGCGATCCGATGAGCCCGAACTTCCACTTCTCCGAGCGCATCATCGGCGGCGCCGCCGGACGCTCGGGGTCGGGCCGCCGCGGCGGCTCAGTGGGCAGGATTTGCCGCCATTTCAAATAATTGCCGTAGGAGACCGCGCCCTTGGACTCGATCATCCTGCCCACCGAATGGGCCGGCCGGAACTTTGCCGCCGCCGGCGTGACCCGCAACACGATCGCGTCGGCGCCGTCGGCCACTGCCGCCATCAATACCAGGTCGCCCGGCTTGAGCGACGGCAGCGCGGCGGTCAGCAGCAGGCCCGCATGGGCCGCGCCGGTCTGCCCGACGGTTAGCGCGAGCGTGTCGGCCAACTTCGCCGGGTCGAGCTTCAACCCGCGCACGATCTCTTCGGCCGCGCGCGGGTTGGGCGAGTCGAGGATCACGCGCGCGAGGGCTGCGGGCGCCGTGCCGGCCTTTTCCAGTACGGACTGGATCGCCTTGCCCAGCAGCGGCACGTAGGCCTGGGTGAGCGCGAAACGCTCCTCCCAGGAATGGCCGAAGCGCTCTTCGGGCATCCGCCAAGTGTCGAGAAACTCGCGCGTGAACGAAGCGCTCGCGACGATTTCCGCGATCACGCCGTCGCCCGTGCCCATCACAAACGCCGCCGCGCCATCGCCGCCAGCCTGCTCGAGGCGACCCTCCGGCGCTCCCAGACGGCAGTCAGACATGGCGGCCAGCGCCAGGCCGCCGCCGCTCGCCGCGTCGGCTGCCTGGAGCAGCGCCGAAAGTCCGGCGCGCACCGAGCCGGTCAGGTCGGCCGCGCGGCTCTCGGCCGGGAGTTGCGCGGCGGCGCCGACGATCGCGGCGTTGAGCTTCTCCGCGTAAGGCGGCGTCGAAGTGGCGAACAGCAGCGTCCGCACCTTGTCGACGGCGGCCCCGCGCAGCGCGTCGCGCGCGGCCTCGGCCGCCATCGAGACGCTGTCTTCATCGAAGCTTGCGACCGAGCGCTCGCCCTTGCCCGCCGGCACGCCAAGCACTTCGGCGATCGCCGCCCGCTTGAGGCGGCGGTACGGGATGTACGATCCGTATGAAATGATTCCAGCCATGTCGCGATTAAAAGTCTCCTGACTTCTCCCGTCAACCGGATCCCGGGTCAATATAGGGCCCAACTATACAAATATGGAGGCCCAACCATACAACGGATGGCTACGGAAGCAAAATGCTCGAGCCGGTGGTCGCGCGCTCGCCGAGCGCGCGATGGGCCTCGGCCGCCTCGGCGAGCTTGAAGCTCTGCTTCACCGGGCAGCGTACCGCGCCGCTGGCCAGCACGTCGAACAGCCTGCGCGCGCCCGCCTCGAGGTCTTCGCGCCGGGCGGCGTAGGTGTTGAGTGTCGGGCGCGTGAGATAGAGCGAGCCCTTGGCGCTCAGGAGGTTGAGGCTGAAGGGCGGCACGACGCCCGAGGCCTGCCCGTAGCTCACCATCAAGCCGCGCGGCCGCAGGCAATCGAGCGATTTCATGAAGGTCGCCTGCCCCACCGCGTCGTAGACCACCGGCACGCCCTTGCCGGCGGTGATTTCCTTCACGCGTGCGGCGAAATCCTCGCGCGAATAGTTGATCGTGTGGGCACAGCCGTGGGCGGCGGCGAGCCTGATCTTCTCATCGCTGCCGGCGGTGCCAATCACGGTCGCGCCGAGATGCTTCGCCCACTGGCACAGAATCAGGCCGACGCCGCCCGCGGCGGCATGCACCAGGATAGTCTCGCCGGCTTTCAGCGCGTAGGTCGAATGGATCAGATACTCGGCGGTCAGTCCCTTGAGCATCGCGGCCGCGGCGTGCGCCTCGTCAACTCCGTCGGGCAGCTTGAGCAGAAAATGCGCCGGCATCACGCGCGCCTGCGCGTACGATCCGAGCGGCCCGCCCGCGTATGCGACCCGGTCGCCCACCCGGACCTCGCTCACGCCGGGGCCGATCGCCTCGACCACGCCGGCGCCCTCAGTGCCGGGCGTATACGGCATCGACGGCGCGGGATAGACGCCGGTGCGAAAGTAGATGTCGACGAAGTTTAGTCCGATCGCCAGATGGCGCACGCGCGCCTGTCCTAACCCCGGCTCAGGGACCTCGACGTCCTCGAAGCGCAGAACCTCCGGACCGCCGATCTGATGCACCACTATTGCTTTGCACTGCATAATCACTCCGTTGCGCCGCGGGCACCGGGAAAAAAAGAAGCCCAGGGATGCGGCCCCGCAGCAGTATTACTCGAATGCGGCCCGTTCGTCACGGGCGCGATTGCTTGCGGAGGCGAAGCGGCATGCGGTATGGAGAGCCGAGCAAGCTGCCGCGGGAGATAGCGCGATGCCGCATGTGACCACCGACGATGGCGTGAAGCTCTACTACGAAGAGGCCGGCGAGGGCATTCCGATCGTCTTCGTCCACGAGTTCGCCGGCGACCATCGCAGCTACGAGCCGCAGATGCGCTACTTCTCGCGCCGCTACCGCTGCGTCGCTTACAACGCGCGCGGCTATCCGCCTTCCGACG
>JAKAVN010000072.1 GCA_021827495.1 Deltaproteobacteria bacterium | reverse complement strand
GCATGAATCGCGGAGTTACAAGGAGCAGCGAGGGGGAATTCTCCCCCTCGCGCTCCCCCAACAGCAACTAAACCAGAGGGGGAGTTTCAGATGATGAATGGGGGTGATTTTCGGATGATGTTTGACAATTGGCGACCGTGCCTTTAGCGGCGACTGGGAGCCCTTGGCGCTTGTCGTTTAACTTCTCGGCTTTCAGCGCATCCGCTTCCTCGAACGTCTGTGCGTAGAACGAGCGGCGCTTGCCGTCGATACGGATGCGCACTTCCCATAGCCCGCTCTTGTGCCGTCGGATTCCTTCGTGTCGCGGCATGTGTCACTCCTTCTCGGCTGTCTGTTCTGCGTCGCGCTGTCGCTTGGTCTTGAGGTACGATTTGCGGCGTAGCTTGCTGCGGTGCTCGGGCGTCGCGCGTTTTTGGAAGGTCGCGTTGTGGACCGCCTGTCCACAGGCTGAGCTGCAGTATTTCTGGAAGGGACGCGCGGCGGCGAACCAATGCCCACAGCGCGCACACCGACCCAGCGCCTCGTGGTGCTGGCTGACAAGGTGCCAGGCGCTCCACGCGAATACGCTGGTGAGAGAGCCTGTGACTAGCGCGCGTCCATCCTTGGCTGTGCTGAAGCTCAATTTGGGATGGTGCAGCACCCAAGGGTCGCCGCTCTTCATATCTGACAAGCCCCCCCGGACCTGAGCGACGATGCGATCGACGTTGGGGAGATCGGGCTCGGGGCGCTCGTCCGTAGGTCGGCCGCCCTCAGCGGCTACGAAGACAACGATCTCATCTATCAGCTCGCTCAGGTTGGCGGTTTGTAAGTTCCGCTTCTGAGCTAGATCGAGCAGCCAGGCCAGTCTCTCGGCGGGCTTTCGGCCCACACGCAGGGCGGCTTGGTAGGTCCTCTCGCTAAACATTGATGCTTTCGCCATGTCCTTACACAAGAATGTCAAAAGGTCGATTCGATGTAACGGAATATAGCGCTCTGGACAGTTTACGTCAAGACACAAAACGCGGCGGACTTGCTAGGCACACCTATGTTCGAGTACCCTGTTGAAAGGTCATATCGATATAACGACCTCTTGACACAAAAAAGACCGGAGGGTAAAGTTTAGGCGAAACGAGCGGAGGTTTGCGGAGTATGGACACTAATTTGCCGGCCTTTCTGAAGCCTATCGAATTCGCGCGACAGGCGCGGTTGTCGAGGGCGAAAGTTTACGATCTGATTGCGCAACACGTCATCCCGTCGGTGCGCATTGCGGGCAGCATACGCATCCCAGCGAGCGTGCTGGCAGACCTCGAGGAGCGCGCGAAGGCTCCGCGGTGATGGCTCTGCCTGAAAACCAGAACGGCACTCCCGAGCCGGCCGCCGCGGCGGAAGTGGACGGCTGGCCGGAGGCAGCGAACCCCGCGGCTTTTTATGGCCTCGCGGGGGAATTCGTCGAGAGCGTGCTGCCTCACACCGAAGCCGACGCCGTCGCCCTGGTAACGCAGTTCCTCGCTGGATTCGGATCTATGGCTGGCCCGGCTCTTTACAAGGTAACCGACGGGGCCCGTCACCATCTCAACATTTTCCTGGTCCTCGTGGGGGAAACCTCAAAGGCGCGCAAGGGGACCAGTTGGGGGCAGACGATACGGGCGCTGCGCCTGGTCGATCCGGATTGGGCACGAGACCGCGTTCAGTCCGGTCTGTCGAGCGGCGAAGGGCTTGCCTACGCGGTTCGCGATCCGGTTGAGCGCGATTTCCCGGTTAAAGAAAAGGGCAAGCTAACCGGCGCATCGCAGTCCGTCGTCGTCGATAAAGGCGTCGAGGATAAGCGCCTGCTCGTTTACGAGCCCGAGTTCGTGAGCGTTCTGAAGACGATCGAGCGGGAGCGCAACACGCTGTCTGCGCTCATGCGTCAAGCATTCGACTCGGGAGAGTTGCGAACCCTGACTAAGAACTCGCCGGTGCAGGCGACAGGCGCGCATATATCGATCGTCGGCCACATTACCCGCGACGAGTTGCGCAGAACCCTCAATGCGAGTGAGGCGGCGAATGGTTTCGGGAATAGGTTCGATTGGTTCGCAGTCAGGCGGTCAAAGCTACTGCCCGAGGGCGGTGATCTCCGCGACAGTGATTTCAACTCGCTCGTAACAAAGGTGCGCAGGGCACTCGATTTCGCACGTCGAGGAGGCGAGATGCGGTTCGACGCCACCGCTCGAGACGTTTGGTGCAACATCTATTCCGACCTCTCGCGCGAGCGGACGGGGCTTATGGGCGCGATCCTGGCGCGAGCCGAAGCGCAAGTGACGCGTTTGAGCACCATCTACGCAGCACTCGACTGCTCACGGGAGATACGTACCGAACATCTCGAAGCTGCCCTCGCGCTCTGGCAGTACTCCGAAGCTAGCGCAAAATGGATTTTCGGTGATGCGATCGGCGATCTCGATGCGGACACAATCCTATCGGCTTTGCGGTCACAGCCTAATGGGTTGACGCGCACCGAAATCTCAAATGTGTTCGGTCGGAATCTGAGTCAGCAGCGGATCGAGCGCGCCTTAGCGGTGCTGCTGAGCGCGAAACGCGCCGGATTCAACCCGGAAAAAACACTAGGTCGGCCGACTGAGCGATGGAGGGCGATTAAGAGTGAGTGACTATCTGAAAAAGATCGCCGCGATGAGGGAAGCCGAAGAGTCGCGGCCAGCGCCGGGCGTGCCCTGCGAGCGCTGTCACGGCACCGGCCGGCAGCCGACAGCGCTTGAGCAGTTCTCCGCGCTGAGCTGGACCCTTACCGCGTTGATGTGGTCGCCCGAGCGGATCGCACTACTTCGCGATGAGCTTCACGCCGACGAGGTTGTTGTTGCCGCTCGATGGGGCGGGTTGGACCTGCGCACGCCGGACGGCAGCACGCGCACGCTACCGCGACAGCACGGATGATGGAGGAAAAGGGGATGACCCTCCGCGAACTAAATCGCTGCGACGTTTCGAGCGGACCGATCTGCCGCGTCTGCGGCGCCGCGCTCGACGCGCCGGTGGTTTTTTGCCGCTCGTGCTGGGACGGGCAACATTGCGTTACCTGCGGAATCGGGCTCGCCCGCGACAGCATTTGGTGCGACGACCACGGGCCGGGGGTCGCCGATCTGCAGGCGGAAAAGGCGCGCGAAGCGGGGCGCCTGCAGGGGCTCGCGCGCTGGATCGATAACGACATCATCCGCGGCCACTTGCGTCGATATGCGATTTGGCTCAATGAGCTGCGCGCGAGCGAACGGCGTCTCGCGATGACCGAAGAGCAGACGCAGCGCGCGATGCTTTCTATGGCTCGCACGATGTCCACCTTGTGTGAACTTATTCGCGACTGTACGCCACGGGGCAGCACCGAGCGCGACGAGGCGGTGGGGCTGTTGCACCGGGTTATCGCGGAAGAGGCCCACCTCGTGGTGGCCGGATCAGGCACACCCTCCGGAGCGTAGGATCGGCTAACTAGGAATGAGATCAATGCGCAAATATAGCCTCGTTTTTCTCACGATCATTGTCACCTTCCTCGCAGGCGCGTGCTTCGCGCAGGACGCGCCCTACGAGGCGGTTCCCAACTTCAGTGGCGCCAGCGCCGGCTATAACTTCCGCCAGTCGGTAAATCAACGCTTCAGCGGCGCGGTCCCAATTGAGCCGAGGATCGAAGGTGCCCACTATGCGAGCTTGCCATCCGAGCAGAACGGCAAGCTCTTCTGGTGTAACGATTGCAAACAGACGACGCCGTGCAGTTCCGGCGGCGCCGGCGCGTGGGCTTTCGGTCGCCGCGGCCAGTGGTCGTGCGGCTATCCTGCTCTCGAGGCCGACCTCAATGCCAACGGACACAACATCACCGGCGCGCTGAGCGTTCAGACGGCCAACGGCCCGGTCGAAACCAAAGATACCGGCGACGCCAACTGGCGCGAGCTGCTCACTCCGGGGACTGGCGTCCAGGTGGGCAATGGCACGGCCGCGCCCTACCTGGCGATCGACGAGAACGCGAACATCAGCGGCCACGTCAATGGAGTGATCAACGTCAAGGCCCCGCCGTACCTGGCGAAGGGCGACGGCGCGACCGACGACACCGCCGCGATTCAGGCGGCGATCAACACGGCCTGCGCCGCGTCGGGGATAAACAAGCCGGAAGTCTATTTGCCCGCGACCCCAGGCGGTCTGTTCTACCACACGACCGCTCCCATCCTGGTCAATTGCTCGATCAGGTTCGAGGGCGCGGGATGGACGCAGACCCAAATCAAGCAGAACTACCTCGGCCCGACGCTCATCGCGCAGATGGCCGAGCCGGGCTGGAAGCCGCCGCTGACAGCCAGCGTCACGATGACGTGGCAGGCCTCGCACGGCTACTCGCCTTACCAGGACGTCCTCGATGCGAACGGCAACGTCGAAGTCGTCGAAGGAGGAGCATGCACGAGCGGCGCCGGGAGTCATCCGACATGGCCCACGACGCAGCCCAACACGGTCACGGATAATACCTGCACCTGGGCGCTCGCCACGACTGGCGGCGGCACGCAAATCGCGACTGGCGCGGGATCGTCGCTGGACGCGGCCGACCCGGAGTTCTTCAACGGCGCCGGATACGGCGGTAATAACGCCACGATGGAACTCGGCAATCCGGGCAACCTCGAACACCAAATCAGCGCCCTCGCGAATTTCACCGTCGAGTTTTACGTCGAGCCATTCTTCAGCGACGGCGGCGCATCCGACAACTTTCACTTCTTTGATATTTCATCGGGGGAGCCTCGGTCGAGCAACATTTCGGCATTTCAGACCAGCATTGGCGGTAACGGCGGCGGCTGTACTAACAATTGCCTATACGTTCAGGCCAACATCGGCGGCTCGAACGTAACTATGGGCGGCGGTTCGGGGCCGGCCGCAGCCAGTCTAACCATCAACAAAATACATCATGTCGCTGTCACCTATGATGGCAGCACCCTTCGGGAGTTTGTGGATGGAGTACTAGCGAACTCTCAGGCGGCTTCGGGAACATGGACCATTCCCGCTTACGAGAGTTTCAGGCTCGCTAGCAGAGGCTCGGGACTCTACCCAAGCGGAGGGAATAGCACCCCCTTAATGCCCGCGTTCTATGATTCGCTGCGAATCTCCAACACCGCCCGGTACACTTCGGCTTTCACGCCGCCGACGGCGAAGTTCTCCGCCGACGCCAACACTCTGAGAACGCGACAAACATTTGTACGCCATAAAATTGGGCGGGCTGCGCGAAATTTTTGAAGGAGGATTTTGATGGACTTTAAACTCGAAACAACTGACGCCGTGCCGCTCGACCCACGCGACGGCTGGGAATTGACCGCGAACCAAATCGCGACGATGCGCACGCGCGAGCTGCCGGCTGAGGTCGCGGAGCAGATCGTGCAATCCCAGTGGCGTACGCTGGACGCCGCGCTCGCGGAAATCTTCCGCCGCGGCAACTACGGCGAGGCCGGCGCCGCGCTCAACGCCTTTGATACCGCACTCATGGCCGCGGTTGGGAAAGAGTACGAGCGCGTGCGCGCGGCCGCGGGGGATGGAATCGACGATCTCGTCAGCGTGCTCAACGATCGTGCCTGGAACGGCATCGAGATCGACACCATCCGCCGGATGCTGGAGCCCGGCGAAAGGCTCGCGCGCGTCGATTTGCGGTTTGTCGAGACGAGCAAGGGTCGCCGCATCGGCCGCCCGGAGGTCCAGGAAGCCGCCAAACCGTCTACACAGACAAACGGCCGATGGGGTGAGAATTTCATCGGCGAGGCGACCCTGCGCGAGCTCGAGGTCGAAGCCGAGCGCAAGAAGAACCCTCTGCCGCCCTGGCACGACTCGCGCAATCGCGACCTACCGCGGGGCGTCCGCGCATGAAGTGGATAGCGCCGCCCAAGACGCGCGCCGAGCTGGCGCAGATCGAGCGCGTGATGCAGGGACGATATTCGATCGGTGAGCCGCTGCCGCGGCAGGGCGTGGGCACCGCCGCCGGCGCTGCGATCCCGATAACACCGCGCGGGAGCATCGTTTTGCCGGTCGAGGTCGAGGTGCCGACCAGGCGCGGAACGCCGAAGCCGGTGCCGGGGGTGCGCGAGTGTGCGCCACCGTGCATCCAACCAATTCCAATCAATCCGAAGGAGGCTCAGACTCAAATGCTCAGTCCAACCGAAAAAACGATTTGCCAAACGACCGGCGTCGCCGAAGCCGATTTCGCGCACGCGAAGGCGAAGCGCGGCGAGCTCTTCCCGGACGCCGACAAAAACTTCCAGCCGCACGACGCGGCCGATGGCGATCCCGATGGAGACGAAGTAGCCGCCGCCCTACAGCACCTTATCTGTGACGAAGACGACGACGGCATCGACCACGTCACCGAAGCCTACAAGGCGCTCGGCCGCCACCTGACGAAGCGCGTAGGGACGCACTCGGCCCATCGGGTCTCGTTTGTCTAACTCAAAGAATTGCGCCGGCGCGACGGAGCTTCGCAAACTCCGACCGGCGGATGCTTCATCGTCATCCGCCCTTCGCGTCGGCGCTCGGTCTTCCCGACGTGGTGGGGGTGGTGCCTCGCGGGGCATAGTGCTCCGAGCGGGTCGGCGTCCTGATTCAACGACGGCCCGGCCACGTCGGGAAAAACGTTGCGCACAGATGCCCCAGGAACGACGGGACGCGACCGGGGCATATCTCAGTGCGACCGAGTGGATTAGCTAATGGACGCTCAAGTGAGTAATGGCTGACACGACAAATCTACCGGAGCGGCAGCCGACGCGCCGCGCGCGAAAGCGCGACCAGCAGATCCGACGCATAGTGCGTCAGCTTCGCGTGGTCGCGCCCCACCTGGATAGGCCGGAGTACGCGGCCGTGCTGCGCGGCTTCGCGATGGTCACGCTGACTCTGGAGCGTTCTTATGCTGCGCTGCGCGATCGCGAGGTGATGAGCGCCAAGACCGATGAGCTTAGATCGAGCATCGACGTGATCGGCCGACTCGTAGGCCAGCAGGCGAAGCTCGCGGCCGCCCTCGGACTGGTGCCGGCCGTAATGGGCAAGCTCAAGGCCAAGCCGGTCGACCTCGCTGGCGCGATCGCGGACGCCGAGGTGGTCGACGATGGCTGAGGTACTGGCTGGGAGGATCGCGCGGTGGAAGGCGGACCCGGTCGCGTTCGTGCGTGAAGTGCTCCGCGACCCGGAGACCGGTAAAGGTTTCGAGTTGTACCCGGCGCAAAAGCGATTCCTGCGCGAAGCGTTCACCCTTAGCCAGGATGGCCGTCTGCCCTATCCCGAGCTCGTGTATTCCTGCCCGAAAAAAAGCGGCAAAACAGCGACGGCCGCGATGGCGACGCTGTACGTCGTGGTCGTGCTCGGCGGCTCTTATGCGGAGGGCTACTGCGTCGCGAATGACTTCGACCAAGCGCAGGGGCGCGTGTTTCAGGCTATCGCGCGCATCATCGAAGCCTCGCCGCTGCTCCGCGACAGCGCAAAAATTACCGCCAATAAGATCGAATTTCCGTCGACTGGCGCCAGCATCACCGCCATAGCGTCCGACTTCGCGGGTGCGGCCGGCGCGAACCCGACCATCACGGTTTTCGATGAGCTTTGGGGATATACCAGCGAGCGCGCCCAGCGGCTTTGGGACGAAATGGTTCCGGTCCCCACGCGAAGGGTCAGCGCGCGATTTACAGTAACTTACGCGGGGTTCGAGCAAGAAAGCGGACTACTGGAGAATCTCTATAAGCGCGGCCTTGCCGGCGAGGAGATCGCGCCGGCGCTGTACCGTCAACCCGGCTTGCTAATGTCCTGGTCGCACGAGCCCGTCGCGCCTTGGCAGACCGCCGAGTGGCTATCTCAGATGCGTAGCCAGCTTCGCCCGAATGCCTATTTGAGACTGATCGAGAACCGATGGGTAACGACAGAATCCAGCTTCATACCAATTGAATGGTACGACGCCTGCGTCGCCCCCGAGCTATCTCCCGATCTCGCCGACGCGCGACTGAGCGTTTGGGTTGGCGTCGACGCATCGGTCAAGCGCGACTCGACGGCGATCGTGTGTTGCACCTTCGATCGGGCCGCGAAGAAAGTGAGGCTCGTATGGCATCGCACCTTCCAGCCTTCGCCCGCGGACCCGCTCGACTTCGAGGCTACGATCGAAAAGACGCTTCTCGATCTGCGGCGCCGGTTCTGGGTGCGCGAGGTCAGATTCGATCCCTGGCAAATGCAGGCTGTCGCTCAGCGGCTCACCGCCGCGGGGTTGCCGATGCTGGAATTCCCGCAATCGGTTCCGAATCTGACCGAGGCCTCAACGAATCTGTATGAGCTGCTCAAAGGCCGGAACCTGACCGCGTACTCCGACGCCGACTTGCGCCTGGCCGTGAGCCGCTGCGTCGCGATCGAGACCTCGCGCGGCTGGCGCATCGCGAAAGAGAAGGCCTCGCACAAGATCGATTCCATCGTGGCGCTCGCCCAGGCCGCGTTGGGCGCAGTCCAGCAGGGACAGGTGGCGGCCGGCGTCGACCTCGACCTTCAGGCGCGAGCCGCATCAACCTTCGCGCACCAGATGCGCGAGCGGAGTAGGGGATTCGACAGGCCCGAGGTCGACCGTTTACATGCACGCGGCGAAGACGTAGCGCGCGAGGAAGACCGCCAGGCGATCGCGGCGCGGGTGCGCTGGGGAAAGTTCGCGGGGTTTTAGATGGGTAAAAAATCGGAAAGAAAAAACGAGCTGCGCCGCGACCGCCTCTTGCGCGAGCTGGATGAGCGACGCGAGCGCGATAAGAAACGCGATCAGCCGACCGAGCGCGAACCGGATGATTTGTCGGCTGAAGAGCAGCGCCGGGAGACCGAGAGTGCGTTGGGAAAGTAGCCCGCCGCCGCCTCTGCGCAGTTCGTGGCGGGACTGGATGGGGATCGCGCAACGACAATCGCGTACCGCTTCGGCGAACAAGCGCGCCTTGGCGAGCTGGCGGCCGTACAATCCACGCGCGAGATCGAGCCGGTTCAGAATGGTGGGCGGCAACGGGGATGATGCGGCGTGAGAGCTCCTGTGATCAAATTCCCGGCCGAAGCGTGCGAGAAATGCACGAGGCTCGGCAAGCGCGACGCTGACTTTACTTGCGCGCTGCGGGACTGTCCGCCAGAGACGGTCACTGTCCGGTCGTCCTCGCATTACGCCTCGCTATGCGCTGGTCGAGCGGCGCCCGCGACCGAGCCAGCACGACCAGCCCAACGCGACGCCGGGGCGCGGACGCTACGGGCGCTGAGGCGAGCGCGCCGGGGGCTGACGACAGCCGAGGTGCTCGAACGCGCGGGCTTGGCCTCGATGGACTCGGCAGGCGCCTGCCTGGCGCGCCTCAAGCGTCGCGGCTTGGTTCAGCGGAGCGGGCGGACGTGGGAGATCACTTAGAGCGCAAGTTCAAATTCGCGCACGCCCCCTCGCTTCGAGCGCGGGAGTCGGCGGCTCACCGCCGCAGATTCGGCTCGCGGTTCCGACGTGCCACGTTGGTACGCCGTTGTCCATCTGCACCGAGGTATAAACAACGCGAACTCGATGCCCGTGGCCGTCATCGTCATTAGGCCGACCAGCAAGGCGCGTCGTGTTTTCATAATCTCCCCCTTTTACGCCGCCGCGTGCCGCCGGGCCGGGCGGGACTTCGCACGAACGTCATACGGGCTCCGCTTCACGAGCTTTAGCAGTCGCCGCATTTCGCGAAGGTCGGCATCGAACTCTGCGGGCTCGCCGCTGAGACCGTGATCGAACCATTGGTCCACGAGCCAGTTGAGCTTGTCCATACACTCAAGCCGAGTCCGAAGCGCGCGCGGCAGGTGCGGCCAATAAGCAGCCGAGAAATTACAATTGCCCTCGAAATTTGGGCCGGGCATGGCGTCGTGCTCGTGATCGAGCCGGCGCCGCCAGTCACGCCCGCCCTTGATGCCTAGAGCGACGGCCGCCGCCTCCAGTTCGACCTCGAGGGCGCGCTTGCGTGGGTCGCGCTCGCACTCGCGCTCGATCCGCCGTGCTTCAGCAACCCGACTCAAAACCGCGGCACGGACGGCTGGTAGGTCCGCCTTCGATGGTTGTTTCCCGAGTCCGAAGCCGTCCGCCATTAACGCTACCGGGCCTCCGCACTTCGGACATGCATCCAGCCAGTCACATGGACCTCGAATGATCATCCAGCCCAGACAGCAGCCGAAACAGCCGAAACATGGATAATCGTAACTCAGCGCAGCAAGGATCTCGCCCTCGGTTCGCGCGGTAGCCGGCGGCTTGCTGTTGCCGTTGCCGTTCGCACCCATGGTTCCATCCCTCCTTGCCCGCCAGGCTGGCGGTTGTACACACAGGTAGCAGGAGTGGAATCATATATCAACCGCGCGTTTACCCAGTAGGTAGTCAAGTAACTAGTCCAGAATCTTGAATTACCGACGCAACCCGCACGAGAATCGCCCAGCGCTCTTGTGGACAAACCTTGGGCGGCGCGAAAAAAATTGCTTGATCGATTCTGCGGCGGGTTTATCATCGAGGGCAGGAGGATGGCGATGGCAACCAATCGGAAGGTACGAGGCAAGGACGAATTCGTTGATGTTGATGTTGAGACCAGGCGCAAGCTCGAAACGCTCGCGGATGAATGTGGCATAAATGGTGAGACCGACAGCCCCGAGGCCAACGCCATCGATCAGTTTAAGTGTCGGCTCTTGGAACAACCGCGGTTGCTCGATGCCGCCTTCGCGATGCTTGAGCGCGATCACGCGAAGTTGCTCAACTCACGGTTTGACTCACCTCTCCTTTCGGGGAAACGGATCGGAGACGCAACACGGCGGGATATACGGAAGTCGGCCAGCATCTTGATGGCGCTGGGGCGAGCGATGCTGGTGAGGGCCAATCAGACCTGAGCGAGGCACGGCCTCGGAGACCCGGTCCAAAGCGGCCGGGTCTTCCTTTTTAGCCGGAGCGGGCGGCGAGGCTTCTTCATGGATGAAAACATAGACTGCATCTGCGAGCGGCTCTTCCTTATGGCGGAAGTCGCGATAAAGCCTTACAAGGAAGGCGACCGCGTACCGATGGCGGCGCTTGAGGCAGCCATCGTCAACCTCATCCCGGCTGCGCGTGCCGCCGTCGTTGCGCAGCTCGATTCGCCGGAGCGATTGCAAAGAATCGGCGATTGGATGCAGTTGGTGCTACCCGACCCCGCGCTAGGTAAGCGTCTGGTGATGGACCGCCCTCAATTCGCGCGGGCTATGCTGCGCGAAGTCGCGACTGAAATCGTCTGGCGCCTCGCCGCGAACAAAGGGCTGCCGCCTTTCCTCGCGTGATCTATTGGCGCTCGCCGAAGAGGACTTATTTCGTAAGCCCCGATCTTGTCGAGCCGCCGAATAATCCAGCATCGGCGACTTTTTTCGTTAAATTCGTTTTTTTCGTACTAGACTCTTAAGAAATGCGAGGGGAGCGAGCGAGGCGCTTGCGCTTGGACGTTCACCCTGGCGCTCAGCCGGCTGCCGCGCCGCGTCGCTCTCGAGCAGACTCACAAACCCTTGAGCTACACAGGCTCGTTGCTACTTCCGACCCCCGAAGCCCGCCCCGATAGGGGTATAGCCGGGGGTAGAGCCCAGATCGATAAGGTCTGAAAGTCCCGTTAAGCGCCTGATTTTATTGGTGGGCAGGGAGTGAATCGAACACTCGACACGAAGATTTTCAGTCTTCTGCTCTACCGACTGAGCTACCTGCCCACCGGGACTGCTAGCGTCGGACCTTAACGGCGGTCTTAATTCGTAGCTGTCCCGCGTGTGCCTTGCAACATGGGCGAAGCAGGCCCGCGCGCTAATGCCTGAGCGCCGCGATCCGCGCCTCGACGAAGTCGATCACCTTGGCCTCGAGGTTGACGCCGTCGAGCCGGTCGATCTCCTGAATCCCCGTGGGTGAGGTCACGTTGACCTCGGTAAGATAGTTGCCGATGATGTCGAGCCCGACGAAGTAGAGCCCGTCGCGTCTAAGCCGCGGCCGCATCATCCGGCAGATTTCGCGGTCGCGCGCGGTGACCTCGGCCTTGACGCAATTGCCGCCGACGTGGATGTTGCCGCGATTCTCGTCGTCGCGCGGCACCCGCAGGGTGCATCCCAGCGGTTCACCGTCGAGCACGATCAGCCGCTTGTCGCCGTCGCGGATCTCGGCCAGGTAGCGTTGCGCCATGATCGGGCGCGACTCGAAACGGGTGACCGCTTCGAGGATCGCATTCAAGTTGCGGTCGTCCGCCGCGGCCAGAAACACGCTTTCGCCGCCGTGTCCGTCGAGCGGCTTGACGATCATCTGTCCGCCCTGCTCGGCCATGAACTTCTTGAGCCGCACGAGGTCCTGGGTGACCAGCGTGGGTGGAATCGCCTCGGGAAAATTCAGCGCGTAGAGCTTCTCGTTGGCCTCGCGCAGGCCGGCGGGCTCGTTGAGCACGAAGGTGCGCCGCCGGTCGGCCAGGCTGAGCAGCATCGTGGCGTACAGGTAGGCCGCGTCGGCGGGCGGGTCCTTGCGCATGAAAATCGCGTCGAAGGCCTCGAGTTCGTACTCGGCGCCATCGTCGAGAAAACGGTAATGCGGCGTCGCGCGCATCACCGCGCATCGCCGCGCCCGCGCGAAGGCGCGATTGCCGAGCGCATAAAGATCATGCAGGGCGACGAAGTAGGCCTGGTGCCCGCGGCCGATCGCCTCCAGCATGAAGGCGAAGGTGGTGTCCTTGTCGGGCAGCACCGCGTCCAGCGGGTCCATCACAAAGGCGAATTGGTAAGCCACCGCTCAGTCTTCTCCGCCAACTTCGTCAAGCGCGCCGGCCGCGATGCTGAGCGCGGCCAGCGCCGCGGTCTCGCTGCGCAGCCGCCGCGCACCCAGTCCGGCGGGGAGGAAACCGGCGGCGCGCGCGGCCGCGAGTTCCTCCCGCGTGAGGCCGCCCTCCGGCCCGCATAGCAGCAGCAGCGCGCGCGCGCGGGCCTCGCGCAGCACCGCGCCCAAGGCGGGCGCGCCCGCGCTCAGGACCACGCAAAGCCTGCCCCCGTTAGGCCGCCGGATCAAGTCTCGCATCGCGACCGGCGCCCTGACCTCGGCCGCGCGCGGCGCGAGGCTCTGCTTGGCCGCCGCGGTGGCCAGCCGGCGCCATCGCGCGAGCCGCTCGCCGCCGACCTCGCGGACCACGCCTCGCGCGCACAGCACCGGCCACAGCTCCGCCGCGCCCAGCTCCGCGGCCTTCTCGACCAGGAAGTCCATCCGCGGGCCCTTTATCACCGCGGCGGCCAGGATCAGCCCGGCGGTGGATTCGGCGGGGGTGCGCGGCGCGGCGGCGATTTCGATCACCGCGTGGCGCGCCTGGAAGCTGCGGATTCTCCCCGCGTACTGCGCGCCGTGCTCGTCGAACAGCGCGACCTCGGCTCCCGCAAGCAGCCGCATCACGTCGCGCAGGTGATGGAGTTCCGCGCCGCCGACCAGCGCGACCGCGCCATCGATCGCCGCCGACGATATCGCAAACCGGGGCGGCCGCTTCATCGCGCCAACACCAGCGTGCTCCATCCGCGGTCGCGCCGCAGGCCGAGGCATCGCAGCCGCGGCCGGTAGCCGCGCACCACCGCGGCCGCCTCGCGGTTGAGGATTCCGCCGAGCACCAAGCGGCCGCCACGGGCCAGCAGGCGCGTCAGCGTGCGTGCCATCGCGATGAGCGTGGAGCTCAGGATGTTCGCGCTGATCAGGTCGAAGCGCCGGCTGAGCCGCGCCAGCGGTGTGGCGGCGAAACGGATTGTGCCGCCCAGCGAATTGAGCGCCGCGTTCTCGCGGGCGTTGTCGAGCGCCAGCGGGTCGGCGTCGAGCGCGGTCACCTGCCCGACGCCCATCAGACGCATCGCAATCGCGAGCACGCCTGAGCCGGTGCCGACGTCCAGCGCCCGCTCGAAATGGCGCTCGGCGCAAAGTCCCTCGATGGTCCTGAGCGCGCCGTAAGTGGTCGGATGATGCCCGGTGCCAAAGGCCTGTCCGGGATTGATCACCAGCCGGCGCCGCGGCGTGGCGATATTCGAGTGCCACGGCGCAACGATTAGCAGGCGGCGTCCCACCTTGAGCGGCTCGAAGCGATCCATCCATGCGGTGGCCCATCCCGGATCGGTGATGGGCTGGCGGCGCGGCGCGCGGCCGGGGCGGGCGAGCATCCCCGCCGCGGCCAGCGCACGCCGAATCGCCGCGAGCCGCGGTCCGCTCAGCCGCTCGAAATACGCCTGCAGTTCCAGCGTCGCCTGGCGATGGGCGGTGCGATGGTCTCCGCCAACCGCGCATCCCAGCGCCCCGTGCGCGACCAGCAGGCCGGCCGCATCGTCCACTCTCGCGGCCGGAGTCTCGAAAGCGATCCGCACGTAATTGCGGGCCGCATGCGTGCCGATACGGATCATAGGTGCCAGCTTCGAGCATAAGGGTCGCGGCGCGGCTTGACGAGTGGCGGCCGGGCCCCCTGTGGAGATCAGGCGCGGCCCGATTTGCCCGCGGCGCCGCACGGCGGTTAAACTCCATTGCGATGAGCGCGGTTCGGCTCGGCCCCGGGGTGGCGCATACGATGCTGACGATCGCGCACCGGGGCGCCAGCGCGCTATATCCTGAAAACACCTTGCGCGCATTCATCGCGGCAGCCGACGTTGGCGCCGATATGTGTGAGTTCGATGTGCGGATGACTGGCGACGGCGAAGTTGTGGTGATTCATGATGCAACCGTCAACCGCACCACCGACGGGCGCGGGCGGGTCGCCGTGATGAGCATGGCGGCGATCAAACGGCTCGACGCCGGGGTGCGCTTTGGCGCCGGGTTTGGTGGCGAGCGCATCCCGACCCTGGGTGAAGTTGCCGCCGCGCTGCGCGGCCGCTGCGGCATGGACGTCGAACTCAAGGCGGGCGGGCTGGAGCGCCGCGTATGCGGGATTCTTCGCGGATGCGGCGTGATCGAGAGCGCGATCGTATCGAGCTTCGATTGGGATCAGCTCAAGATGGTGGCGGCGGAAGAACCGGGGCTGCGCCTGGCGCTGCTCGGCGAGAAGAATTCGGCTCCGCTGCTGGAGGCGGCCTCGGCGATGCATGCGTACGCAATCGCGCCGCGGTTCGACATCGCGGACGCCGAATTGTGCGCCCAAGCGCATCGCCGCGGCCTTGCGGTTTACGTATGGACCGTCGATGACGAATCCGCGATGCGCCGATTGATGGCCGCCGGCGTCGATGGAATCATGACCAACCATCCGCGCCGCCTGCGCGCGGTGCTGGCGAACTGATGGCGCTTTTCTCCGACGACAAGCTCGAAGAAATCCGCGCCCGCGCGGACCTCGTCGAGGTGATCGGCGCGCACGTGCGCCTTAAGCGCGCCGGGCGCAACTTCGTCGGCCTCTGCCCATTCCACAACGAAAAGACCCCGTCGTTCTCGGTCAACCCGGAGCGCGGATTTTTCCATTGCTTCGGATGCGGCGCGGGCGGCACCGTGTTCAACTTCGTGATGCGGACCGAGGGACTGAGTTTTCCGGAGGCGATCGAATCGCTCGCGCGCCGCTATGGAGTGGCGCTGCCCGAACGCGGCGCGGGCGGCCCGGGAGCGGGTGAGCGCGAGGCCGCGTTGCGCGCCAATCAGACCGCCGCCGAGTTCTTCGCCCACGTCCTTTGGAAGACGCCCGACGGCGCCGTGGCGCGCGACTACCTGGCCGCGCGCGGCGTGGCGGCGGAAACCGCGCGGACGTTCATGCTGGGATTTGCGCCCGACCGCCCGGCCAACTTGGCGGGCGCGCTGGAGAAGCGCGGATTGCTGGCGGCGGCGGTGCGGTTGGGCCTGGCCAGGCAGGACGGCGCGGGCGCGCGCGACATGTTCCGCGCGCGGCTGATGTTCCCGATTCGCGACAGCCAGGGCCGGGTGCTCGCGTT
>JAKAVN010000257.1 GCA_021827495.1 Deltaproteobacteria bacterium | reverse complement strand
AGAGGGAGCCCCCCTCGGAAGTGAGCCTGAGCAGGCAAAGCGATGGGTTTTGGGCGGTTTTTGATCGGCCCAAGTACACGGTCGGTCGATTTTCGGCCAAATTTTCGAACGTAAGATGAACTGTCTGGTTCAGGCTGGCTCAGTCTGGCGCGATGCGGAGTTGAGCCGGCTGATCGTCGCCCGGTGCACCTCGAACAATCGGGCGACCTCGGCTGCCGGCCGTCCGGCGGCGAGCATGCTGAGGATCTCCGCGCGCTGCGCCTGGGTGAACTTCGGCCGCCTTCCGCCGTGGCGCCCTTGCGCGCGTGCCGCTTTGAGACCGGCCTGGGTGCGCTCCTTCACCATCTCCCGCTCATATTCCGCGAATGCGCCGAGCATTTGCATCATCATCCGCCCGGCGGGCACGGTCGTGTCGATGGATTCGGTAAGAGAGCGGAAGCCCGCGCCAGCGGCGGTGATTCGCTCCAGGATCAGCAGAAGATCCTTGAGAGACCGCGACAGACGGTCGAGTTTCCAGACAACCAGCACATCGCCCGCAGTGAGCCGGCCGAGCAAGCGCGTCAGTTCCGGCCGGTCCCAGCGACCGCCGGAGGCGCGTTCCTCATGAATGCGCCGGCAGCCCGCCGCCTCCAGGGCGCTGACCTGAGGGCCGAGGTCCTGCCCCTCGGCCCGGGATACCCGGGCGTAGCCGATCAGGACTGGCTTCGTTGCGTTATTCAGTTGCTTTTCAGGTCTATTTGGCAACCGACTTTTGCGCGGCGTAATCCCTTGTCCCGCCTTGGGTCGTTCGGATGCCGTACAAACGATCGTTTGCGCACGCCCCGTCATGCCGCCACCCGCTCTGCTCGAAGTCGATCCGCCGGCTGAGGTCGGCGGTCAGACGGCCATAAGGATTGATGTGGCTGCGGTCCTCGGCCACGCTCAGCCGCAACCACCCCGAAGGGTCCGCCAGACCTGGTTCTCGTTCCAACGGATGCCCTGGTCAGCTCGATCTCACCCTTGCCGGGCCGCGAACTTCTTTTCATCGAAGGACGCCATTGGCGACCCATCACTTATTCAAAGATCGTGGCGGCCTTAGCCAAGACCTCATCCATAATGACCATGGGAAGGCTTTCCACCTTCCGAGCGTTGCGAACCTTCAGGTCAAGAACGCGAGGCTGATCGCAGCGTACGACGCCGGTTGTCTTGGTCCCGGTAAGGGGCACCGCAAAGCCAAGGCGACGGGCGAAGTCGCCGCCATTCGTGATCGGCAGAATTACCGGCAGGCCAGTCACCTGGTTGAACTGATCCGGCGAGACGATAACAACCGGGCGATGCCCCCTCTGTTCCCGGCCCTGCGTTGGATCAAGATCGACCATATAAACATCACCACGCTTCATATCAGCTCGTCACCCACAGCGGGCGCGTCCACCCATTCACGTTCTTCTGGAGGCTGGGGCTGTGAATAGTCCGATGCGGCCAACAGTTCAGCCATCGTGTAGTGGGGGCGCGCCTGCGGTTCGACAACAAGCCGTCCGTTATCGACGGCCAGCCCGACCTTGGCACCGGCGGTTAGGTGCAGAACATCGAGCAGCGCCGGGGGCACGGCCAGCATGATCGAGCCGCCGACCTTGCGCAGATTTGTGGTGTGCATAAACATCTCCTAAATTATATCTTCGTATAACATTTTGCAGGCCGTTCTTCAACATCTGAACCGCTCCTGATTTCCGGAAGGCCATTTCGTTTTAATCTAATGCCATTGCCTGTCCTTTCCGCCCTCCGACGATTATCGCATGCCCATGCCGAAGCCAGGCGGCTCCGGGTCGGGTTCGGGCTCGGACTTTGATTCCGGCTCCGGTGTGGGCTGCGGCATCTGCCGCAGCGCCTTGGCGACGACTTTTTCGCGGCTTTGCCGGGCGAGCCCCTCAGCCAGAAGGGCCTCGTCGGGGTGCAGCGCGGCGAGCAGGGCCGGGTCACGGGCGATGACGGAAGCGGCTTGCCAGACGCAGGTGACGAGGCGGGCGAGTTCTTTTTTCTCCGCGGCGCTGCCCCGCCACCTGGCGGCCATTTTCCGGAGGGCATGGCCGCTTTCGACAAAGGCGTCGCGATAGCGGGACACGGCTGCCGCCACGGCGGCGAGCGTTGCCGCCGGCGGTGGCGGTGATGACGGGCTGACGGAATCCGCCGCCGGCGCGGCCGGCCTGGCCGCTGTTTCCGGATTGGGTGCTTGCGGGGCCTCTGCCCGCGGCCGGCGTTCCGGCTCGGGCGCGGCCGTAGCGACGCGCGGCGCCTGGCTGTTATCAGGCGCTGCGCTCGGCGGGGCCTCACGCTCCCGGGCCGCCGCCTGCTGCTGGCGCGCCTGGTAGTCCTCGGCGGTGGCAAAGCGCAGCGATGAGCTGCGGTCATCACGCCGGCGCAGGATCTGCTCGGCAAGGGCGTCGAGGTCGGGGGCGAGGTCTCGCGGGACGAACAGCCGATAGTCATCGCGATGGCGGGTGCCGATGACATAGGCGGCGCGGGCATCCCAGGCAAAGGCATTGTCATAGACGGCGGCGGTGCGCGGCTGCGTCTTGCCCTGGCCCTTGTAGCCGGTGCCGCTATAGCCGAGCCCCCACTGGTCAAAGGCGCTTGGGTCAAAGCCGATGACCGCGCCATCATCCTTGACCACCTCCAGCCATTCCGCCGTCACCCGCCGCACGGTCCCGAACTCCGAGGCCGCAACGCCAATGGCGCGGTCGGTGCGATAGAACTGCACCCGCTCGCCGGCAGCGAGCGAGACCGCGCCCCGCACCGTCTCGAAGGCAAACGCGGTGAGGGTTTCCCCCGCC
>JAKAVN010000071.1 GCA_021827495.1 Deltaproteobacteria bacterium | reverse complement strand
GGAAAAAGGATTTTTGACCCCTAACAACATTAATCCAAGACCCACTTTCATGATCGTAGTAATGCTTACCCTTCGCCGCAATCGTCTTTCGCCGGGTTTTTCCGCAACCTGCTAATCGCCGGGATACTGCTGGCGGCCGCCCGTCCGGCGCTCGCGGCCCCGCCCGGATATCCACTGGAGAATCCGTCTATTAAGGGTATGAGCACTGGTTACTGGCATACCGAGCATCTTGGCGACCGGATATGGCTGGTGGCGCCTGACGGGAACACCGCTTTTATGCGCTCGGTGGCGCTGTTCGACAGCGCGTCGAGCGGGCCGAGCGGGCGCGGCTTTCGATCCTACGACAAGGTGCTCCTGGCTCCGGGCGGCGGTGGCAACACTGATGTAACCGCGGCCGCCGAGGACAACTCGACGCCGCCGCTGGTAGCGGGGCAATCGTACACGCTGCAAAACGCCGACGACGCCATCTACCTCGGCTCGAATCGCTTCAGGCCCGAGTACACATTCTTCCAGATGAGCGTCGCCGGTGTTCCGGGCGCGGGCGGCGCGGTCGTATGGTCGTATTATTTGAGTTCGCCCTCGAAGTGCGGCGGTTCGCTGCCCTGCGGGAGCCTGATTAACGGCACCGGCAAACCGGCCGCCGCCGACACGCTCAACCCGGAAGGTTCCTTCTACCTCGACGCGGGCAGCGACAGTGGAACCAATCTTTCGACCGGCTTCTACTCCGCGCCAGCCAAGGCCGACCTGGTGCAATGGTTCCAACTCAATTCCACCGGCGCGGCGTGGCCGTCCGATTTCGTGAAAACAACGATCCCGTCGCTCGACGGCGCGCAGGCTTACTGGTGGTTGAGGGGCGTCGTGTCGGGAGCGGCGTTCGCCACGGCGCCGGTGGTGCTGCAAATCGCCGAGGAACCCACCATGCTCGAGGTTCTCGCCGCCAAATACGGCAACGCGAACAACCTATCGGCGGCGTGGGCAAGTAATGATGCCGCGTACCTGGCCGCAACGGGCTGGAACGCGGCCGGGCAATACTCCTACCGCTACGCCGTGATGGCCGATCCGGCCAATCCCGGCAACCAGCGCGCCACTCTTGCGGCCGCATTGCCGCTGACGAACTATCCGAAGGCATCGGACCTGGCGATGGCGATGCCGTCAAATCGTCTGGCTCTGCCGCATCCGATCAAAAATGATTACGTGGGCCTGGTTGACAACGAGGCTTGCGGCGGAGCCGAAAGCGTCACGCCCGACGTTTTCGATCCGCACTACTTCAATGCGCTGATGCAGAGCCTAAAATATGCATGGGGATTGGGTATCTATTCGGGCAACGGCAATCACGCGCCGGACGCCGCTTACTATTTCGCGATCGTGCTCGAGGAAGCCGACGATCTTGCGGGGATCAACCGCCTGAATCACGAGCATCTGGGCTTCGCGATTGCGGCTGAAAATCCCTACCATTCGAGCGACCCCGCGGGCACAGGGGTTACCAGCTATTCAAACCCGGTAATATACGCGAAACTCGCGCTGCGCGACTTTCTCAAGCGCAGGTACAAGGCGGTCGCGGCGCTCAACGCCACATGGGCGACGAATTACACCACCTGGAACACGTCGAGCGGCTGTATCGAGACCGGCACCAACGCCTGGGGCTACGGTTCCGGCCTGCTCGACGATAACGGCATGGACCTGCTCGCGGGAGGGGCGTGCGAATGTCCCGCCTGCGCTAACCGGAGCGACGCCGAAACCTACAACGAGGAATCCAAGTGGTTCGCGAACGCGGCCATCCAAAAGGACCTCGACGACTTCGTGGCCTATTACGCGGCGCAGTATGCGCAGACGACGCGTGCCGCACTGAACTACGTGGCGCAAGAGTGCGCTGGCGGCGGGCTTGCGGGCTGCTCCGGCGGACTGCATCTGCCGCCGGTGTTCGTTCCGCTATACGACGGGCCCGACCAGGCTTACAGCTCGATCGCGCCGTACGTCGACGGCTTCTGGGCCAATCCGGGCGAGCTGGCGTCGTGCCCCTCGGCACCCTACGACCCCGCGCGCATGGCGGCCGGCGCGCAACGGCTTATCAACGACCTCGGCGGCAAGGTCCTGATGCTTCAGGACTACAGCACGGCCGCGCTGGACTCGCCGCTCAATTTCTCCGGCGCCATCGGCGCCGTCACTTACAACCCGGGCAACGGCACGTCTTCGATCACCATATCGCCGGCAATTCCCTACTGGTACGGGAGCGCGATGCCGATCGAATTTCCCGGCGCGGCCGGATGCCCCAGCGCACAAGTGGTGCCGTCCTCGATACTATGGAACGCTCCGGCCGGTATGACGACGCTTACCGTTGCGGGCGACTACAGTGCGTGCATATCGGGCGGCCTGCGCGCAGAGCTTGCACCGGCCTCGCAACCTTACGTGGACGCGCCAAGCCGGGCCGCGATGGGCGCGCAAATGGGGTCGCGCATCAAGGCGGTCATGAATCTGGCAAACAGTGCGGGAGTGAAGCCGGTCGTGGGAGTGGAGCACTCGGACCTCTACGATGAGGAGACCTTCACCAGCCACGGACCCAGCGGCGGTGCTGGCCTGGCAACCTGGAACGACGACTTTTACGACGGAACGGAAGCGTCGCGCGCCGTGTGCATCGACACGAATGGCTATTCGTGCGGAGGAGAGGAAGCCGACTACGGTAACCTCTTCGGCAACTGCGCGAGCGCCGGGACGCTATGCAATCTGCTTGCGAATATCTACGCGGAGCTGCAGTGAAGCGCCGGCTGGCAGGCATCGCGCTGATGTGCGCTTTCATAACCGCGGCGCGATATCGCGCGCGGGCCGGAAGTACGCCCGCGCAAGAAGCAATCGGCATGGCCGCTTCGGCCACGTCCTTCACCCTAACCTTTCCCGCCAACGTCACGCAGGGCGACCAAGTGACGATCTTCGCGGCCTGCGCCGGACACAGCAACCAGCTTGGCGTGAGCGGGCTCGGCGGCGCCGCTTGGAACCTGGTAGCGGATAATCCGTCGCCGCTCGATCCTAACTCGCCAGCTGACGGCCTGTGGCGGACGGCCGCGCCGGCGAACGCCGGCAACAGCATCACGGTCACCGCGGCTTCAACTGACGAATGCGCAGCGCACGCCGCCGAATGGGCCGGCACGAGCGGCGTCAAAAATACAAGCGCGGCCAATGACCGCAACTCGAACTGGTTTGGCGGTCTCGGAAACTCCCCGACAATCAACGCTAACGACCTCGTGATCATGGGTGTAGCGTGGAAGGGACCGGCGACAATAACCGGAGCGCCGGCAGGAAGCACAGGGCCGTTCAGGATTTACACGGCGATGGCGCCGATAAGCGCGGGAGGCGTGCTGTCGATTCAACCGTACTATTTTCTCGCCTGGAGGACCGGCAGCTTTCCGGCGGTCAACGGCTCCTTCGACTCCGCCTGCGACTGGAGCGCTTTGCAGGCCGCACTGGAAAGCTCAAGTGCGAATCCCTCACCGACGGCGGCCGCACCCTGCGCCGGCCCAACACCGCCGGGCGCGATGATGCCTCACCCGTGCACCGGGTGGGGTACGTCGCAATGGTGACGGCATGGCCGCGCCGGCATCGAGCGGCGGCGCGTTGCGCGAGGATGAGGCATTAAACATGTTTCGCGTAGGCTTGGTGAAACAGCAAGATCTTCAGGGCGCCCGAGTGCGCGTCGCATTTCCCGACCGCGACCAGATGTTGTCGTACTGGCTGCCGATCCTTTTCCCCAAGACGCAGAACGACAAAGGCTACTGGGTTCCCGATATCGGCGAGCAGGTCGTGTGCCTGATGGATGAGCATGACGAGGCCGGCGCGGTGCTGGGAGCAATATACTCGAGCGCCGACACGCCGCCGGTCCAGAGTGCCGACAAGTACCATATGTCATTCAAGGATGGCGCCAGCATCGAATACGACCGTGCAGCGCACGCGCTCGCCGTGAGCCTGCCCAACGGAGCGGCGATGAGCGTCAGCGCCAGCGGTGCGTCGATCGCAATCGACGGGGGGGGCAATGTGACCGTGCATGCGGCCGGCGGAATCAGCCTGGTTACCTCGGCGCACAACGATTCAGTGGACGGGATTATCAATACCTACAACGGGCATACCCACGCGGATCCCCAGGGTGGAAACACGGCGGCGCCGACGCAGCAGATGTCATGAGGATGAACGGCCCATCCAACCCTAAGCTCCTTCCCGACGCGGAAAGAAGAGCGAGAATGTTTTTGTTGCTGCCCGGTTCCCCTTCCCTGCGATGGAAGGGGCCAGAGGCCAAGTAAATGCCTGCGGGAGCAATCACCCTGGCCGATATCAAGTCGGCGGACTGGTCGCTGATGCTCGATTCGGCGGGCCAGCCGGGATCGGGAATTGGCAGCATCGTCACCGGGGTCGATGATGTTAACCAGTGCATCGCGATCATCCTGACCACGCCGAAAGGCTCGGACGTGCTGCGCCCGACTTTCGGCACCGACCTCTGGAAATACATCGATGCGCCGATTAGCCAGGCGGGACCAGCCGTGGTCCGCGAGGTTACTCAGTCGATTACTCAGTGGGAGCCGCGGGTGAAAGTGCTGTCGGTTAAAAGCACGCCGGTGACCGAGGCCACGACGCAGCCGGGCGCCCACGTCGAAATCACCGTGGCGTGGCAGCTTAACCTGGGCGCCACGCCGAGCCCGGCACGGAGCACGACGGTCGCGCTGGCGAGCGCGGGCCAGCCGGGATAACAAGCCTGGGCGCGCGCACGCGCGCCAATCGCGAAGGGAAGCCAGATGGGAGCCGGAATACCGAATCTGCCGCCGCCGACGTTCATCAATGACGCCGATGGGCTCGACCCCAACCTGATCCTGGCCGACATGGTCGCGGCCTTCCAGGCCGCGGCCGGGCGCACTCTGCAACCGGCGCAGGTCGAACGGCTGCTCATCAACCTGTACGCTTACCGCGAGTCGCTGGTGCGCAACGCGATCCAGTATGCTGGCCAGCAGACCCTGCTCGCCTTCGCGGTCTTTCCGATGATCGACTACCTCGGGCAGTTGCTCGGCGTGACCCGGCTCGGCGCGCAGGGCGCGCTGACGACGCTGCAGTTCACGCTGCAAAACGCGCTCACTCTTCCATATACGATTGTGGCCGGCACGCAGGCAGGCACCGCCGACGGCGAATTCGTCTTCGCCACTGGCGCCGACCTCATCCTCCCGGCCGGAGCGACCGTCGCAACCACCACCGCGACCTGCACCACCGCCGGCCCCAATGCCAACGGCTATCTGCCCGGCCAGGTCAACGTGCCGCTCAACCCCAACGTGCTGATCGCTTCGGTGACCAACACCACCACGACCGGCGGCGGCGCGGCGTCCGAAACCGACGACCATCTGCGCACCCGTATCCAGGCCGCGCCCAACCAGTTCAGCGTGGCCGGCCCGGCGGGCGCGTACCGCTTTTTCGCGCTTGGCGTCGATCCCTCGATCATCGACGTCGAAGTGCTATCGCCCGCTCCCGGCACGGTCCAGGTCTACGTCCTGACGGGGCCGATCGCGGTGCAGCCGGCTGCTTCGCCCAACAGCGCGGGCGTGGCGAACTCGGCGCTGCTGGCCAAGGTGCAGCAGGCGCTCGGAGCCGACGACGTGCGGCCGCTGACCGACACGGTGAGCGTGCTGGCGGTGAGCGAGGTCGACTACCAGATTGCGGGCACGGTCACGCTGTTCGCCGACGCCGAGCCGGTCTCAACCATGGCCGCGGTCAACGCCGCCGCGCAGGACATCGCGCTCAACCTGGCCGCGCGCATCCAGCGCGATATCGTGCCAAGCGAGATTGTGGCGGCACTCTCGGTCCCTGGCGTCTACCAGGTCGTACTGACGCAGCCCGCCTATATGCAGCTCAGTGCCGGCCAATGGGCCAACTGTACGGCGGTCATACTGGCGCAGACGACCGCGGCGGAGCATTCGTGATGGGCGCGCCGGCCAGAGTGTTTTGTCCGCTATGCCACCGCGAGTTGTGCATGCCGGACGCGGTGCGCACGCATCTCATCGCCGAGCACAAACGCAGCGCGGCGGCGGCCGACGAACTGATCGCGCGGTTCGGCACGGCCAAGCCGCTTTCCGAGCCGGAGCCGGAGCTGCATATCTATTGCGTAGATGCGAAGCTCGGGAGCGGCGCGCGATTTCGCCGCAGCCGCGCAGCGGCGCCGGGAAGGTTGGTGAAGTAATGGCGCAGCTCCAGGTGCCGCCTTCCATAAACGATCTGCGTTCGCAATCGCTGTTGAGAGTGATCGAACGGCTCGATGCGCTCGACCTGACGCCGCTGCTGGTCTACCGGCTCGACTCGGCTCCCGACTCGGCGCTGGTGTTTCTCGCCTGGCAGTTCGACATGCTCGATCCGCAGTGGCAGCTCGCGGCGAGCACCTCGGGCGAGAGCATCGACGCGCTGACCGACATTGATACGCTGACCGACATTGACACCTTGTTGTCGTCCTCGGGCAGCGCCGGACCGACCGACTTCGATTCATGGCGAACGCTGTTGAAGGCCGCGATTCCACTGCATCGCGTGCGTGGCACACCCTACTCGATAAGGCAGGCGCTGGCCTCGCTGGGCTGGGCCGGCGTCAGCTTCATGGAGGGGCAGGCGAGCTGGGGCGGCAACACGTGGCCGTCTTCGCAGGGATGGGCGGCGTTTCGCGTGGTGGTGGATCTCGGAGCTGGGCAGACGGTCGGCGCCAGCGACGCGGCGCGGATCATCGCCGCGGTGAACTTCTTCAAGCCGGCGCGAAGCTGGCTCGACGCGCTACTGTTCGAAGCGGCCGCGCTCAGCGACGCGGCGCCAGCGCCGGGCGACTTCACCGGCGCGGTCGACAAGGCACCGGCGCCGCGCGACCTGCTGAGCGCGCCGCTGGTGCCGCTTGCGGAGCGGCGGATCATCGCTCCGCTATATAATCAGCGTTACTACCATATCGGGATAACTTACGGCGCCAACCAGCCGGCCGTGGCCGACTCGGGCGTGGTCGCCAACGGAGTGCCGATTTCGGCAAACGGGTAAAGCAATGGTGAAACGGCCAGACGGAATAGTCAGAATCTTCAGCCGCGGCGCGCTCCTTTGGGAATGCCGCAACCTGTTCGTAAACGCCGGGCTCCCGGCGCTGGCCAACCTGATGGCCGGGGTTACGGCGGGCCAATACGCGCTGGCGGTCGGTTTCGGCTCCGGCGCCACAGCGCCCACCGTGAACGACACCGATCTTGGCGCGGCGCCCAAATACTACAACGCCGTGGGCGCGCATACTTTCCCCAACTCCGGCAGCGTACAGTTCAACTATGCGCTGTCGGCAACCGCCGACTACGGCGCGCTCGGGACGACCGTGCAGGAGGTGGGCCTGTTCGCCAACGGCTCAGCGGCCGCGATGCCGGCCGCGATCGGCACGGCGAATCCGAGCTGGGCCGCGACGACCGCCGAGGTCATAGGCAACCTGATTGTGGATTCCAACGGCAATATCCAGCGCTGTACGACCGCCGGCACCAGCGGCACGACGGCGCCGGCGTGGGCGGCGGCGCTCAACGCCACCACCACGGATGGCACGGCGGTCTGGACGCTGGTCGCACTGCACACGGCGCCGGCCCCGATGCTGGCGCACGCGGTGGTGCCAGCCTTTGTCTTCAACGGCGCGGCGACTTACCAGGGCACCTGGACCTTCACGTTCTGAGGTGGATGATGGCGACGCTTATCGACAGTCCCGAATTCACGGCCAACGAGATCTATGAGATCCAGCAGACCGACCCGGTCGAGGGCGCGGGCGCCGGCGCGAGCTTCAGCGGTATCGGGCTGAGCAACGAGCCGCATCAACAGCTCGCCAACCGCACGGCGTTCCTCTACGGGCGGCAGAATACCAACATCGCGAATATCGCCGCCCTGCAGAGCTTCGTCGCGGGCTTCACCGGCTCGCTCATGACCGCTGGCTATCTGAAAATCCCGCTGACTGACGTGAGCCGCGGTCCGGTAATCGCAATTATCCAGTGGGGATATTACGCGCTGGCCCAGCAGAGCATTCCCAACGACACGCAATATACCGTGGCCTGGCCGATCCCATTTCCCAACGCCATCCTGCTGCCGCCGCTGGCGACCAACGTCTACTACCAGACCGGCGGCGCCAACACTGCCGCGTCGGTGGTCAGTTACGGCGTTTCCGGCGCGACTTTCGTGCTCGACGTTCCGGGCGCTCTGAGCAAAGCGGCGAACCTGCCCCCCGAGCAGAGCAACGGGTTCTCGTGGCTGGCGATCGGATTCTGACGGTTTCACACCATGCATAAATCGCTATTGAAGATGTTTCTCGGATCACTCCTGGCGCTGGCTACGATGGCCGCCGCGGCGGCGGCGCAATACCAGCCGATCCCGAACTTCACCGGCATCGGCGCGGGCTTCGACTTCCGCCAGGCGATCAATCAGCGCTTCTCCGGCGCCCAGCCAATCGCGCCGGAGATCGTCGGCCTGCCGTTCGCGAGTCTGCCGGCCGAACAGAACGGAATGATCCTCTGGTGCAAGGACTGCCAGGCGACCACTCCATGCAGCACCGGCGGCGCCGGGGCGTGGGCGCTGGGCGCGCGCGGCGCCTGGATGTGCGCCGGCGGTGCGCTCGAGCAGGACCTCAACGCCAACGGCCATAACATCATCGCCGCCGCCAGCGTGCAGGCCGAGCAACCGGGGGACCCGCAGTATCGCGAGCTGCTGGTGCCCGGTAACGGCATCAAGGTGGGTAATGGCACGGCCGCGCCGTTTACGGCCATCGACGAAGGCGCAAACATCAGCGGCCACGTCAATGGAGTGATCAACGTCAAGGCGCCCCCCTACAACGCCAAAGGCGACGGCGTGACCGACGACACGGCCGCGATTCAGGCCGCGATTAATTATGCCTGCGGCCTCTCGGTGTACTCGATTAACCAGCAACAGGCTCCCGAGGTCTATTTCCCGGCCACGCCCGGCACGTTCTATCACATCACCTCGCCGCTCTTGGATTGCGGCGGCAAGCTGAGCGGGGCCGGCATGACCCAGACGGGAATTGTCCCCGCTTTCGACGGCCCGGCGATTATCGCGCAGAATCCCGACCCGAGTTGGGCGCCCCCGCTGGCTTCCAGCGTGGCGTTGACTGACGCCGCCCATCCGCTGGCGAACGTCTGGTCCGCCAGCGCGGCTTACGTACAGTGGAAGGAGATCTTGGACTCCAACGGCAACGTCGAAGTCCAAACCGCCTCGGCCTGCACCGCCGGCGCCGTACGGCCCACCTGGCCAACGACGCAGGGCAACACGGTCACCGACAATACCTGCACTTGGCAGCTTGCGATGATCGGCACGCAACTGGCGACGGGCGCCGGTTCGGCGCTCGACACCGTCAGCCCCGAATTTTTCCCCGGCGCGGGCTATGGCGGTAATAATGGCTTTTTAGAGTTGTCGTATCCGCGCGGGGTCACGGATCAGTTGTTGAACGGCCGCGGCGCGTTCACGGTTGAATTTTATCTCAACATGCTGACGGGCCACGCCGGGCAGGATGCTTATTTGGTGGGGTTTGAACCGACCCAGCCTGAAGCGGGCAACCATCCCGGATTAAGGATTCGCGGTTCTTATCAGAGCGGCAACACCTGGTACTGGTCCGCCGACGTGGATATTGGAGGCGCCCTGATCAACGTTGCGACCACGACCGCGATCACCCTGGGCGTAACTCACCATGTGGCGCTTACTTACGATGGAACGACTCTGACCCTGTGGGTGGATGGCGTATCCGCCGGTACGCATGGCGCCAGCGGGAACCTGGTGATACCGGCCTACGAACCTTTCGTCATTCAGGACGGCCTCGCGGTTGCGGGCACCACGGCGTATCCAGACCTGGGAAAAGCCACCAGCAATCTTCCGCTCTGCTATTATGATTCGCTGCGGATCTCGAACAACGCGCGTTATACCGCGCCTTTCAGCAAGCCGACCGCGAAATTTACCACCGATGCCAATACTCTGTTCCTGCTCAACTTCCCAAGCACCGCGCCGGTCGGCACGGTGGAGGGATACAATCCCGTCTATGGGATTAACGTGTTCATTCCGATTGAGACTTCGGAGGGATACGCCGAAGTCGGGAGCGCCTATATCGGCAACATGTATCTGGCGGGGCAGGGGATTTACGCCAACTGGATGATCAACTCGGTAATTGAAAACATTCAGATGGTGTCGTCGGGACCGAGCTGCGTCTATCTCCATGACAATGATTTTCAGGACACGATCCGCAACGTCCTGTGCCAAATGACGGCTGGCCCTTTCACCGGCGTCGGTTTCATTCTGGGCAACCAGTCGAACAACAATCTCTATGATCATCTGCACTGTGACGGGCAGTATTCGTGCATCGGACAATTCAGCGGGTCGGGCACCTATATTCTGCCGGATTACAGCGACCGCGGCGACGCGGTTTACCCCCTGTACTTCGTCAGTGCGCAGGCACTCCTGGAGAGTCCGACGACCGACATCGAAAGTTCGGACCCTGGCTTGCTAGCCGACATTTACTCGAATGGCGCGTATGCGCCGATCGAGATTCATGGCGGCCAGTTGACTTTCGGCAACACGACCGGAGCGTCGCTCGCCCTTAACGGCGGCGCGCCGTTTGTGGTGACGGGCACGGATTTTGTGGGCGGGGCGACTCCGGCCGAACTACTTAACGTGATCGCCAACCCAACGTCGCCCGCGACGATTCGGGATGCGGTGCTGCCGACGGGTGTGACGCTCACCAACGCGGGCAAGTCGTGGTGGCTGCGGAACGTTCTGGGCGCTCAGGACTTCGGCGTCAAGTTCGCCGACCTGCCGGCGGTGATCAACGGAGCCAAGCGATACTGCGTGGACTGCGACCCGCCGGCCAATCCGCCGGTCGCCTGCACCAGCGCCGGCGCGAAAACCGGCGCCTGGGCGCATGGGCTTAACGGCGCTTGGGTCTGTGCTCCATAGCGGCGGCCGCGCGGAGCCTTGCGCCCGGCGCTTCCAACTGGCAAGGTGTCTGGAACTATGAAGCGGCGCAATCGCCCGCAACCCGATACTTGCGTTGGTGCTCGCTGCCGGACATGGACCGCCGACTTGAGTTTCGTAGGGGCGCTCGCGCATGCATCAGCCAATCGCTCACGGTAACTCATCGGCGATAAATTTTGTGTCGCGCATAACGTCCGGGTTGATGCGCCCGTGGGCTCTTGCATCGCTGTGGCTGTTGGTTTTCGGCTACGCAGTACGGTTTGCGCTCGCCAAACTCCCGCAGCCGCCACATTTCTCTGACTTCAACCATTTTTACGTAGCCGCGCTTCTTCTCCGCCAGGGTCTGAATCCCTACACCATCCTCGACGCAGTCGCCCACTCACTGGGGCTGGACGTGGCTGGCATACACTCGACAAGCCAAACGCCGACATTCCTGCTGTGCTTTGAGCCGCTGATAAGATTCTCTCCGCTCGAGGCCTATTGGATCTGGAGCGGCTTGTCATTTCTGGCGTTTGTGCTGGCGCTTTACCTGCTTCTGAGAACCGAAATGCGTTTCGAGACCCGGCAGCTATGCCTATTCAGCGCATTGGTGTTCATCTATCCGGCTGTATATGAGCATTTGGTATTTGCGAATGCGCAAACGATTATTCTGTTGTTGATAGTCGTTGCTATGTACTGCCTCAGGCGCGGCTCTGACGCCGGAGCGGGCCTGGCGCTGGCCCTGGCCACCGCGCTCAAGGCCTATCCGTGGGTATTCGCCGTCTACCTGCTATGCCTTCGCCGATGGCGCGCGCTCATTTGGATGATAATCGCTGGTGCGGCGATCGGCCTGTTGACCTTGTGGGGGGTGGGCCTGGCGAGCTTCTCCTTTCTCAACTCGATTGGCACCACGGCGGCCAGTGGCTTTCTTGCGGTTCCCGGCATCCCCTCGCTGGATGCCGCTGTGTCGCGTCTGTTCTGGTCCCAGGGAAACGTAGCGCTGACTCCCGCCACCGACCTGGCGCGGAGAGGAGCGATCGCAATTGCAGAGCTTGCAGTATTCGCACTCACGATTGCGGCCACTGCGAGCGCCAGACCCGACCGTAGAGCGCGTGCTTTTTCGCTCTGGGTGCCGGCGATGATTCTGTTATCACCCTATTCGGACCCACACTACCTGATCATGTTGGTGCTGCCGTTCGCAGTGATCGCTGACGCGACCCGCGCCGGCGATGCGCCGCCCCGGGCGATCTATGCCGCCATCGCGAGCTACCTGCTCACGTTTTCGCGCTACCCGCTGACCCTACTGCATCACCTGCTGCCGATCTCCCCTGTACTCTTGCGAAGAGCCGGCGAGTTCTGGTTCTTAGCCCTGGCCCTGGCATACCTTGCGGCCTACTGGCTGGCGACGTCGGCCGGGCACTCGGCCCAGGACGACAGATCTTCCGCCTCCGCCGCGACGGCGCCCGCGTCCGGGGCGCGCTGAGCGGCGGCGCGGATGCGAGGCCGCCAATGACGCAGCAGATCGCCTGGGGAAAGGCGAGTGCACTCATACTCTGCGCAGCCGGCATATGCCTATTCTATTTCGCCTTTTCTCCCGCCGTTATCTATCCGATCGACGGCAACTCGATGCTCGCGGTAGCCGAGTCGCTAATCACCAGGCATAGCTTTGCAGTACCAATATCGGGACTGGGAACGATCGGTCGTCACGGGCTGTACTATTCCCGTTGGTATCCACTGCTGTCGATAATAGCGCTGCCGCCGGTCGCCCTGGGAATTTTCGTTAGTCATCACCTTGGCCTGCCGCAGCACTATACGGCCGCCATTTTTGCCCTCACGCTCTCGCCGATCCTGGCCGCTGCAACCGCCTTGCTGGTGGCGCTGCTCGCCCGGCGCCTCGGCGCCACCACCCGTGGCGCGACAATTGCGTCCCTCGGCTACGCCTTCGGCACCATCGCCATGGTCTACAGCCGGGACTTCTTCGCAGACCCGTTGCTCGCGTTGTTGACGGCGGCTGGAATCTATTTCTCGCTGGGCGACGACCCGCGTGAAGCGGCCGCGGCTAGTGCCGCCGTTCTGCTGGCGGTGCTGGCCAAGCCGACCGGGATAGTCCTGGGGCCCTGCCTTGGCGCATACTTGTTATGCAAGCGGCGGGCACCCGGCAGATGGGTCGCGCCATTGTTCGCAACGGCCGCGGGCCTGATGATTTACTTCATCTACAACTGGGCCCGCTTTGCAAACCCGTTCGACTTTGGCCAGGCGGGAGCGTTCGCGCTGTACGTTGTTCCGTCCGCGCTCGCCGGACTCCTGATCTCGCCGGGCCGGGGATTGTTGTGGTATTGCCCGGCGGTCATCGCCCTGGTGGCGCTGCCGGGCGCGATCTTCAAGCGGGGGGAAAGCGCGCTGCTGGTGGGCGTGGCCGGCGCGTACCTGGCCGAGCACTCGGTCTGGCTATTCTGGGCCGGAGGATGGTCGTGGGGGCCGCGGCTGCTGCTGCCGGCATTGCCGGGACTGATGGCGCTCACGGGGCTCCTGGAGCGGCGGTGGCGATGGCTACTGGTTGCGCTGAGCGCCGCCGGCTTCATCATAAACTCACCCAACCTGGTGTCTTTCTACGAGCGCTATTACCAGGAGGCGCTCGCGGCGAAGGTAAGCGAGCGGGCGCAGGAATGGAGCCTTAGCTCGGCGCCGCTATTCCAAATCTGGGGCGCCGCCTGGCGCGAGACCGTCGATGCTTATCAAAACGCGGACCAGGTTGGCGCCTTCGTGCATCAGGCGGGCAACGCACCGCTGGCGACCAGCGTCGAGAGCTCGCGCACGCTCAGGATTGTTGATCTGTGGTGGTGGATGCTCCCGGCGGTAGGAATTCCGCGCGCCGCCGGCGCCGCCGTTTCATTGGCGCTCCTGCTTATCGGGCTGTGGCTTATAACGCGCGCTTTGGCCCGCGCGCCTGACGGCGACGGCGCGGCTTTGGCCGGCGGGCCATGAGACCTGCGCCGCCGCCATAGCTTCGATTGGATTCAGCGGCGCAGCTAGTCCTTGGCCGGCGCCCGAGGCTCCGGCATCGGAGCCTCGGGCGCCGGCGGCTCGACCACCACTTCGGCCGCCGCAGGCACCATCGTGCCCGCGGCTGCGGCCTCTGGTTGCGGCGCCGGCGCGTCGCGCCCGTCGGCCGGCTGCGCGGCCCCGGCCGCCTGCGGCTGTAACGATGCCAGGGGCATCAGATTCGGCGTACCAGGCATCGCCAGCGAGAGCGCGGGATCCTTTGCGATCGCGTCCAGCGAGCGCCGGGAAATCTCATCGGCGACCTGCACTGCGTGGCGCGTGTCGGCCGGGTAGCGAATCGTCAGCTCGATGCCGTTGGAACCCAGGCGCAGCCGGCTCTGCGGGCGCGGCGACTCGAGCTTCATGCTGAGCGCGCGCTCGAGATCGCTATACTGGCGCTGCACCGTGTCGCGGTAGCGCGCATACACGTCCTCGACCACCTCGAGCAGCCGCTTCTCGGCCAGCCGGTAGTCGCATTCCGGTGACAGCGTCAGTCGGAACTCGTTCCAGACGAAATTGGTGCCAGGCGCCTGCTTGAAGAAGTTGCCGTTAGCCTGGAAAACGATCGAGTTGGGAAAGACCACCACCCGCCCGGTCGGCTGGCTCGAGTTTCCGTCGCCCACCAGCTCCATCAGCGCCAGCTTGAACAGCCCGATGTCGATCACATCGCCGCTGATGCCGGCAATCTGGATGCGGTCGCCGACCCGGATGCCGTAGCGGCCGGTGACGAAGAAGTAGCCGGCAAACGACAGGATCACGTTCTGCAGCGCGAGCGCCACGCCGGCCGCCGCCAGCCCCATCACGGTCGCCAGTGTCCCCAACTGGCTGGCGAAGTCGAACAGCAGCACCAAGCCCACGACTAACACCAACGTCAGCTTGCGCAACTGGAGCAACTGGCGGCGCCGGCGCAGGTCCTGGACGTAGCGGAAGGTCAAGCTGCGCCAGACGAAGGCGGCGATGAACGTCGCCAGGAGCAACACGCCGAGCGCGGAGAGCCGGATGATGAGCCGGCGAAACCGGTTGTCCGAGCGTTGATCCACCGCGTCGCCCCATCGCTGAAGACTCGCGACGTAAAGCTGCAGGACCACGCCCTGCTTGGCGAGCGGCACCAGCGCATCAACGATCGCTTTGTGGCGCTTGATCAGCTCATCGAACTGTTGCTTGCGCGCGCGGTTGGCGGCAAGGTCGTCGCCGCCGGTTTGCGCCGCCAGCTCGTCGGCGCGATCGTTGAGCGCGCGCAGGCGCGCGATCAGCGGTGCGCGCGCGGCGTCCGCCGCCGCGGCCAGGTTCCGGGTTTCGCTACTTCGGCCGCTGAGCGCACTCTGCTCCTTGCCAAGGCTTATCAGGAGCTCGATAGCGCCCAGCAGCCCGCTATCCGGCGGTGATGCGGACACGTTCGCGTTGCGCGTCGTACCCGCCGCCGGCGGCGGCGCGCCCTTGGCCGCTTGGCTCAACTGCGGCACGCTGCGCTCGAGCGCGTCGATCTGCGCCGACAGCCCGGCGCCATGGCTGCCGGCCGCGAGCGCGGTGGTCTCGAACTGGATTAGCGCGTTGTAGGAGTCGACCCGCGATTGGGCGAGTTCGATCTGGCTCTGGACGATCGCGAGCTGGCGCGCGAGTTCGGCGCGCCGGCCGCCCCTGGCGCGCGCGATCTCCGCTTTGAGCCGGTCGGCCTGCTGCTTGACCTGGTTGAGGTTGCTCTGCTCCTCCTGGCCCCTGGCAACCAGCGCGGCGAAACTTGGCAGCGCGCCGCTGGCGCTCATTCCCGTCCCGGCGGCGCTCGTCTCAAGTGACGTAGCGGCTGCGGGCGACTTCTCGGATTTCAACAGCACCGCCTGCGCGCGGGCGTACTGAAAGGCGAGCTGAACAACCTCGAGCGCCATCTGGCGATCGTCGCTCACAAAGAGCGTCTCGCCGGGTTCCATCGCAAGCCGATCTTCGATTGCAAGCTGCCGATACCATGCGAGTGTCTCGCCGAGAAAATTGAGCAGCGCCGCGCGCTGGTCGGGTTTCGGCGCTGCGGCAGGCCGCGGTTTCGCGCGCGGGCTCGGCTGCGCGGACGCGCCCGTGCCGCCCGCGCTGGCGCGTGGCGCGGCG
>JAKAVN010000070.1 GCA_021827495.1 Deltaproteobacteria bacterium | reverse complement strand
TGTGGCTGAACACCGCGGACCGCTGCTGGCCGGTCCCGCGCATCCTCACTGCCTCCGCAAACCGCGGCCACCACTCAATCTACAGGATACTCAAGTGAGCAACGCTCCCTTTGCCGCATCCTGCTAGTGCTTCGACCCGTGCGTAACGCTCCGTTTGTAACCGAAGACGCGGCGGGCATCAGCGGTTGTGAAGCGCCAGCGGATGCTGCGGCGGCTGCGATTGGCGCGGGCGTTCCAGGCGCGCGTGCGGCGGCTCGATTCGGTAAACGTCGCAACGCGATCGCGCCCGAGGCCCCCGCGCGACCACAGGCTTGCCTCAAGCTCGGCGGGATTAAGCCAACTGCCATGTTTGGGGGTGTAGTGAACGGTGAAACGCGCCCACAGCCGGCGGCCTTCTCGCTCACCGAAGCTGTCGCTGAGCGACTTCGCGCAGTGGGTGTTAAGATTGTCCATCACCAGGTGAATGGTCTTGGCCGCCGGATGGGCCTGAGCGATCCGCCTGAGCGCCCTGGCGAACCGAGCCGCCTTGCGGTTGGGCGTGGCATGGGTGTGGTGGCGCCCGCGCGTGGGCTCGACGATGCAGAAAACGTTGGCGGTTCCGCGTCTGGCGTATTCGTAGTCGCGACGCGCGAGCTTGCCCGGCGCCAGCGGCGTGCCCGGCCGCACCGATGGGACGGGGGTCGTCGCTCAGCGCGGCTTCCAGCCCCCGCGCCAGATAGCGCCAGCCAACTCGCCGCACCTCCCGCGGATAGGGGCCCACCGCCGCCGCGGTATCCGCAAGGCTCCATCCCTGATCCCGCAACTCCAGGATCCGAATTCGCCGCCCGCGCCGCTCGCTCACTCCTCGTCGGCCTTTACCCTTCTCCTTCAAGGCCGCACGCGCCGCCGCGCTCAACCGCAACCCCGGAAACCTCCGCCTCCTCCGCTCGCCCCGTTCCACCCATTGCGTTTGATCAAATCCTCCGACCCGGCGCAAGATACCCCGTGATTCCTACGCTTGGGTCGAAGCACTAGCTGGATTAGCGTTGGGTACCCGTCTTAGCCAAGGCTATGAGCGGGATGCCGAGCGAGCGGCGGGAATAATGCTGGTCGTGCTCGCCGTCTAATTCACCCTCTTGACCCCATACCTACGTACAGGGTGTAGGCTGCTTTGCATGAGGAGATACGATCATGGATACGAAGCGACAGATTGAAGTGTTCAGCGCCGGATGCTCGGCTTGCGAGGAGGCGCAAGCAATGGTTCGGCGGCTCGCCTGCCCGTCATGCGAGGTTACCGTGCATGACATGCACAATCCGGCGGTAGCCGCGCAGGCCAAGGCCTACGGGATACACGCGGTTCCAGCCGTCGTGATCGATGGGCAGCTCGCGGCATGCTGCACGGGGTTCGGTCCGGTTGAAGCCACGCTCAAGGCGGCGGGTATCGGCACGCCGCTGCCGTGAGGGCGCGAATTGTGGCTCGGCTTACCATCGGCGAACTCGCAAACCGCGCCGGTGTCAATCGTGAGACCGTCCGCTACTACGAACGCCGGCGGCTGCTGCCGCGGCCGCCGCGCTCCGTGACGGGCTACAGGGTCTTCTCGGATGACGCGGTGGATCGGCTGCGCTTCATCAAGCATGCGCAGGGGCTCGGGTTCACGCTCAACGAAATTCGGGAACTGCTGGGGCTGCGGCTGGGCGAGCGGAGTTCGTGCGACGAGGTCCGCGCCCGCGCGGCGCGCAAGCTTTCCGATGTTGAGGCGAAAATCGCAGCGCTGGAGCGAATCCGGATCGCGCTTGGCGGCCTTGTCACCGCATGCAAAGCACGGCGGCCGACGGCCCTATGCCCGATCCTCGAAAGTCTCAAGGCGCGCGACACGGCCAACGAGGTGCCTTCCCGACGATGATACAAATCGAACTTATCTACGACGCGGATTGCCCGGCGGCGGACGAGGCTCGCAAGAATCTCCGCGGAGCGCTGCTCGGCGCGAAGCTCCCGGCGCGATGGACGGAATGGGACCGCTCATCGCCGGCAACGCCGGATTCGATGCGAGCGTTCGGCTCGCCCACCATCCTGGTTAACGCTCGCGACATAGCAGGCGCTAAAGCCGCTGGAGCCGCATCGTGCCGAATCTATCAATCCCAGCCGGGACGCCTCGCTGCGATCCCGCCGCTTGAACTGATCGCGGCAGCGCTCAGTGAGGCTGATATCATAGAGGGGCCAGCCGCTGCCTGCGCATTGGCAGCGAAATGGATTGGTGCCGCCGCCATTCCGGCCGCTCTCGCCTCGATTCTGCCCGTGCTGGGATGCCCGCTATGCTGGCCGGCTTACGCCGCGATCCTTTCGTCTTTGGGCCTGGGCTTCCTTGCTTCCGCGCGCTACCTGCTTCCGCTCGCGATCGCATTGCTGGCGGGTGCTTTGGCAGCACTCGGAGTTCAGGCGCGAAGGCGCGGATATGCTCCGCTCGTTGTGGGCGTCGTGGCCAGCGGCGTAATCGTGCTCGGAAAATTCGAGCTGGCGTCCACCGCGACCACTTATGCGGGCGTCTTGCCGGCTGCTGGCCGCATCGATGTTGAGCTTGCTCCAAGGTCGCCGTATGCCTTCGGTCCTTGTCCAGATTGCGTAGCGCCAAGGCCTCACGTCGAACCGTCTGACAGGCCGGCTTCCGGGGCGTAAGGAGCAGGTGCAACGGTGGCGACCGTGGAAGGTGTGCTCGAGGATCGGCGCGAGCACCTATTGTGGATCCTGTCGGCCGCAGAATGGCGCGGAAAAAGGATTGCCATCGCCGACCCGAGCGCCGGCCTGAGCCATCAGCGTTAGCTGAGCCGGAGCGCCGCCCGCCCGCATACCTTGGCACGGACGGATCGCATCTGATGAGATTTATAGCGCTCGCCCTGTGTCTGGCCGCGGGCTGGCTTGCGCTGTGCCGCGGACGCGCCGGCGCAACGGACTTTTACGAACTCCAGATTTACACCGTCGACACCGCGCCGCAGGGCCATTGGATGTTCGAGTTGCACGCCAACGACGTCACCTCGGCAACCGGCTCCGCGGCGAAACAAAACCTGCCGCTTTACCAGATTCACAACACCCTGGAATTTACTTACGGCCTGTTGCCGTGGCTGGAAGTCGGCCAGTACCTCTGCACGGCGCGGCTTGACCACGGCGTCTACGAATACGCGGGCGCGCGCACCAAGGTCCACTTTGGCGTGCCGTTCACCGAGTCGTGGCCGGTATCGTTCGGCGCCAATGTCGAATTCCAATACATGCGCCGCGCGGCCGTCGACGATCCCCTGACGCTGGAGATCATGCCCATCGCGCAGGCGCACGTGGCCGGCTTCTTCATTGTCGGCAACTTCTCCTTCAACAAGCAGTTCAGCGGACCGGGGACGCATCAGGGGGTTAACTTCGAGCCTGCGGGCGAGGTGAGCTATCGGGTCAACGGCTGGCTTGAGCCGGCGCTCGAGTGTTACGGCGCATGGGGCGCGATCGCCCATCTGCCCACCCTTGCGGAGCAGCAACAGTTCATCGTGCCGAGCATCAACCTGTATTTGGTCCCGCAGCTGGAATTCAATTTCGGCTACGGCGTCGGGCTGACGAGCGCATGGCGCGGCCGCTTCTTCAAGGGCACCATCGGATGGCTCTTTTGAAGCGCGGGCCGGGGCCGTTTGGACTTGCGCCAGCGCCGCGCATCCCAAATGTTCAAGTTGCGCGCGCCGCAGGCCTAAATTATGGTAATTGGTACTCTACCGCCGATGAGTGCCGTGGCGGTGGCGATTCCCCCAATGGCTTATGGAGCCGGACAACCGCGGGGTGAGGAGAAGCTTCGGCTCATACTGGGCCAGATAGCTTCGATTCGTACCCGGCTCAACGCCTTGGCCCTGCAGCAGGGACTGTGCGGGGGGCTCACCTTCATCCTGTGCGCCGCGGTGTTGATCGTCGCGGCGGCCTTCGCGTTTGGTCCGCTCGCGTTCCTCCTGCTCGGCATCGCCGTCACCGCCGCGGCCGTGGCCGGAGCCGTGCGCATGGCGCGCGCCGCATGGCGGATGCGCAGCAGCGACGAACGCGCGGCGCGAATCGCCGACGAGCGCGCGGCGCTGAAGGGCCGTCTGGCCACGATGGTCGACGCGGCGCGGGGCGAGCGGCGCTCCGCGCTGTGGCCCTACCTGGTCGAGGATACGCTCGCGCTGCGCGGAGAATTCGTCACCGCGAAGATCGAGCCGCATTGGGTTTCGCGCTGGCTGTGGGCGGCGCTGGTCTCGTGCGCGGCCGCCGCGCTGGTGTTCCGCCTCGCCTACGACGTGCGCAATTCCAGGCTCGTTGCGCATAGTCACAGCGCCCGCGCGCCGGGCGAGCCGAGCGTCGACCTGGGCGATCTCGACATCCGGCCCGCCGATCCCTCGCTCGGACCGGGCCCCGAAATAGATGCTGACCCGGCCACGCTGCGCAAGCTGGCCGACAAGCTGCGCGGCGCCGAGCGCGGTGCGCAACGCGGCGGTGCGGCATCGCGCCTGATGGCCAATGCGCGCGACGCCGCCAGCGCGCTGCAAAACAAGCTCACCGGCGGCAAGCCGGCCGAGCCTCCGTCGCATCTTAGGCTTACCGACAGGAGGGGCACTGGCGCCAGCGCGGGAAAGGGTGGCAAGCAGGGGGGCCTCGGCCAGGCGCAAGGCAACGGCAGCCAGGACAGCGCGCAGAATCCCGACAGCGGGCCGCAGTCCGGCCACAACCAGGCGCAGCCCGGCAGCGCTTCAACCCCGAAACTGCCTGACATGAGCGGGTTGGCCGCGCTCAACGGTCTCGATAGCGACGACCCGGACTCCAGCGGCGCGGCCCCTCAGAACACCTCATCCAACTCGCGCAAGCTCGCCCAGGGTGGCCCGGTTGGCGCGGGCGGCTCGGATCACGGCTCTGGCAGCGACCCCCGGCATCTATACGGCGAGGCCGAGAAGCCGCCGCTGGGCAACGACACTTTCAAGATCCCGGTCGAGGCCGAGCCGTCCGACGACGGATTCAGCAACGCGGCGCCGGCCTACGCGGCGCAACGGACAAAGAGCAAGCTCAACGCGAGCCAGGCTGCCGACGAACCCTTCGAGCGCGCATCCATCCCGGCTTCGGACCGGGTGATGATTAAGCGGGTGTTTGAACGATGAATGCAGTTGCCGCCGCCGAGGCGCCCAGCGTCGCCGACTTCGCGCGCACCTTTCGCCACATCCAGGCCGAGATTCACAAAGTGATCGTGGGCCACGAACAGGCCGTCGAGGAACTCCTAAGCGCGCTCTTCGCCGGCGGCCACGTTCTTATCGAGGGCGTCCCCGGCACCGGCAAAACCACGCTGGTCAAAACGCTCGGGCTCGCGCTCAACCTGAACTTCAACCGCATCCAATTCACCGTCGATTTGATGCCGGCCGACATCACCGGCACCCGGGTGATTCTTTCGGGCCAGGACGGCCGGCGGGAATTCTCTTTCCAGCCGGGGCCCGTGTTCTGCCACATCCTGCTCGGCGACGAGATCAACCGCGCCACTCCCAAGACCCAGTCGGCGCTGCTCGAATGCATGGCTGAATTACAGGTGACCGTTTCCGGCATCAGCCACACGCTCAAGCCGCCTTACTTTGTGATGGCGACGCTCAATCCAATCGAAATGGAGGGCACCTACCCGCTGCCCGAGGCCCAGCTCGACCGCTTTCTGCTCAAGGTGCGGCTGGAGTACCCCGACGAGACCGAGCTGGTGCGTATCGTGACGAACACCACCGGGCCCGAGGACGCGGGCGTCGAGCCGGTGTTCGCGGCGGCCGAGGCGGCCGAGCGGATCGAAGCGCTGAAGCGGCTGGTGCGCGAGGTGATGGTGGCGCAACCGATCGAACACTACGCGGCACGGATGGTGCGCGCGACCCAGCCCAGCGGCTCGCGCTACGTCGGCCAGCAGCACCATGGCGTGCGCGTCGACGCGGTCGACCGTTACGTCAGCTTCGGCGCGAGTCCGCGCGGCGCGCAGGCGCTTATCATGAGCGCCAAGGTGCGCGCGCTGCTCGACGGCCGCGCCAACGTCGCTTACGAGGATATCGACCAGGTGGCCCCGGCCGCGCTCCAGCATCGCGTGATGCTCAACTACGCGGCCCATTCCGACGGCATCGACGCGGCCCATATCGTCGAGCGCGTCATCCAGGCGGTCCGCCCGACCCGCGCCTGAGCGGCTTGGCTTAGATGCTCGAGGCGCGCGCATTCGAGCCCGGCTTTCTCCGGCGGCTGGACGGCCTGGTGCTCGGAGTCCAGCGGGCCCGCACGGTGCGCGAGGGCCGCCGCGCGCTCGGGCGCGTGCACGGACTCGGGATCGAACCGGAAAGTTTCAAGGAATACACCGAGGGCGACGACCTGCGCTTCCTGGACTGGAACGCATTCGCCCGCCTCGACGATCTGACGATTCGCACGTTCAGGGCCGAGCGCGAAATCGAAGTCACCATTCTGGTCGACGCCAGCGCCTCGATGGGCTTGCCGCGCGGCGACGACAAGCTCGGGATGGCGCTGGGCCTGGCGGCCGCGCTCGCCTACGTCGCGATGGCGAGCAATGACGCCGTGCGCCTGGGCGCGTTCACCGCCGGCCGCGGCGGCACGGTGCGCGTGGAGACCACACCGCTGCATCGCCGGCGCGAGCTCTACCCGGCCTTCCGTCCGTTCGTAAGCGCGCTGCGCTGCGGCGGGGATACGCGGATGGCCGAAGCGGTGGGCCGCCTGCTGCTCGAACGCCGGCGGGCCGGCACCGTCATCCTGATCTCCGACTTCCTGATCTCAGCCGGCGAGTACGAGCAGACGCTGCGCCTGCTGCTCGGCGCGCGCCACGAGGTCAAAGTCATCCACGTGCTGGGCGATCGCGAGAGCACCGGCGCCTATCCGCCGGGCCACTATCGCGTGCGCGACTCGGAAACCGGCGAACTGTGCGAGGTCACCTTCGGCGCCAGCGCGGCCGAGGTTTGCCGGCGGCGGGTCGAGAAGCTGTCGGCCGACCTCGCGGCGTTTTGCGCGACCCGCGGAATCGTGTACGCGCGGGCCTTCGGCGCAAGCCATTTCGACGACATAGTGATGCGCGAATTTCCGCGCCTGGGCGTGGTGCGGTAGGCGCGATGGGCCTGCTCAATCCGCGCCACCTGTTCTACCTCGCGAGCCTCGCCGTGCTGATAGCGATTTATCTGCGCGCCCGCGCCAAACCCACCCTCGAGGTTTCCAGCCTGATGCTGTTCGACGAGATCGCCGCGCCGGTGGCGAGCTCGCGCGTGCTGCGCACGGACCTTCTATTCTGGCTCGAGATGGCGGCGCTGAGCGCGCTTTCGATGGCGCTGGCGGGACTGTACGTACGCCGCGCCGCGCCGGCGGTCCATTACCAAACCCGCGCGCTGGTCTTCGACCTTGGCGCCGCAATGGGCGCGCGCGAGGGCCGCGGTACGCGGCTTGACCAAGCACGCCGGCAGGCACTCGCGATCATCTCCGCGGCGGCGCCCGGCGACAGCTTCAGCGTGATCGGCTACGCGCTGGAGGCCACGGTGTATCGCGCTCCGACCTCGCACCTGGCCGCCGTCCGCCGGGCCGTCAATGAGCTCAAGCCCGAGGCGCTGCCGGCGCGGGCGGCGGCGCTGCGGGCGGCGCTGATGCGTGCGCGCGGCGCGGCCGAAATCGAGGTCTTTGCCGATCGCGCTCCGGCACGCGGCTGGTTGAGTGCGGCCGGCGCCGGCGCGCGCGTGCGCTTGCATCAGGTCGGCGCGCCCGCCGCCAATCTCGCGATCGTGGCCCTCGAGCCCGGCACGGTGGGCGCCACGCCGGGCCGTATGGTCGTGCGCAACTTCTCCGACCGTCCCCAGCTGTGCGAGCTTGCGCTCGACCTCGACGCCCGCAGCGTGCTGCGCACCACCATCGTGCTCGAGCCGCGCGGACAGGAGGTGCTGCCCTTCGGTCCGCTCAAGCGCGGCGGTGTGGTTCACGCGCGCATCGTCACTCCCGACGCGCTCGACGCCGACAACAACCGCTGGGCCTTGGCGCCCAATGACAAGCCCGACCGGGTGCTGGTGATATCGCCCAGTCCCGAGGCGCGCGACGACCTTGCGCGGGTGGCATTGGCGGTCAACCAGAGCCTGATCGTGACCGCGGTCGATCCGGTCAAATTCGATCTCGCGAGCGCCCCGCGCTATCGCCTGGCCGTGCTTGACGACGCCTACGACCCGGGGATCAAGGCTGCCGCACGCCTGATTATCTATCCACCGCCCTGGCTGGAGCATTCGACGCCGCCGCCGTCATGGCAATTGCCGGTGGTTGGCACCGTGCGCATGGCCGAGATGCAGGCGCGCGCCGACGGTGAGCAGCTCAGCCAGCCGCTGGTGCTGAGCCCCGCGCGCATCCTGGCCCTGCCGCAATGGATTGACGTGCTGGCGTACGGCACCGGCGTGGGCAGTGGCGGATCGTTTCCGCTGGCGGGCTTCGGCTACGACGCCCGCGGCGCGATGGGGGTGATCGCGTTCAGCGTGAACGACCATATGCTGCTCGATCCTGACAAGCTCGAAGCGCTGGTGCTGACGGTCGAAATGGTCAAGCGGCTGCTGGCGCCGCAGGACTTGCGGATCGTCCCGACTGGCAGTTCCGTCAGCGTGCCGGCCACCGGCGTCGCGAAGATCGTCGCGCCCGATGGATCGGCCAGCGCGGCCAGGGCCGACGAGATGGGCCGTGTGCGCGTGCGTCCGCTCGAGGCCGGCCGCTACGAGATCAGTTCGGCGGGCGCCACGGCCGTGATCTACGCCAACTACTACGACGCTGGCGAGTCGGACCTTTCGGCCGCGCCGCCGGCGCCCGCACCTTCCGCCCCCGCCACGCCCGCGGCGGCTTTGGCGGTGGCTGCCGCCGCGGCACGGGTGAAACCGATCGCGCCGTGGCTTATCGCGTTCGCGCTGGGTGCGATGCTGTTGGAGGCCGCGCTGCTGACGCGCACGGCGATGCGCTGGAGGGCGCGCGATGTTTGAGCGGCCCGAACTGCTGTGGCTGCTGCTCGGCGCGCCGCTGATGGTGGCACCGGGCCTGATGGCCGTGCGTGCGGGACGGCGTGCGGCGGGCGCGGGCGCGGCGGCGTTGCGCCTGTGCCTGTTCATGATACTGGTGGCGCTGCTCGCCGGCTTGCGGCTGCCGCTCAAGACCCCCGCGCAGCGGATGGCGGTAGTGCTCGCGCTGGATGCCTCGCATTCGATCGCGCCCGACCAGTTCCAGTGGATGCGGTGGCAGATGGAAACGCTGCGCGCGGCGATGGATCCGCGCGACCGGCTGGCGGTGCTCGAGTTCGGCCGCCGCACGCGGCTGCTGGCGCCGCTGGGCGATCCGCGCCTGGTGCGCGCCGATCCTTCGCGTAGCGGCGCCGATCCCGGCGGCACTGATATCGCCGGCGGGCTCACCACCGCGCTCAGCCTGCTGCCCGCGCAGGACGAAAAACGTATCGTGCTGCTGAGCGACGGCAACGAGACCGATGGCAACGCGGCGGCCGAGCTGCCCGCGCTGGTCGAGCGGGGTGTGCGACTGTATGCCGCGGCCCCGCCGCCGTCGGCGGCGGGGCGCGTCGCGATTGTGGATTTCCAGGCTCCTACCCCGGTGCGCGCCCACGCCAGCTTCGCGCTCAGACTCGACGTGCTGAGCGAAGCGCGCACGCCAGCGGTGGCGCGCGTGCGGCTGACCGGCAGCGGCCAGGAATTGGGCCATCGCTCGGTCGTGCTCGAACCGGGACTCAACCGCTTCGCCCTGCCCTACCGGTTGGATCGCTACGGCGCCTACCTGCTCGACGCGCGGATCGAGGTCGATTCGCCGCTGGTCGCGGTCAACGCCAGCGCGGAGACCGCAGTCTCGGTCGTCGGACCGCCGCGCGTGCTGGTGGTCTCGACCAATCCGCCCGATAGCATGCTGGCGGCGCTGCGGCTGCGCCAATACGAGGTCGAGGAGACGCCGCCGCACGGCCTGCCGGCCAATCCCGAGGCCTATCTGGCCTACCAGGCGGTGATCCTGGTCGACGTGACCGCGGCGGCGCTGGGGCCCGGCGTGCAGGCGGCGCTGGCGCGCTACGTCGGCGATTATGGCGGCGGGCTGATCGTGACCGGCGACGCGCTGCGCGACGAAAAATTCCATCAGGGCGAACTCGAAAAGGCGCTGCCGATCACCTTCACCCCGCAGCCGCCGCCGCCCTCGCGCGAACCGATCGCGGTCTACCTGTTGATCGACCGATCCAACTCCATGAGCTACAACTCGCGCTATCCGGCAGTGCGCGACGGTGAACGCATCCGCTACGCCAAGGAGGCCGCGGTCGCGCTGCTCAACCAGCTCGACGACACCGACTACGCCGGTGTGATCGCATTCGACTCGGAGCCCTACGTGCTCTCGCATCTGCGCCCGGTGGGCGAAGACCGCACCGAGCTGACCCGCCGCATCGAGCGGCTGGAGCCCGGCGGCGGCACCGACTTCAAGGAAGCGCTGGAAATCGCCGAGCGCGAGATTCTCGCCAGCGGCCTCCCGGTGCATCAGGTGATCCTGCTCACCGACGGCGACACCAATCGCCAGTATCACGACCATGACCAGCTGATGGCCGATTACGCGAAGCAGCACATCTCGGTCTCGACCATCCGCATCGGGCCCGACCTGGAGAACCTCCGCCTGCTGCAGGACTTCGCCAAGCTCACCGGCGGCACCTTCTACCGCGTCGAGGACATCCGCAAGCTGCCCCTGCTGCTGGTCCGCCTCACCCATCGGACGATCGCCGACAAGCGCCAGCACCAGACCCATCTCGAATACGCGGGCGAAAGCTCGATCCTAAGCGGCATCAGTCCGCGCGAGATTCCGCCGATCGGGCTGTTTGCGACGACCCTGCCAAAAGACGGCGCCGCCGTGCCGCTCCGGATCCGACGCAACGACACCACCTCACCACTGCTCGCCGCCTGGCAGTATGGGCTCGGGCGCAGCGCGGTCTTCGCCGCCGACACCGACTCGACCGCGTCGCTGAGTTGGGTGCGCTGGAACCGCTACGCGGAATTCTGGTCGCAGCTCACGAGCTGGGTGATGCGCCAGGGCGATTCGGGATTGTTCAGCCTGCGCGTGCATAACGCGGCGGATGGCGTGCTCAGCCTGCGGGCGGAAAAAGCCGACAACGGGCCGGTCAATAACCTGGTCTGCCGTATCACCGGCACGGGCGCCGCGATGGACGTGCCGATGACCGAGTCGGGCCGCGCAATTTACTCCGGCGAGTCCGCCCCGCTGCGGCGCGGCAAGTACAACGTCACGCTGATGGTCAAGGACGGCGACACCGAACGCGTGCTGGTACGGCGCGAGGCCGCGGTGCCCGAGGCGGGGCCGGTTGACCAAGCCGAACTCAGGCTGCGGCCGCCCAACCTCAACCTGTTGGGCAAGCTCGCGCGCGCAACTGGAGGCGCGGTCGGCGTGCCGCCGGCGCAGGTCCTCGAGCATCGGGGCGAACTGGTGACGATCTATCGCGACGCCAATCCCTATCTGCTGCCGCTCGCGATCGTACTGATCCTTGGCGAAGTCTTCTTGCGCCGCCGCTTTCTCGGCGACTGACCGCGCATTCTCCAGTGCCCCGTGGCGTCCGCCGTCACCGCGCGGCGAGGCGGTGCGGTTCAGCGGCGATGCGCGGCGGCGAGCTTTTCGCCCAGATGCCCCAGCCGCTCCGCCGCCGCGGCCAACGTCTGATCACTTTTCGAAAAAGTGAAGCGCAGCATCCGATGGCCAAGTTCGCCGCGATGGTAGAAGCTGGAGCCGGGGACCGCGGCGACCCCGACTGCGTCGAGGAAAAAGCCGGCGGCCGCGAAGTCGTCACGAAAGCCGAGTTCGCCGATGTCGGCCATGATGTAGTAGGCGCCCTGCGGCATCCAGCACCGCAAGCCCGCGCCCTTGAGCGCCGCGAGCAGGATCGTCCGCTTGCGCTCGTACATGGCTTTCAGCTCGGCATAAAACGACTCGGGCATCTCGAGCGCCGCGGCGCCGGCCTCCTGGAGCGGATGCGGCGCGCCGACCGTGAGGAAGTCGTGGACCTTGCGGATCGCCCCGGTCAGCCGCTCGCAGGCAATCGCATAGGCCAGGCGCCAGCCGGTTATCGAGTAGGTCTTGGAGAGCCCGCTTATGGTGATCGTGCGCTCGGCCATCCCGGGCAGGCTGCCGATCGAGAGATGGCGCGCGCCGTCGAAGATGATGTGCTCGTAGATCTCGTCGGTGATGGCGAGCGTGTCGTGGCGCCGGCACAGCTCCGCGATCAGCTCCAGCTCCGCGCGGGTGAAGACCTTTCCGGAAGGATTGTGCGGCGTATTGATGACGATCGCCTTGGTGCGCGGGCCGAAGGCCGCTTCGAGCTCGCCACGGTCGATCGCGAAGTCAGGCTCGCGCAGCGCCACGTAGCGCGCCGTGGCGCCGGCCAGGATCACGTCGGGGCCGTAGTTCTCGTAAAACGGCTCGAAAATGATTACCTCGTCGCCGGGATTGATCACCGCGAGCATCGCCGCGACCATCGCCTCGGTGGCGCCGCAGGTCACGGTGACGTTGCGATCGGGGTCGCATTCGAGTCGGTTGTAGGCGCGCGCCTTATCGGCGATCGCGCGGCGGAAGTTGGGCGAGCCATGCGTGATCGCGTACTGGTTATAGTCCTCGTCGATCGCGCGCTTGGCCGCCTGCTTGAGTTCCGCGGGCGCGGGAAAATCGGGGAATCCCTGCGCCAGGTTGACCGCGCCGCAGGCTAGCGCCCGCCGCGTCATCTCGCGGATGACTGACTCGGTGAACAAGCGCGTCTTGTGTGATATGTCGCTCGGCATCGCCCGCACAGTTTACGCGCGCCGCGCTATCGCCGCCAAGCCGCGCCGGCCGACGCGGGCGCGGCACTATGCCCCGACCCTGTGCCAAGCACACAAACGCGCCGGCGGGGACTAATACACGCCGCAAAACTTCAAGAGTTGGAATTGCGGCCTGCTGCGGCGACGGCCTTGCAAGTGGCGTGCGCCGCCAGGGGAGTGTCAGTGACCGATTTCCGCTCGTAGCTCTTCGAGCTGCGCAGCGCCCTGTTGCAGACGCCATTCGTCGATCGCTTCAACATTGAAGCGCCAGTCACTGCCAATCTTGAAACCCGGCAACTGTCCCTTTTTGAGCAGGCGATAGATCGTCGAGCGGTGTACCCGCAAGTAGTCGGACAGCTCGTTGACCGTCAAAACCTTTGCGCCAGTCGAAGGCATCTTTCCTATCCCCTTTTGGAGCAAACTAATGCCCAACCTCCACCCCTATCAGGCTGACTCCGGCCTTATTGTGCCAATCTTCGGCATTAATAAGCATTATTAGGATAGATTCCTCAAAAAGGAAAGCCCTTAGGAAGCACCCGTGACACTTTTTTTCGATTTTGCCGTGCGCGCGCGTTCATCAGACCCCTGTCTTGGCGATAAATTGGCGAAGGTCAAGTTCAGGCGTTGGACAAGCCGCGCGGCGGCTCGCCGCTGGTTGCCGCTAATTCGCTTGCGCGCCGAGGGTGGAGATTAATCACACGTTTCGCGCGAGGCCGCGGCGTGCGATGCTTGAGTGATGGGCCGGGCAGACTGCGGCGCACTCTCGCTGCGCGATCAAGGCGCCGCAGCGCACCGCGCCCTTCGTCGACGTGCGGCTGTGCAAGGAAGCCGACGATGCTGCGGCGCTCAAGCAATGGGCCGCGCGCCTGGGTGAAGGCGCCGGCGAGGTATATGTCTACTTCAAGCATGAAGCCGCCGCGCCCGAGCTCGCCGCAGGGCTCGCCCGCCTGCTTGCCGATGGCAGCTGAGCAAGCATCCATGGCGGTCGCCGCACTGCCGGCGGGCGAGTACCGCTACGAGTTGCGCCGTGGCGGCGAGTTGATCGCAATCGAGGAGGAAACGCTCGCCGCCTGGTTCATTCGCGGCGTGCGGCGCACTGCCGACGGGCTCAACCGCCACGAGGTCGAGGCGCGACTGGACACGGGCGGCTTCATTAGCGCGCTAGCACTGCGTTACAGCCGCGGGCCGTTCAAGCGCAGCGCCAGCTACCAAGCGGCCGACGATCTGCTCCGCGGTCATCTCATCGCGGCCGGCGGCCGTGAAGAGCTGAGCTGCAAGCTCGGCCGTATGCGCGAGGTCGACGCCGACCTGATTCTGTGCAAGGCGCTGATCATCGCGCACGTCCGCGCCCGCGGGCAGGCGCGATGGATCGGGCGCGTCGCGGCGATCTACCCCAACACGCTGGTGGCCGCCTCGCCCAAGCAGACCTACCAGCGGCGCGACGAAACGGGACGGCGATGGATTTTCGAGCCGCGGATGGGCGACGCGGAAGAACTCGAACTCGACGAGGCCGGGCGCATCGCGCGCCGGCGCGCGCGCGATGGCGTCGAAACCACGCTGGTCAGCTTCATCCCCGCGGATCCCGGCTGAGCGGCGTTGCCCCAGGGTGTCAGCCGGACGGCGGCGCGTAAAGGCGCCGCAGCGCCGCCCCTGTCGCGAAGGCCGCGATCAGCTTCGGCCCCGACGGTCAGGCCGCCATCCGCTCGCGCGGCATCCGGCAATCGCCGTCGAACTGCGCGCCTTCATTGAGGATGAGGCTGGGCGTGTTGACCGTGCAGCGCAGCCGCGCCGAGGGCAGCAACTCGAGACGCTGGCGCACCACGATCTCGCCGCTCACCGTGCCGGCTACGATCAGCCGGGTCGCCGTGATCTTTGCCGCGACCACCGCGCCCTCGGCAATCATGATCTCATCGCCGACGATCTCGCCGTCGGCCTCACCCTCGATGCGCACCGCGCCGTGAAAATGCAGATTGCCTGAGACCTTGGTGCCTTTGCCAATTCGCGACTCTTCCATTCCGGCCATTTCTCCCCCTTGGATCGACGGCGAACGCAAAAACTATGACGACAAAATCGTCATGGCGCAAACCTCTTCGTGGCAAACCTCTTCGCGGCGGACGCCCTCTATCCTTATCTTCATCTTCCGTAAACATCTTGAAACCAAATAGACTAAAGCAAGGTTTTCTTAAGAAAATCCCGGAGGTAGCGATGCGTACCCTGCCGTTATGCGCCGCACTCGTCGTCGCAGCCATGTTCAGCTCTTTCATCGGAAACCGCGCGCTCGCGGCTGAGACGAAAACCGAGGCCAAACCCGCCGCCGCATCGAACCGCGGCGTCGAGTCCGGGGTCTACGGTTTTTCGGGCGCACTCAAAGCGGGCACCAGCATGTCGGGCGTGATGGGCGAATGCATCTGGATCTACGACGCCGACAACAAGCAACAGGTCGCCAAGGGCGACTGCGACAAGGGCAAGTTCCGCGTCGCGCTCGAGCCCGGCCATTACGTGGTGCGCGGACCCGGCGGCAACCAGAAGATCGATGTCAAGCCGCACGCGTGGGTGAAGATTAAATCGCTGGTGAAGATCCCGGGCGCCCTGTAACGGCCTGCCGCCGCTGCGCGGGGCGCAGGTCTCTCGCAGGCACGCTTGATTCGGACCAGCGCGGAGACCCTCGCGGCGCCGCAGTTTTGTGCAACGGACGGGAGCCGCTTCCTTTTACCATTGCGCCCGACTTTTGATAATCTTGCCGCCATGGATGAGTTCAACGGCAAGGTCGCGATCATAACGGGCGGCACGCGCGGGCTGGGCCGTGCGACGGCGCTTCGGCTGGCGCGCGGTGGCGCGACGCTGGCGCTCAACTACCGCCGCGACGAGCAGAGCGCACGGCGCACGCTGGAGGAGATCCGCGGCTTCGCGCCGCGCTCGATATTGGCGCAGGCCGACCTTGGCGAGGACGAGCAGGTGCGCGCGATGGTCCGGCGGGTTGGCGAGGAGCTTGGCCGCGTCGACATCCTGATCGCCAACGCCGCGGCGACCTCCTTTCGCCCGCTGCTCGAGCTCAAGCCGCACCACCTCACCCGCACCTTCAATCTGAGCGTGGGAGGTTTCGTCGCCGCGGTGCAGGAAAGTGCGCGCTTGATGGGCGCGGGCGGCCGCGTCGTGATGATCTCGGGAATCGATTCGCGGCGCTTCACCGCCGGGCATGGCGCCCTGGGGGCGGCCAAGGCGGCGCTCGAGAGCATGGTGCGCGACTTCGCCTTCGAGCTCGGCCCGCGCGGCATAACGGTCAACGGCGTCAACTTCGTGCTGATCGACAGCGACTCCGCGCGCCTTTACCTGGGC
>JAKAVN010000256.1 GCA_021827495.1 Deltaproteobacteria bacterium | reverse complement strand
GCGGCCGAAGGGCTTTCCACCGAACTGGTCACCGCCTTTGCCGACCCGGAGATCGAGGCGCTGCTCGGGATCGACGGCGAGCGCGAGGGCGCACTATGCCTGGTCGCGCTCGGCAGCGGCGGCGCCGCCGCGCCCGGCGCCGAGCCCGAACTGCGGCCGCTCGGCCTCGAGACGATTCCGATCTCCCGCGAGGAGGTGAGCTACCCGGACCTGGTGCGGATGCATCAGGCGTCCCGATTGCTCGGTCCCGACGAGGCGGGCGAGGCCGCCGCCGCACGAGTCGATTCGATGGCGCCGGCGCCGTCGGCAAGGCTCGTGAAGCCGGCCTCGCTCGCGGCCGGCGCGGGACTGGGGCTGGGCGAGACGATTTTGAGGCGCGGGTCGACGCGAGCGTTCGCGCATAAGCCGATCACCGCCGCCGAGCTGGCGGCGATCATGGCCGCCTCGAGCGGCCATCCGCGGGCCGACTTTCCGCCGCTCAGCGATACTTATCTGATCGTGAACGCGGCGGACGGGATGGGGCCGGGAGCGTACTACCATCGGCGGCAGAGCGGTGAGTTCGAGCTGCTCAAGGCCGGCAATTTCCGCGGCGAGGCCGGCTACCTCTGTCTCGAGCAGCCGCTCGGCGTCGACTGCTCGGCGCTGGTCTGCTACATGGCCGACCTCGAGCGCGGGCTCGGCGCGATCGGCAATCGCGCCTACCGCGACGCCCACCTGGAAGCCGGGTTGCATGGCGGCCGGGCTTATCTGGCGGCCTACGCGCTGGGGCGTGGGGCGAGCGGACTAACCTTCTATGACGACGACACGACGAATTTCTTCACGCCGCATGCGGCGGGCAAGAGCCCGCTCCTGATGGTGGCGATCGGCGTTCCGCGCTCGTCCGGCGACGAGACCTGACCGCCCGCGGCCGTTCCTGAAGAGCCGATCCGGCGGTTTAAGATCGAGTGCTGTGCGGACTGACTATCCACTGAGCGGATGCCCATCGCGCGGGCATCATCGGCCAGGCCGCATAAGCAAAAAGTCGTATATTGCATAGCACTAAAGTTTCATTTTGCATGGCACCCTTCTTGCGCTCGGCTCTCCGGCTACTACAGAACGAGTCCGGTCCTTGGCGTCCGACCGACGCTGCGGAGCGGTCTGCATTATCAGGAGGAAGGAATGGCCGGAGCACCACAGGCAAGACCAACCATGAAGCCCACACTGGGGCTCACCGGCGTGACCGTCAACGCGATGGCGTTGATCGCGCCGGGCGCGTTTCTATGGATCACGTTCGTTCTCCAGGCGGGCTACGTTTTCCCGTCGGGGCTCGCGATGTGGGCGGGCATTTTCGTGGCTCTGATGCTCGCCTACGCGACCGCACTTTCATACTCGGAACTGGCCAAGCTTTATCCGGGCGCGGGCAGCTCGTACCTGTTCGCGGAGCAGGCGTTTTTGAACACCACTCACGCCTATCGTTTCTCGCGCATCGCCAAGTTCGTAATCGGATGGGCCTCGCACCTGTACTACTGGGTGTACCCGGGCGTGATGGTGGCGACGATGGGCGTCATGATCGGCTACATCGTTGGCAATATGGCGCCGTCGGTGATCAATGCGTCGGTGCCGGGTCCGGTGTTCATGGCGCTGGTGGCGGTGGCCTTCTCCTTCGGAGTTGCTTACATCGCCTTTCAGGGCGTCAACGGCTCGACGATGGTGAACCTGGGGATCAACATCATCCAGATCGCGGCGCTGCTGTTTTTCTCCGCGCTGGCGATCGCCTATCGCATGTCGCATCCGGCGGGCTCCGCGGGCCTGGCCCTCGATGCCAACGGCAACACTGTCGCGGCCACGCTGGCCTACAGCCTGAGCGGAGCTAACCCGGCCCATCCGAACGCCCTCTCGGTCGTCCTGCCGCATCGGCTCGACTGGGTGATGCTGCAGGCGACGGTCGCAATCCTGTTGCTGGTGGGCTTCGAGTCAGTCACCGCCCTCGGCGAAGAGGCCAAGAACCCCAAGCGCGACATCCCGCGCGGCGTCCTGCTCTCGCTGACCATCCAGGGGCTCATCTGCTACATGATCGAATACTTCGCCGCCAATTACTTCATGAGCAGCGCTTACAGCCTGGCCGCGGCCAAAGGCTCGGCGGCGCCGATTGGCGACATGATGGTTATCGTGGGTAACGCGCTGCTGGGCGGACATGGGCAGGCTTTCATGCTGCTCGAAGCGCTGACGGTCTTCCTCGCCCTGATCGGAACGACGCTCTCGTGCATCAACACCGGCGCGCGCGTGACCTACGCGATGGGCCGTGACGAGGAGGTGCCTGAGCACTTTGGCCTGCTGCACGGCCAGAACCTGACGCCGCATCGCGCCATCTGGGTGCTGGCGACGATCTCGGCGGTGCTGGGCGCGTATGCCGCGCTGTACTTCTTCGCCGGCGGCTCGGCGCCCGACGACAAGACCATCGCGGCGCTGCCGCACAACATCTGGTACTCGATCGGGATGAGCTCGAACGCGTCGCTGTCGGCGTTGCCCAATGGGCTGTTGTTGGTCACGCTCCTGTCCAACTTCGGCACCTTCGTGCTGTACGGACTGACCAACGTGGTTTGTATCGTGGCCTTCCGTGAGCGTCATGAGTTCTCCGGCTTCAAGCACATGGTGGTGCCGATCTTCGGGGCGGTGGCGAACTTCGTCTGCCTGGCCTTCTACATCATCGGGCCGCTGGAGGGATTGGGGAGCGCCAAGGAGCCGTTGATGGCGGTCGCGGTGTCGGTCATCTGGGGCATTTACGGGGCGATCTACTTCGTGCGCAATTCGCGCCGCCGTGGCAAGGAGACCGTGCTGATGGCCAGGCCG
>JAKAVN010000069.1 GCA_021827495.1 Deltaproteobacteria bacterium | reverse complement strand
GCGGCGAGCTTGTCGGCCGCCTCAGGCGCCTTGAGCTTGATGATCGCGAGTTCCTGCTCGCGCTCGGGAAAATCGATATACAGGTGCAGGCAGCGCCTTTTCAGCGCGTCGGACATCTCGCGCGCGTTGTTCGAGGTGAGCACGACCAGCGGAATGTGGTGCGCCTTGAAGGTCCCGATCTCGGGCACCGTGACCTGGAAATCGGAGAGCAATTCGAGCAGGAAGGCCTCGAACTCGGCGTCGGCCTTGTCGATCTCGTCGATCAGCAGGACCACCGGCTGGTCCGCCGTGATCGCCTTGAGCAGCGGGCGCGGCAGCACGAAACGCTCGGAGAAGAAGACCTCGTCCTCCTTGGCGATGCGGTCGACGGCGGCGGCCAGGCCCTGCGCGCCGGTCAGCACCTCGCTAATCTTGTCCTTCAGAATCTGCGTGTAGAGCAGTTGCTTGGCGTACTCCCACTCGTACAGCGCCTTGCCCTCGTCGAGACCCTCGTAGCACTGCAGGCGGATGAGGTCGTGGCCGAGCGCGAGCGCCAGCACCTTGGCCAGATCGGTCTTGCCCACGCCGGCCGGTCCCTCGACCAGGATCGGCTTCTTGAGCGCGGAGGCCAGGTACACCACGGTCGCGATACGGCGGCTGGCGATGTACTTCTGGCCGGCAAACCGTTCGATTACCTCTTCGATCGACGAAAACATTCATCCTCCTGGGCGCTGCGGCTGCCTGCCAAGGCTGCCGCGCAATCCTTACTTAAATATCATGAGCCGGTCGGGCTTTAAAACCGCCAGCGGGGTTCAAATGTGCAGCTCTTCGAGCGCCAGCTCGCCGCGCTCGAAGCGTTCGCGGGCAAGCGCGCTCGCGTCGAAGCGCTCGTAGCGCCCGGCCGTGATCAGTTCCGCCAGCGCCTGGCCGGCGCCGTAGGATTGCATCACGCCGCGCCCGCTGAAGGAGTGCGCCTCGTAAACGCGCGCCGCCGCGCGCCCCACGATCGCGCTACGGTCGGGTGACACCTCGTACAGCCCAGCCCATCCGCGCACGTGTTTGAGGCGCTCGAAGACGCTCATCCGTGCATACAGCCGCGGCCAGATCTCCTCGACGAAGAAACGCTCGCCGTCGTAGTTAAAATGGTAACCTGGCGGCTCCGCGGGCGGCGAGTAGCCGGCCAGGATGAAGGCGCCGTCGTTATGAAAGTAGACCCCCGAGCTGTCGACAATCATGCCGTAGGCGGCCAAGCTCACCGTGCGGTTATCGACCAGGCAAATCTGGCGGCGGATGGGCTCGCTCAGATTTTTCAGTCCCACCAGCCTGAGCGCGCTCGGCGACCATGCACCGCCGGTTATCGCAACCGCCGCGGCGCTAAGTTCGAACAGATGCCCCGCGGCGGCCTCGCCCGGACCGTCCTCCGTCATCATGCGCATCAGCGTGTCGTCGGAAATCGGGTCGTCAGCCCGCCAGCAGCCGATCCGCACTTCGCTCCCGGCCACGTCGATCGCATGCACATAGACGCGGTCGAGGTACTCGACGCCGAGCGTGCGCGAGCGCGATCGATAGTGCTCCTTGAGCAGGTTGGGATTGATGAGCCCGTCCTCGGGCGAGAAGGTCGCGCCCGCGATCCCGTCGAGGCGGTCGATTTCGGGAACGCGCCTCTGCACTGCGGCGCCGTCCAGTTGCTCGATCGGATGGCCCAGCTCGCGTTGCAGCCCGAGATGCGCCTGGGCCTTGGGCCAGGTCTCGGCGTCGTAGAGCCACAGATAGCCCTTTTGCCGGAAGCCGACCTCCTCGCGCACACTTTCGTAATATTTGATCGAGGCGCGGCAGAGCGTGATATTGACCGGCTGCCACCAGGTCGCGCGCACGCCGCCAGCGTTCTTTTCGCTGGAGCTGAGCCGTCCGCTGAGGTCAATATCAACCACGGCGGCCCTAAGTCCGCGCTCCCCCAGCGCCATTGCGGCCGAGCTTCCGATGACTCCGCCGCCGATCAGCACCACGTCGTAGCGCCGCACGCCAGCCACGGTTTGATTGTATCGCACAGACCCGCACCGCCCTACTCTTTTCGCAGACCGACGGGTACAATGCGTTTGCCATGCGCTGCGCCAAGCGCCTTCTCTATCGCTGGCGGTTCACTGGGGAGTCCGCGTCGAGCCCTGAAGACCTTCCAGCCCAAACTGTACCGCTAAGCGCGCCGCATGCCACACGCATGGACCCGCCAACCCTAACAGTCGCGGCGCTATGCGCGCAGTGCCGTCGCGCGCGGCGCACGCGAGACATCTGTGCGCTCGCGCCAATGGACGCATCCCCTATCAGGCACTCGTCCATAGCTATGCGCCCATAACGAACACTTGAAGCATTACCTCAAAATTAAAACGATAACCCAACGTGAATTGGGCAATCGGATGATCCGCGTATTGCGCCGAGTCGAAGCGGGTGAGCGCATGCGTAACAGAAGTCTGGGCCGTCTAATTCCCTCCCCCGATTGTTTTGGGGGAGAGCCAGGGTGGGGGTCTAGGCGGTTCTGAATTTCTGTGAGAACCGCCGCTGTCTGAAGCAGCGCCTCGCGATCAAAGAGCGACTGGTCGCGGCGCAATCGCTGCGCTTTACCGAGCGAGAGACGCGCGCACACATCGCAAGAAGATCAAAACGAGGAAGCGCCGCAAAGGAAAGACATCCGGCGCTTCCTCGCTCGACCCCCACCTCAGTCCTCCCCCGAGACTCGGGGGAGGAGGTCAGAAGCCTCGATTGTTGCGGCGATACCTCGTTCCTCCTCCGAGACACCGGGAATGAGGTCAGAGGCGCTCGACCATGTGCTCTCCAGGGAGGTCACAAGCGCTCGACCATTGCGGCGGTACCACCGCCCCTTGTTTCGGGCAACCGGGTTTTGCCAAGTTTGAACCACGATGTGCACGCTCGCGATCTACTTCAAGGTCTTCCCCGATTACCCGGTCGTGATCGCGGCCAACCGCGACGAATATCTCGCGCGCCCTGCCCTGCCTCCAACCACCCTGCTGGAGCATCCTCACGTCATCGGCGGCAAGGACCTGCAGGCCGGCGGCACTTGGCTCGGAATCAATCAATACGGCCTGGTGGCCGGGCTGCTCAACCGCCAGCGCGCCAATTACGGTGATCCTAATCCGGCGCTGCGCTCGCGGGGTTTGTTATGCCTCGACGCGCTGCGGCATCGGACGGCGGCCGAGGCGGCGGCGTTCTTGCGCGGCCAGCGCGGCGCGGACTACAACGCCTTCAACCTGCTGGTGGCCTCGCGCGAAGAAGCCTTCGTCGCCTACAACCGCGGGGGCGGGCTTGAACTGCTGAGCCTCCCGCCCGGGATGCATCTGCTGACCAATCTCGATTTGAACGATTTCGAGTGCCCGCGGATAAGCCGCGCCCACGACCGTTTTGCCTCGTTGTGCGCGCCGGGGGAGTTCGCCCGCGAGCCGCTGGCGCACCGCGAGCAACTGGCGCGGCTGCTGGCCGATCATTCGACGCAGCTCGATGCGCGCTCGGGGCGGCCCAACGCGCTCTGCCTGCACATGGGCGATTACGGAACGCGCTCGGCGAGCCTGATCTTCGAGGGACGCGACCCCGCGAACGTCGCCCACTTCTTCGCGCCGGGGCCGCCCTGCACGGCAAGCTTCGCCCCCGCGCCGGTTCCTGTAGCCGCGTAGAATCAGCCGCGCCGCACGCACGACACGGTGAAGCGCAGCGGCGGATTCGCCCCAGCGCGGCGCTAGTTCAGCAGGCGGCCGCCGTCGAGCAGGAGCGTTGCGCCGGTGGCAAAGTCGGTACCCTCGCACAGGAACATCACCGCGCGCGCGACGTCCTCCGGCGAACCCAGCCGCTTGGTCAGCGTGCCGGCCACCAGGCGGGCGGTTTCCTCTTCGCCGTAGTCCTCGGGCGGCATCACCGGCCCCAGCGCCACGCAGTTGACCTGGACCTCGGGCGCGAGCGCCTTGGCCAGCGCGCGGGTCAGTCCGATGAGCCCGCTCTTGGAGACCGTGTACGGCAGGTAATTGTTGTAGGGGCGAATCCCGGCCCAGTCGCCGATGTTGACGATCTTGCCCGCGCCCTGGCGGCGCATCGCCGCGCCCGCGAACTTCGAGAGGAAAAACGGCGCCTTGAGGTTGGTGTCGAGGTTGACGTCCCAGTCGTGCTCGGTGACGTCCTCGAGGGGCTTGCGATAGAAGACCGACGCGCAGTTGACCAACACGTCGATGCGGCCGAAGGCGGCCAGCACTTCATTGGCCATCCGCTCGATCGCGGGGACGCTTTCGAGGTTCGCGCCAAAGGCGCGGGCGCGCCCGCCCGCGCGTTCGATCCCGGCGGCGAACGACTCGGCCTCGGCGCGCGAGCGGTTGTAATGCACGGCGACGGCGGCGCCGCGCTCGGCGAAGTGCGCCGCGATCGCACGGCCCACACGGTGCGCGGCGCCGGTCACCAGCGCGACCTTGCCCTTGAGTTCCATCCCGTTTGCAAGCTTGCGGGGCGCAAGCGCGGCCCCGGATGGCTGCGAAGATATTGTTGCGAAGACCGCGGCGGCGGTCTATAGCGAAGCCTTCACCGCGCGCAGCAGCGCGAGGTTGTCGGAATGGCCGGTCTTGTGCGCGATAACGTGGCCCACAATCGGCCGTCCCAGCAGGTAGAGGTCGCCGATCAGGTCGAGCACCTTATGGCGTGCGAACTCGTCGGCAAAACGCAGCGTCGTGTTAACCACCTTCTCGTCGTCGATCAGGATTAGGTTGTCGAGCCGCCCGCCACTGGCCAGGCCCATCTCGGCCAGCTTGTGGAACTCATGCACGAAGCCGAAGGTCCGTGCGGGCGCGACCTCCCGCATATAGGCCTCGGGCGAGGTCAGTTCGAAATGCACGCTCTGGCGGCCGATCGGCTGCGGATACTCCAAAATGTAGTCGATTACCAGATGGCCGGCCGGCTCGACGCGGATCGACTCGCCATTGTTGCCGACCGCGATCGGACGCGCCACTATGAGCGGCTCGACCGCGGCCTGCTGCTCTTCCACTCCCGCTTCGGCGATCTGGCGGCAGAATTCAATCGCCGAGCCGTCGAGCGCCGGCACTTCGTCGTCGGTCTTGATCAGCAAGTTGCTGATTCCCATCCCGTGCAGCGCCGACATCAAATGCTCGACCGTGCGCACCGAGCGGCCCCCGGCCGTGAGCGTGGTGTTGTAGCCGGTGTCGGTGACGTTCTCCAGCCGCGCCGCGATTGCGGTCTCGTCGGCGACCGAGGAAAAGACGATCCCGAAGCCGGCCGGGGCCGGATGCAGGATCACCCCGGTTTTGAGTCCCGAATGGAGCCCCTGCCCTGCCGCGACCACGGAGCGCGCCAGCGTGCGCTGCTTGCGTCCGGATATCCCCGCCAGCGGCGCCGATCTTGGCGCCGGGAGATCGATCGCCGCCCTGCCGGGCATCCGCACGCCGCCGGACTCGCGCTCGAGCACGCGCTCGATCGAGGTCAGCAGGCCGCTGACCGAGAACGGCTTTTCGATGAAGTCGGCGGCGCCCAGGCGCGTCGCGGCGACCGCGTTCTGGATGTTGCCGTGGCCGGAGATCATGATCACGCGCACCTCGGGCCGCTCGGCCTTGATGCGGCGCAGCAGTTCGATGCCGTCGATCTCGGGCATCCAGATGTCGAGCAGGACCAAGGCCGGCCGTTCGCGCGCGATCAGCTCCATCACGCCGGCGGGATCGCCGGTGTCGAGCACGCGAAAACCCTCGTCGCCGAGAATGCCACGGAGCGATGACCGAATCCGCTCCTCATCATCCACCACCAATACGGTCTCGTTCACTATTTTTCCCTGGGTAAAACGACGCGCGCCGGATACAGAGCCGCCTAGCCAAAAACTTTGGCGAATTGTTGCTGTTTTATCGGAAACTCGAGCACGAATCTACTTCCCCTCGGCGGGTTGTCGCGCACCCGGACGAAACCATGATGGTCGGCGGCGATCGCCGAGACGATTGCCAGGCCCAACCCGGTACCGCCTTTGCGGGTGGAAAAGTAGGGCTCGAAAATCCGCGTCCTGAGCGCCGGCGGGATTCCCGGGCCGTTGTCACTTACCTCCAGCGTGACCACGCCGCTGTGCGCGTCGAGCGCGGTGCGCAGGTCGATCCGCGGCCGTTCGCCGTTGGGGTTGGCGGTGACGGCGGCGTGCACGGCGTTCTCGAGCAGGTTGACCAGCGCACGCTTGAGCGCGTCGCGGTCGATCGCGATTTGCGGCAGCGCCGGCGCCAGCGCAAGCCCGAAGTCGACGCCCGGATTGGCCTCGCGAAAGGTCGCGGCGGTCTCCTCGACCAGCGGATTAAGATCGCCCGGAGTGGGATTGAGATGCGGCATCCGGGCAAACGCCGAGAATTCACTGACCAGGCGCTTTAAGTCCTCGACCTCGCCGATGATAGTGCGGGTGCATTCGTCGACCAGCTTGGCGTCGCCGCCGGAGCCGGCGGCGAGCTGGCGGCGCAGCCGTTCGGCCGAAAGCTGGATCGGCGTGAGCGGATTTTTTATCTCGTGCGCGATCCTGCGGGCGACCTCGCGCCACGCTTCCATCCGCTCGACTTTGGCGAGCTGGCTCACGTCCTCCAAAAATAGCACCGTGCCCAACTCGCCGCCGGCGTCTTCGCCCAGCGCGCTCGCCGTGACCATCAGTTCGATCTCGCTGCCGCCGCCGGGCGGCTGCAGCTTGATTGTGGAGCGCGCCTCGTGCGGGCGGCGGTGCTCGGCGAAGATTTCCTCCAGCGTATGCGCCAGCGCGAGCTGGAACACGGCGCGCCATCCGCGCCCCAGCACCTCGTTCGCCTTCAGCCCCAGCATCCGCTCCGCGTACGGATTGATCGCGGTGACGATGCCCTGCGGATCGAGCCCGACCACGCCCGCGCTGACGTTGCGCAGCAGCGTCTCGGTGTAAGCGCGGCGGCGCTCGAGCTCAGCGTGCGAGGCGCGCAGGTCGGCGGTCATCCGGTTGAACGAATCCACCAGCTGGCCGATCTCGTCGTCGCCGACCGAGGGAATTTCATACTCGAGGTCGCCGTGGGCGATCGCCTGCGTGCCCTCGGCCAGCATTTTGATCGGAACCGTCACGCTGCGCGCGAGGTACATCCCAAACCAGCTCGCCAGCAGCACCACCACCAGCCCGATCAGCATCAGGGCCAGGAAATAGCTGCGCAGGATGGGTTGGCGCAGAGTGCGCAATTGAAAATAGTCCTCGAAGGTCCGCGAGATGCCGGCGGCGCGCTGCGCCAGGCTGCGCGGCAGGTAGTAATCGATCACCACCGCGCCGGTCACCACGTCGGACTCCGGCGAGGCATAGATCGGCGCGGTGCCGCGGATGATGTCCGATTTTCCAAAACTGTCGGTGCGCGTCATCGCATGGCCGCCCAGCGTCTGCGCCAGCAGCGGCGAGTCGGGCGCCACCCCGATCCCGGTCGGGGTCTTGGGGCTGAGCGCGATTAGCAGCAGGCGGCGGTCGCGGTCGAAGACCTCGATCGTGCCGAGGTTGTAGTCCTGCTGGCGCTGCGCAACGAAGCTCTTCAGTTCGGCGCGCCGCTCGGGCCGCAGCAGGCCCTTGGCGGCGACTTCGCCCGCCAGCACGCGCGCGAAATGGGCGGCGTTGTTGGCCGCGCTCAGGTAATAGACCTTGGCGATGTCAAGCGAGTCGTCGAGCACACGCTCGTATTCGGGGTTGAACCAGCTCGCGACGTCGGCGCGCAAAAACGCGCCCGCGACGACCAGCAGGAACACGCTCGGCACCAGCGCCACCGCGATAAAGCCCAGCACCAGGCGGACCTGGAACTTGGAGCCGATGAGGCCGCGGCGATGCTCGAAGATGACCTTCGCCAAGTTGCGCCCAACCAGCAGCAGGAGCAAACCCAGCAGCAGAAAGCTGAGGTCGAACAGCAGGATTACGACCAGATTGGAGACCAGCGAAGTATGGCGCGTGAGCGGCGGCAATTCGGTCTGGGCGAGCACGAAGGCGACCAGCACGGTGGCCGCCACGCCCACCGCGATAAGCTCGCGGCGGCGCCGCTTGAGGTCGGCCTCGCGTGCCGCGGTGCGTGCGTTAAGGTCGTCGGCCACGGCTTAGCGCCTCAGCACAGCCGCGAGCAGGGTCAGGACGATACTGATCACGATCGCCGTGGTCAGCGGAAAGTAAAAGGTGAAGTGGCCGCGCCGCACGTAGATGTCGCCGGGCAGCCGTCCGAGCATCCACGCCGGGCCGAAGCCCCATAGCGCCGCCCCCAGCACGGCCAGTATCAGCCCCGCCACCATTAGTGCCTTGCCCAACGGCGCCATCGTCAGGTACCCCACGCGCATGCGCGCGCGGCCCGGGCAGTGCACGCGCTAGGCGTGCGCGCGCTCCTTTTGCGCGGCCTCACGCGCCTCGCGCGCCTCCTTGACTATTTTCTCGGTGACCGGCGCGGGCGCCTCCTCGTAATGCGAGAAATGCGCCTCGAACGATCCGCGCCCCGAGGTTTTCGAGCGCAGGTCGGGCGCGTACTTTAGAATCTCGGACATCGGTACCAGCGCCTTGATCACCTGGCTCTGGCCCTTGCGATCCATCCCGAGCACCTTGCCGCGGCGCGAGTTGAGGTCGCCGATCACGTCGCCCATGCACTCGTCGGGGCAGCTCACCTCCAGCGCCATGACCGGCTCCAGGATGATCGGCCGGGCCTTTTCGAACGCCGCCTTGAGCCCCATCGAGGCCGCAATCTGGAAGGCCATATCGGAAGAATCGACGTCGTGATAACTGCCATCGAAGACCGAGACCTTGACGTCGACCACCGGGTAGCCGGCCAGGTGTCCTTCGACCAGCGTGTTGCGCACCCCCTTCTCGACCGAGGGGATGAACTGGCGCGGGATCGCGCCGCCGACGACCTGGTCCTCGAACTGGAAGCCGCCGCCACGCTGCAGCGGCTCGACCTTGAGCCAGCAATCACCATACTGGCCGCGGCCGCCCGATTGGCGTTTGTATTTGCCCTGGGCCTCGGCGCGGCCCTTGATGGTTTCCTTGTAGGGAACTTTTGGCGCCTGAAGTTCAACTTCTACATTAAATTTCCGTTTGAGCTTCTCGACCGTGACCTCGATATGCATCTGGCCGGTGCCCGACAGAATGATTTCGTGGGTTTGCGGGTCACGATGGGTTTCCAGCGCGGGATCCTCCTCGACCAGCCGATGCAGCGCCTGCGAGGCCTTCTCCTCGTCGCCCTTGGTCTTGGGGCGAATCGCAAAGGAGATGACCGGCGCGGGCCGCTGGGGCGCGGGGAAGATGACTGCGGACTTTTCATCGCACAACGTGTCGCCGGTGGTGGTGTCCTTGAGCTTGGCGACCGCGACGATCTCGCCCGGCAGCGCCGCCGCGATCGGCGATTGCTTCTTGCCCTCCAGCCGCAGCAACTGGCCGAAGCGCTCGCGCGAGCCGTGGGTCGAGTTCAGCACTGTGGCGTCGCTGGCGGCATGGCCCGAAACCACGCGGAAAATTGAAAGCTTGCCGGCGAATGGATCGATGATGGTCTTGAAGACGAAGGCCGAAAACGGCGCGCCGGGGTCGGGCGCGCGCTCGACCGGCTCGCTATGCGCGCCGCCGAAGCCCTGGCGCGCCGGCCGCTCCTTGGGCGCCGGGAGCAGCGCGTCGATCGCGTCGAGCAGCGGCCCGAGGCCGATATTCTTGAGGCCCGAGCCGCACAGCACCGGCGTCAGTTTGCCTGCGATCACCGCCGCGCGCAGCGCCGCGCACAATTCCTCGTCCTCCAGCGCGCCCTGGTCGAGGTACTTCTCCAGCAGCGCGTCGTCGGTCTCAGCCACCGCCTCGCTCAGCCGCGTGCGCGCCGCTTGCGCGCGCGCCTGCTGCTCGCCGCTCAGCGCTTCCTCCCTGGGCTTGCCATTGGCGTCGGCGTAGATCAGCGCCTTCATCGCGAGCACGTCGATGACGCCGTTGAAAGTGGCCTCCGCGCCGATCGGGAGCGTCAACGCGACGGGATGCGCCCCGAGCGACTTCTCCAGGTCCGCCAGCGCGCGGTCAAAGCTGGTGCGCTCGCGGTCCAGGCGCGAAACGAAAGCGATTCGCGGCAGCTCGAGCTGGCTCATCTCGGCCCATATCTTTTCCGATTCGACCTTAAGGTCGCCGCCGGGCGTGGCCACGAACACCACGCCGTCGACCGCGCGCATGGTCGCGAAACAGTCGGGCAGGAACGCCTGGTAGCCCGGCGTATCGGCCACGATGACCTCGTCCTTCTTCCAGTTGTAATGATGGAACGCGGAATTGATGGAGATTTTCCGATGCAGCTCTTCAGGCTCGAAGTCCATCGCGGCCGTGCCGTCGTCCGGACGCCCCAAGCGGCTCAGCGCGCCCGCCGTGAATAGCATCGCCTCGGCAAGCTGGGTTTTGCCGGTCCCGCCCTGACCGACGATCGCGATGCTTCTCAGACGCCCGATTTCCTCCACCGCCATAGCGTTTGCTCCTGGAGAAGTTTTTTATATTGCGGCTGTCTCTCTCGCTCACGCGGCGCCTCGGACGGCGCGCGATGGCCGCGGTGCCGATGCTCGCCATACTTCGCGCCATACGTCAATCGTACGCGCCCTCGATACTGACATCACCCGCCAGCACTCGCACGACTCGCCCCTCGGCTTCCAACAGCAATGCGCCATCGGAGCCGATTCCTGCGACCGTGCCGGCGATGCGGCTGTGGCCGTCGATCACCGTGACGCGCCGCCCGGTCAGCGCCGAATAGCGCTCCCATGCTGGCCGCACGGCGGCGAACCCGCCGCTCAGAGTCTCCATATAGCGAGAGTTAAGTCGGGAAAAAAGCTCGCCCGCGAGTTCCACCCGGTCGCACGGCCTGCCCGTCGCCGCCATCACCGAGGTCGCGCGATCCCGCAGCTCGACCGGGATGTGTTCCGGGGCGAGATTGAGATTGAGGCCGATTCCCAGCAGCACGCAGGCCAGGCGATGCTGCGAGTCGGTGACCGCTTCGGCGATGATTCCGCCAGCCTTGCGCCCGCCAAGCCATACGTCATTGGGCCACTTGAGGGCGACGATTCGCGGCGCGACGGTCTCCATCGCCTCGGCCACCGCTACGCCGGCGACCAGGCTGAGCAGCGCAGCTTCGGCGACCGGCAGCTCGGGCCGCAGGATGAAAGTCCCGTAGAAGTTGACGCCGGGTGGCGAATGCCAGCGCCGGCCCATCCGTCCCCGCCCCGCCGTCTGCTGCTCGGCAACCACGACCTCGCCATGCGCGGCGCCGCGCGCCGCCATCGCGGCCGCGGTCTGCTGCGTCGATTCCAATTCCTCGAAGTAATGCACCAGCCATCCGATGGTCCCGGATGGGCGGCCGGCTTCGGCGGTGCGATAGGGATTGTCAGCCATCGTGGTTCTGTCGCCCCGGCCTTCGCCGCCGCAACTCCTGCGCGCCGCGCTACCGCGGCTCGATTCGCATGCTGAGGTCGACGGCCTTCGCCGAATGGGTCAGCGCGCCGACGGAAATCAGCTCGACCCCCGCCTCCGCGATCGCGCGCACGCCCTTAAGCGTCACGCCGCCCGAGACCTCGAGCAGCACGCGCCCCACCGGGGCCAGCGCGCGCGCCCGGCGGATATCGTCGAGCGCCATGTTATCGAGCAGGATCAAATCGGCCCCGGCGGCCAGCGCCTCCTCGACCTGGGCGAGCGTCTCGCATTCGATTTCGACCCGCATCGTATGCGGAGCGAGCGTGCGCGCGCGCGCCAGCGCCTGGCGCACCGAGCCGGCGGCGGCGATGTGGTTCTCCTTGATCAGCACGCCGCTGTCGAGGCCGAAGCGATGGTTGAAGCCTCCACCGGCGCGCACCGCGTACTTCTCCACCATACGCAGCCCCGGATGGGTCTTGCGGGTGTCGATGATGCGCGTGCTGGTGCCGGCCACCGCATCGGCGTAGCGCCGGGTCAGGGTTGCGATGCCCGACATCAGTTGTACGAAATTAAGCGCAGTGCGCTCGCCGATCAGCAGCCCGGCCAGTAACCCTTCGATCTCCGCCGCGACCGCTTCGTGCTCGAGGATTTTACCCTCGGGCGCGAGCGCGGCCATCTCGGGTTCGGCACCCGCCAGCCGGAAGATCTCCGCGAGCAGCACGCCGCCACAAAATACGATGCGCGGCGATTCCTTGACTACGATTCGCGCCCGCCCAGGCTGGCCCGGCGCAACCGTCGCCGCAGTCGTCACGTCGCCCTGCCCCAAGTCCTCTTCGAGCGCGCGGCGCAGCAGCGCGCTCACGTCAAGTTGCTTGAACAGTTCCATGGCGCGGCGCTCAGTTCGCCTCTTCCAGCAGCCGCAACTGCTTGCGCAGGAGAGCCTGCTGGCCCGCGAGCTCCTGGGCGCGCTGCTGCATCTGCTCCTGCATCTCGGGCGCGGCCTTGGCGACGAAGTCCGGATTGTTGAGCCGCGCCTGATGCTGGTCGTGATGCGCGGTGACCTCGCCGAGCTTCTTGCGCAGCGCGGCCCGCGCCCGCTCGAAGTCGAATCCCTCGGGCGCCATCACCGCGGCCTCGCACCATTCCAGCATCGCAGTAACCATCCCGCGCGGCGCGCTTTCCGACGGCGCGGCCAGCCCGAGGCTTGCCGCCTTGGCCATGGTCGCGGCGTAGGGCTTCCATAGCTCGAACTCAGCGCGCAACCCGGCCGTCGCGCCATCGCCGCCGAGAGCTTTGATCCGCGCCTCGACGCGCTGGCCCGGATGGTAGCCGAGCAGCGAGCGCAGCGAATTGATCGCCTCGGTCACCGCGATACATCGCCGCATCGCCGCCGCCTCGTTCGGGCTCAGCGCGCTGGTGGCTTGGGGCGCCGGATATTTCGCGATCGCGAGATGCGGCGCCAGCCCCGGTTCGCCGATATACGGCCGCAGCGCCTGCCAGATTTCCTCGGTGATGAAGGGCATGAACGGATGGAGCAGCCGAAGCAGCCCGTCAAAGCATCGCACCAGCACCCAGCGCACCGCCGCCCGCCGCTCGCCGCCCGCCTTGAGCGGTTCCTTGGCCAGTTCGATATACCAGTCACAGAACTCGTGCCAGATGAAACCGTAGGCCCGCAGCGTGGCGGTGTTGAATTCGTAGCGGTGGATCGCGGCGCTGACCTCGGCGATCGCGCTGTCCAGCGACGCCAGGATCCATCGTTCGGCCAGCGGGAGGCGATCGACCTCCACCGGCGCCAGCGGCTGCGGCGCGTCCACGAGGTTCATCAGCACGAAGCGCGCCGCGTTCCATACCTTGTTGGCGAACGCGCGCGAGGCCGCCAGCCGGTCGTCGGACAAAATCAGGTCGCGCCCCTGCACGCTGAGCTGTGCCAGCGTGAAGCGCACCGCATCGGTGCCGTAGCGCTCCATGATTTGCAGCGGATCGACCACGTTGCCGCGCGACTTGGTCATCTTCTTGCCGAACTGGTCGCGCACCAGCGGCGTGATGTAGACGTCGCGAAACGGCGCCTGCCCCGTGCACTTCAGCCCCATCATCATCATCCGCGCGACCCAGAAAAAAATGATGTCGAAGCCGGTGATGAGCAGGCTGGTCGGATAGTAGCGCTCGAGCTCGGGTGTCGCGTCGGGCCATCCCAGGGTCGAGAACGGCCACAGCGCCGAGCTGAACCAGGTGTCGAGCACGTCTTCTTCCTGACGCAGATCGCCGCTGCCGCATTTTGCGCACGCCGCCGGGCGCTCGGCCGCAACCATCAGCTCGCCGCAGCGCCCGCACCAGTACGCCGGGATGCGATGGCCCCACCAGAGCTGGCGCGAGATGCACCAGTCGTAAACGTTTTCCATCCAGCTGAAATAGGTGTTCTCCCAGAACTTCGGATGGAATACCGTGCGGCCGTCGCGCACCGCCGCCAGCGCCTCGTCGGCCAGCGGCTTCACGCGCACGAACCACTGATGCGACAGCATCGGTTCGACCACCGTCTCGCAGCGCGAGCAGACGCCGATCGCGTGCTGATGCGGCTCCATCTTTTCGAGCAGGCCCCGCGCCGTAAGATCCTCGACGACTTTGCGCCGGCAGTCCTCGCGCGTCATCCCGCGATACGGGCCGGCTTCATCGTTCATCCGCCCATGCGTATCCATCACTGAAATCTGCGCGAGATTGTGCCGGCGGCCCATCTGGAAGTCGTTAAAGTCGTGGCCCGGCGTGATCTTGACCGCGCCGGTGCCGAAGGCGGGATCGACGGCGGCGTCGGCGACCACCGGAATCTCGCGCTCCATCAACGGCAGCACGATCTTCTTGCCGACCAGCGCCGTGTAGCGCGCGTCGTCGGGATGGACCGCGACGGCGGTGTCGCCGAGCATCGTTTCCGGCCGCGTGGTCGCCACCGTCACCGCGCCCGAGCCCTCGGCGAGCGGATAGCGGATGTACCACAGATGGCCCGGCGTGTCCTTGTGATCGACCTCGAGGTCAGAGAGCGCCGTCTCGCATCGCGGACACCAGTTGATGAGGCTCAAGGCGCGGTAGATCAGACCCTCGCGATAGAGCCTGACGAAGATTTCGCTCACCGCGCGCGACAGTCCCGGATCGAGCGTGAAGCGCTCGCGGCTCCAGTCGCACGACGCGCCGAGCCGGCGCAACTGGTTGAGAATCCTGCCACCGTAGGTTTCGCGCCATTGCCAGACGCGCGCGACGAAGGCCTCGCGGCCCAGCTCGTGGCGGCTCTTGCCTTCTTTCGCCAGCTCGCGCTCGACCACGTTTTGCGTGGCGATCCCGGCGTGGTCGGTGCCCGGCTGCCACAGCGTGTTGTAGCCCTGCATCCGGCGCGTGCGCACGATAACGTCGTGCAGGGTGACGTTGAGAGCGTGGCCGAGATGAAGTTGGCCGGTGACGTTGGGCGGCGGAATTACGATCGAGAAGACAGCGCCCGGACGGGCCGGGTCGGCCTTGAAATAGCCGAGGTCAATCCAGCGCTGAAACCAATGCTCCTCCGCGCTTTTCGGATCGAAGGTCTTGCCTAGTTCCAAGAGGTGTCCGTCTTACTTACAGGATGGTTGCGCCGCGATCATGCGAGCCGGGGCCTCGCGCCCCTCGCCGGCCGCGCCATTGCCACAACGGGTAAAATAGCGCGTTACTCCCGATGGCCGAAGCTGGTGCGAGAGGGGGGACTTGAACCCCCACGAGCTTGCGCTCACAAGGTCCTGAGCCTTGCGCGTCTGCCGTTCCGCCACTCTCGCACACCGGTAAGTGAAAGGGTTTAATCGGCTGGGCGGGCGAATTCAAGCTGCCGGTCCGCCTAAGCCGGCGCCTGCGGCGTTTTGGCGGGCTGATTTTAGAACAATTTAATTTGAAACTGTCAGTCATAATCGCGACCCACGCCCGTCCCGACGCGCTCGCGCGCCTGCTCAATAGCCTGGCGCCGCAGCTCGCCGGCAACCGGGGGCAAGCCGCGCGCGAAATTCTGCTCGCCGAGAACGGCACGCCCGCGCCGTCGCCGCTACCCGCGAGCGCGCCGCCGCTTGAGCATCTGCACGACCCGCGCCCCGGCAAATGCCGGATTCAGAACGTGGCCATCCGGCATGCCACGGGCGACATAATCGTGTGCCTCGACGACGACCTTATCACCACGCCGCATTACCTTGAGGAGGTGGAGCGCTTCTTTACCGAGCATCCCGAGTTCGCCGCGATGAAGGGGCGCATCCTGCCCGCCGAGGATCCGGCGGCCAAGGTCGGCGCGGCGGCCGCGGTATGGCTCGATCTCCCGATCGTCGACCATGGCGAGGAAGTTATCGAGGTGCGCGGCGTGCTGGGCGCGAACATGGCGTTTCGCGCCGCCGCGCTCGCGCGCGCCGGACTCTTCGACGAGCGGCTGGGGCCGGGCGCGGCCGGCCACGAAGAGGAGACCGAGATGTCGGCGCGCCTTAGACGCGCCGGATTCAGGATCGGTTACGCGCCGCGCGCGCTGGTCTATCACGAGGTCGACCCGGCGCGCGCCGACCGCGCACGCTTCCTGCGCATCGCGCGCGAGCGCGGACGATGCCGGATGATTCACGCACCGCATGGCGCGCTGCCGCTGATGGCGGACAACGCGATGGCGGCGCTGCGGGTATGGGCCGCGCGCCTGGTGGGCGCCGGGCCGCAACGCCTGGCGCGCGAGGAGCGGCGCTTGGCGGTCGCACAGGGGATGCTCGACGGGCTGCGCCGGCCCGGCCGCGGCTAGCTTTCGAACGAATCGATTATTTTCAGCAGTCCGGCGGAGTAAGCGCGCCACGGATGTGCCTCGGCGGCGGCGCGCGCGGACTCCTCGCACTGGCGCCCGGTGCGCAGCAGCGCCGCGAGGCGCTGGGCAATCTCCGCGGGGTTTGCCGGATCCTGCACGACGAACGGACCCATCGCCGCCGGCACCAGCTCGGCGACGCCCGATTGCGCACTGG
>JAKAVN010000255.1 GCA_021827495.1 Deltaproteobacteria bacterium | reverse complement strand
CGCTCATGGCGGGCCCGTGCCGCAGCCCGCGGCCCCAGCCGTTCTTCGGCCCGCGCGATCGGCGGTAAACAAGCGCCCCGGTGGCCGCCGTCACGGCTGCGGAGCGGCTTCGGGTGGTTTTGCCGCCGCAAGCGAATATCTATCGGTGTCATCTCGGTGGTTACCGTCCACTAGCGCGCGGTTATCAGACGAGCCGCGGCGCGGGCTATATACAGCTCTTCGTCGAGCGGAATAACGTAAGTCTTAATTCGCGCGTCCGGCGCGCTAATTTGAGCCTCGCGACCGTCGGCCGATTGGTTGGCCTCGGGATCCAACTTGATGCCCAACGCTTCGAGGTTAGCGCAAATCTTCATCCTTATCTCGCCTGCGCGCTCGCCGATCCCGCCGCCGAAGACGATTCCGTCAACGTCGCCCAGCACCGCGAGATACGCGCCGAGGTATTTGCGCGCGCGGTGGACGAAAACTTCTATCGCCAGCGCGGCCGGGCCGTCCGGGTGCTCCCGCGCGGCCGCGAGCAGATCGCGCATATCGTCCGAGATCCCCGACACGCCGAGCAGACCCGACTGATGGTTCAACATATGTTCGACTTGTTCCGGCGTCATTGCTTCATTGCGAGCCAGGTAGCTGAAGACCGCCGGGTCGATGTCGCCGGAGCGGCTGCCCATCACGAGCCCTTCCAGCGGCGTGAGCCCCATCGAGGTATCCACCGAGCGGCCCCTTTCTATCGCCGCGATCGAGCAGCCGGCGCCAAGCTGTATGGTGATAAGATTCAGCCTGTCTTTGGCCACGCCCGTGAGTTCGGCGTAGCGCTCGAGCATGTACGCGTGGCCGATGCCGTGAAAACCGAAGCGGCGAATTCCGTGCTTCTCGGCCAGAGCGCGCGGGATCGCGTACGTGAGCGCATACGCCGGCATCGTCCAGTGAAACGCCGTATCGGTGACCACGACGGGCGTGGCTGACGGCAGCTTTTCCTGCACGGCGCGAAGCGTGGCGAGCGCGGCAGGATTATGCAGCGGGGCGAACTTCGACGCCTGTTCCAGACCGCGCATCACCGCTTCGTCAGCGACCGCAGGCTCCCGCACGTGCTCGCCGCCGTGGACGATGCGATGGCCGACCGCCGCCAAATCTAATTTCGCCTCGGTCGCTTGCAGTCGCGCCAGCGCATCGAGCGCTGCCGCCGGATGGTCGCGCGCCGTCGATTTGTCGATCGTCTTGCGCCCGTCGCCGTCGATAAACACTCGTCTTGAGTTGGGATGCCCGATGTCCTCGTAGTCCCCGCGCGCGATCGTGCGCCCGCGGGCGCGCGCGGAAAGATCGAAGTCGAGCAGTTCGAACTTGAGCGAGGAACTGCCGCAGTTGAAGATCAGAATCTGCATCGGCGCCGGCCGTTCAACCCGCCGCCCCGAGCGGCCTCACCCGCATCCGCCCGTCCACCACCACCGCGCCCTGACCCGGCGCGAGCACCTTTACCGGGTTGAGGTCGAGCTCGCTCATCTCGGGCACCGCCTCGACCAAGGCCGAAACTCGCAGAATCACCGAGAGCAGCGCCTTGCGGTCCGCGGCCGGAGCACCGCGATAGCCGTCCAGCAGCCGAGCTGCGCGCAGCCCGCTTATCATTTCCTCGCCGTCCACGTCGGTGACGGGATGCAGCCGGAAGGAAGCGTCCTTGAGCAATTCGACGGTTACCCCGCCGAGTCCGCATACGACCAGCGGGCCGAACGTTGGGTCCGTGGTGACGCCGACCAAGGCCTCAATCCCGCCGCTGATCTCGCGCTGCAAAAGCACGCCGTCCAAAGTTTTGCCGATCGCTCGCACGCGCTCGGCCAAAGTCGCCGCGGCGCGCGCCACTTCTTCGGCCGAGCGCAGGCCCATTATGACCGCGCCCACATCGCTTTTGTGGATGAGCCCGGGCGCTATCGCCTTGGCGACCAGCGGGTATCCGAGCCGGTCGGCGATCAGCGGCGCTTCGGCAACGGAGGTCTGCTCGGCCGCTGCCGCTTCAATGCCGGCGGCACGCAAAACCGTAGCCAGGTCTCGAGGCTCGAGCCAGCACGGCTCGCCGCTGTCTTTCAGCACTCGCTCGATGACGGCTCGCACGACGTCACGCGCGAACAGCTCCAAGCTGACACTCTCACCCTCGGGCCGCTCGCGCCAGCGGCCGAAGCGATACGCCGCCGCAAGCGCCATAGCGGCGTTCTCCGGAAAGGCGTAGCAGGGGAGACGCCCGCGAGGGCCGGCACCGAGCGAAGCCGGCGCCTTCTCCGCGGAGAGGAAGACGGTCAAAACCGGCTTTTCCGCGGGCACTTCTCCCGCGCCGTCCGCGATTCCCACCGCCGTCTGCTCGGGTTTGGTCACCATCGGCGGTATATAGATGACTACGAGCGCGTCGACGCTGGGATCGGCGCCAACCGTGGCAACGGCGCGCTCGTAGTCTTGCGCGCTGGCCGAAGCGGTCATATCGATCGGGTTCGAAAATCCCGCGCGCGGCGGCAGAAATGATCGCAGCCGCTCGAGCGTCTGCTCGGCTAGCGGCGGGAGCGTAAGCCCATGCGCCTCGCACGCGTCGGCGAGCAAGATACCCGGGCCGCCCGCGTTGGTCACCACGCCGACCCTCGGTCCGCGCGGAATCGGCTGCGCCGAAAGCATCGCCACCACGTCGAACATCTCTTCCAGCGTACTGGTGCGAATCACGCCGGCTTGCGCAAACAGCGCCTCCACCGCCACGTCGAGGTTGGCCAGCGCGGCCGAGTGGCTCGAAGCGGCCCGGGTGCCGGCCGCCGAGCGTCCGGACTTCACCGCGACGATCGGCTTTTGGCGCGCGACCGCTCGCGCAACCCGCGCGAACTTGCGCGGGTTG
>JAKAVN010000254.1 GCA_021827495.1 Deltaproteobacteria bacterium | reverse complement strand
TGCGGCGGGGTGCGAGGAGCCACAGGTGGCGGCGCGCCTGGGATGGGAGTCAGCCGAAACGCTCGACGAGGCGATTGCCAAGGCGACGGCGGAGCTCGGCCGTTCCGCCACAATCACTTATCTCCATCTGCCGCCGCTGGTCATCGCGGACGTGGAATAAAAGGACGGACAGCTCGATGGCCAAGCACAGGCCGAAAGGCAAGGATTGCGCGCTGGCGCCGTCGACCGCAATGCCGCGGCTGGATCAGATTCTGGCTGGCAAGCGGCTTCTGCTTACCGGGGCGACCGGCTTTCTGGGCAAGGTTTTTCTCTACCTTCTGCTCCGATGGCATCCGGAGATCGGCCGCATCTACCTGCTCATCCGGGGCGACGGCCGCTCCAGTCACGCACGCCTGCGCCGCGAGATTCTGGATTCACCCGCAATGGGGCCGCTGCGCGACCATGCCGGCGACGGGTTCGATCGCCTGGTCGAGGACAAGCTTGCTGTGGTCGCCGGAGACATCAGTGTCAAGGGTCTCTTCGATCGCTCGGTCAAGGAGCCCGATTCGATCCAGGTCGACGCCGTGGTGCATTGCGCGGGGCTCGTGAACTTCGAAGCCTCGCTGGAACGCGCACTCTCCATCAACACGCTCGGAGTCGCCAACGTGCTGGCCTTCTGTCGGCAGCGGCGAGCGGCGATGCTTCACGTTTCGACATGCTACGCGGCGGGTGAAGCCGACGGCCATCGTTTCGAGGATGACCTGCCGGTCAACTGGTGCCCACGCGGCGCTGGGGAATTCCGCCTGGACCGCGAGATTCGTGACGCCTTGGCTGAGATCGCGCGTGTCGAAGCAGAGTCGCACGATCAGGTGCGCAAAGCCGAGCTGTTCGAGGACGGACCGGGGACGGGCGGCGACGGGCAAAACGGGGCGGACGCCAACGGCGATTTGAACGCCGTCGGCGTGGGCGGGAGCGGCGGGTCTTTCGAGGCGCGGCGCAAGCGCTGGGTTGAGGAGCGGCTCAAGGAGGCTGGCCGGCAGCGCGCCGCGTTTTGGGGATGGCCCAACACTTACAGCTATACCAAGAGCCTCGGCGAGCAACTGGTGTTAGCCGCGCGCGACAAGCTGCGTATAGCGGTCGTCCGGCCCTCAATCATCGAAAGCGCGCTGCGCGATCCGTTTCCCGGGTGGAACCAGGGCGTGAACACGAGCGCGCCGCTTACCTACCTGTCCGGTCGCGGCTATCGCTTTTATCCTGCCAACCCAAAGCTGGTGCTCGATATCATCCCGGTGGACCTTGCGGCGCACGCCATGATCCCGATTCTGGCGGCGCTGTTAGCAGGGCGGCACGAGTCTGTCTATCAACTCGCGACCTCCGACGTTAACCCGTTTCCGATGGGACGCCTGGTGGAGCTTACCGGGCTCGGCAACCGGCGCGAGCAGCGCGCAGCCGGTGGTCTCCAGGCGCGGTTGGCGCCGCATATCGAGGCCGTCGTGGTCTCGCGACCGACCTATGAGCTGCTGAGCGGCGGGCTGCCGCGCATACTCAAGCAGGCGGCGCAGGCGTTGGCGGGTGTTCTGGGCAAGGAATCGTCGCGGGCTCGCAAGCTTCAGGAGCGGGTCGGCCGGCTTGCGGACAATGCCGAGTTTGCGCGCTCGCTGGTCGAGGTTTACCGTCCATACATCCAGGATCTGGCCTATACCTTCCACTCGCGCAACGTCCGCGAGCTTTATAGCCGTCTGGCGGCGGCCGACGCTGCGCGCCATCCGTACGACCCCGAGCGGCTCGACTGGGCCGACTACTGGACCAACGTTCACCTGCCGGGCCTGCGCCGCCATATCTTCGGCCAGCTCGATTTCCACCGCCGATCGCGCACGCGAACGGCGCTTCGTTTCCGCACCTTGCTGGCCATGCTCGATCATGCGGCCGAACGCTACGGTGCGCGCCCGGCTTTGGTTGCGCGCAAGCCCTCGGGCGAGCGCGTGACTGTTGGCTACCGCGAACTTCGCGACCGAGCGCGACGCACGGGGCTGATGCTGGCGGGATGCGGTGTCGAGCCCGGGGACCGCGTGATGCTCATCGGCGAAAACTCGCCGGACTGGGTGCTCGCCTACTTCGCAATTCTGTTTGCCGGGGCAATTGCCGTGCCGCTTGACCCGATGGTCTCGGCCGACGAGTTGCGGGCGATCAGCGAAATCGCTGCGCCGAAGGCCGTGATACGCTCGGCCGCTGTCGCACGGCGCCTCGGCGACGGTATAAAGAGCGGCGCGGCGGGCGCCGTGGAACTTGAACTCGAAGGGCTCGACCGCCCGTTCGTGCTGCGCCGCGGAACCGAGCTCCCCGCGGCGCCGGAACGTTCGGCAGTGGCCTCGATAGTTTTCACCTCAGGTACGACCGGTGCGCCCAAGGGCGTGACGCTCACGCACGGAAACTTCGCGGCTCAGGTCCAGATGCTGGGCAAGATCTTCGCGCTTTCGGGCGAGGACGTGGTGCTCTCCCTCCTGCCGCTCCATCACACCCTGGAATTCACATGCGGGATGCTGCTGCCGCTCGCATCCGGCGCTACCGTGGTTTATCCGCTCGGTGTGGACGCGGCGAGCCTCGCCCGCACTCTGGCCGATATCCGGCCCACTGCGGTGGTCGGTGTGCCTGCTCTTTGGGAGGCGGTTCACCGCCGCATCGTCGACGAAATCGAGGCGCGCGGGCCGTTCGTTCATGCCGGCTTCAACCAGCTTCGCGAACTGAACCGTCGTCTGGACCGCGAATTTAGCGTTAACCTTGGCTCGACCCTTTTCAAACGGGCCCACGACGCGCTTGGCGGCCGCCTGAGGCTTGCGATAAGCGGCGGGGCAGCGCTTCCCGTTCGGGTAGCCGAGTTC
>JAKAVN010000253.1 GCA_021827495.1 Deltaproteobacteria bacterium | reverse complement strand
AGGGCGGTCGCCCGGCCCGCTCCGGTTCGCACCCGACGAACCTATCATGTCCGAGGGAATTTATAAATCAACGGGGGTTTCGCGGAAGTCGGCGGCAATGCGCGCTCTAACGGGCGATCACGACCGCGGATTGCTGAGAAGCTAAAGCCGGCCCGCTCTCGCCGGCTCATTACGGTGGCTGGCCCTCACCGGCGAAAGATAACCTGTCGCCTCGGCCGGCGGCCCTCGGCGCTGGATGGTTTCGCAGCGGCGCAGTTGGGCCGCAAGCTCGGAGGCGGCCTAGCCCTCGAAGTAGAGGATGCGCTGGCAATTAGGGCAAAACTTTATCGACTTGCCTCTTTGGATTTCATTGTAAAGCTGCGGCGGCAGGCGCATCCGGCATCCCAAGCACGCCGCGGCGCGCGCCGCCACCAGCGCGAGTCCGCCCCTGCGTTCGAGAATCAGCTCGTAGCGCTGGCGCAAGTGCGGCTCGATTTGCGCAAGGAGCTGCTCGCGTTCGGCGTGGCGCTTGGCCAGCGCGGTCTTGAGTTCCTCGACCCGGTCGGCGCTGCTCTTCTGCGCGGCCTGCAGTTGGCTTTGCTTTTGCTCGATCAGCGTCTTAAGCTCGCTGACGCGACGCGCCCTCTGTTCGGCGCCTTCGATGCGCGCGAGCAGCTCGGTCTCGAGCTGCTGGTTGCTCTGCTTGAGCGCTTCGACTTCATGCTCCAGGGCCTGGAGCTCGCGCTCGTTTCGAACCGAAGTCAGGCGCATCCGCTTCAGCCGAATCTGGGTCTCGCCTTCGGCCAGCGTTTGTTCCAGCTCTCGGCGAGTGGCGGAAGCTTCCTTGTCCTCGAGCTCGAGCCCCTCCAGTTCGGTCTGTGATTCACCGATCTGGGTCTCTAGCTCTTGCAGTTCGCTGGTAACCGACGATAGGGTGCGCCGAATTTCGCTTAGTTCCAGGTCAAGCGCCTGAAGGCGCATTAGGCGCTCTAGTTTCTCACGCAACTTGTCCTCCGCGGTCCGGGAGTATCGATGAAATCAACGCCGCTTGTCTGTCGCATCGACGCCGGCACTCGGCAAGCCTGGAAGTCGGGTGCTTTTATGGGGATGGGCCCACCAGGATTTGAACCTGGGACCAGCCGGTTATGAGCCGGCAGCTCTGAACCGAACTGAGCTATGGGCCCGTACCAGCACATCCGCCCTAGTGCCATCTTAGCACCAGCGACCGACCGGCGTAAGCACGCGGCACCGTTTGAGAGGCAACCCGCGCTCCAATCGGCTCACTGCGGCTCGTTCGCTCGCCTAAACGCTATCAGGTCTTGCGCAGCTTGGTCCGCCCGGGCCTGGTCCCCTTGCGTTTGCAGCTCCTTTGCAAGGCGGGGCGCCTGATCGATTCGGCGCCTGTGCCGCATGCGCTTGAGCGTCTGGTGAAAGTCCGCGATCATACGCCGCGCCGTCTGGAGATCGCCCACCTGCGGCTCGCCCTTGCGCGGACCAACCATCAGCAGGCTGATGTGGCTCTGCTGCGCCGCGGACAGTTGCGCGCTCAACAGCGCATGGCGCTCGGCGTCGGTTATTTGGGTCTGACAAATCTCCGTAATTATCGCGTTCAGGCCGGACTCCTGGGCGTCGTCGGGGGCCAAGCCCGCGGCGATCTCCGAGCGCAACTCGGGATGAGCTAGGGCCGCCGCCAGCAGGCCGATTCGCGCCAGTTCCGCGGCGTCGGTGATGCGTGTTGTAGCCGGGCCCGGCGCCGAGACGCGAACGGCGGCGGCACCCGGGTCTCCTTGGCGACGCAAAAGTTGCTCGTCAACGGCGAGCATTTCCGCCGCCTGGCGCGCCAACAGATCGAACTCAAACGGATCGCGCACCTTGCGCAACATTTCGGCCACGCGCCGCGCCGCCCCGGCCCGTCCCTCGACCGAGCCGCGCGCTCTTGCCGCCTCGTTCTTGACGAAATAATGGATCAGCAGGTCGGCGCAATCGAGCAGGCTTGCGAAGGCTGCGGCACCTTGCTCGGCGACCAACTTGTCGGGGTCGAATCCGTTGGGCAAAAACACCGCTCGGCCAAGCATCCCAGCGCCGAGAAAGATCGGCAGCGCGCGCAGCGAAGCTGCCCGCCCGGCGTCGTCGCCGTCGAAGCAGGCGAGGACGTTGCGGGTGTGACGGCCGAGAGTTCGCAGATGTTCTACGGTAAGCGCAGTACCCAAAGTGGCCACCGTTTCGCGAAAGCCGCCTTGCCACAGGGCCAGCGCGTCGATATAGCCCTCGACAACAATCGCGCGGTCGGTCGCGACGATGGCGCGGCGCGCCTGGTCAAGGCCGAACAGCGTGCGCCCCTTGCTGAAGACCGGCGATTCGGGAGAGTTCAAATACTTGGGCGCGCTGTCATCCAGCGAGCGCCCGCCAAACGCGATTACTCTGCCCTGCGCGTCGTGAATCGGAAACATCAGGCGCGCGCGAAACATGTCGCGCAAGCCGTCGGCGCCGTCGGGGCGGACCAACCCCGCCTTGGCCGCCGCCTCAAGCAAGCCCTTCTTGCGCGCGGCAGCGGTCAGGGCCGCAGACCCCGCTGGAGCAAAGCCGAGCTTGCACTCCTTTGCGGTTTTTTCCGTGATCGCGCGCTTGAGCAGATAGTCGCGCGCCGCTTTTCCTTCTTGACTCTCCCATAAGAGCCCGGTGAAAAACTCGCGCGCGAACTCGCCGACGCGGTAAATCGCTTCGCGCGTCGCCGCGGGCGCGCCGCGCGCGCCGTCCTCGCGCGTCGCCGCGGGTGCGGTCTCGACCAGAGCGACTCCGTAGCGTCCGGCGAGCAAACGCACCGCCTCGGGAAAGGCGACGCCCTCCGTGCGCATCAAGAAGTCGAACACGCTGCCGCCCGCGCCGCATCCGAAGCAGT
>JAKAVN010000068.1 GCA_021827495.1 Deltaproteobacteria bacterium | reverse complement strand
GGCGCAACAGATTTTGGCGGGGCCGATGGGATTTGAACCCACGACTTCCGACGTGACAGGCCGGCGTTCTAACCGGGCTGAACTACGACCCCGCCCGAACCATCTTTTTTGACACTTTCCGGCCCCCGGAGCAACCAAGCCCTCGCGGCGGGCGCCTTATTGTAGCGGGCGCGGCCGCCCCCGCGCTATCGCTGTGCCGGCGAAGCATCGCCCCCCGGCGCCCGCACGGCACGCAGCGGCACTTGCCAGCTTGCCGCGCTCTGCCCTATTCTCACGGCCAACAGTCGTGTCGGAAACGCCCCTTAGGGGGCGCCGCTTTGAAACCGCCTGAGAGAGTTCGTCGTACTCGCCTGTTGCCGCTATGTGGATAGTCCGTCTCGCTCTGCGCCGGCCGCTCACGGTCGCGGTGATGGCGCTTATGATGCTAGTGCTCGGCGCGCTGTCGTTCGAGCTGATGAACGTGGACATCTTTCCGGCGATCAATCTGCCCGTCGTGCTGGTGGTGTGGAGTTACCCGGGCCTGTCGGCTTTCGACGTCGAGCGCCGGATGGTGCTGATCAGCGAGCGCGCCTACTCGACGACGGTCAACGGCATCGAGCATATCGAGTCGCGATCGATCAACGGACTCGGACTATTGGAGATCTATTTCCAGCCGGGAACCGATCTGGGCGCATCGATCGCGCAGATCGATGCGGTCTCCGAGACGATTCTCACGATTCTGCCGCGGGGCACCGAGCCGCCGCAAATCATCTCGTATAATGCGACCAACGTGCCGGTCGCGCAGTTGAACATCTATAGCGAAACGCTCTCGACCAAGACCCTGTTCGACTATGGACTGAACTTCATCCGCATCCAGCTCTTCACCATCCCGGGCTTTTCGTCGCCGGCGCCGCTGGGCGGCGTCTCGCGCTCAGTAATGGTGAACCTTGATCCAACTGCGCTGTATGGCACCGGGCTGTCCGCCTATGACATCGGCAATGCGCTGGCCGCGACCAACGTGGTCATCCCTTCGGGCACCGCGAAGATCGGAAATTACGAGTACGACGTTGATCTGAACATGAGCGTGCCGAAGGTCGCCGATTTCAACCGGCTCCCGGTCAAATATGCCAGTGGTGCGCCGGTCTTCCTGGGCGATATCGCTCCGGTGACCGACTCGCATCAGCCGCAAACCAACGTGGTGCGCGTTGACGGGCGCCCGGCGACCTACCTGATGGTGATCAAGCACGCCGACGCTTCGACGCTGAAGGTCGTCGATGCGGTCAAGGCGAAAATTCCGCTCATCCGGGCGACCGCGCCCAAAGGACTGCAGGTTTCGCTCAGCTTCGACCAATCGCGATTCGTGCGTGCCGCCCTGTGGGACGTCGTGCAGGAGGCCGTCACCGCCGCGGTGCTGGTGGCGCTGATGGTGCTGCTGTTTCTGGGTTCGCCGCGCAGCATGGTGATCGTGATCACGTCGATCCCGCTGTCGATTCTGACCGCGATCATCGGGCTCAAGCTCTCAGGCCAGACCATCAACACGATGACGCTGGGCGGAATCGCGCTGGCGGTCGGGATGCTGGTCGATGACGCCACGGTCGAGATCGAAAACATCCATCGCAACCACGCGATGCACAAGCCGCTGCTCGCGGCGATCCTTGACGGCGCCGCGCAGATCGCGGGGCCGACCTTTATCGGCACGCTGTCGATCTGCATCGTGTTCTTTCCGGTCGTGCTGCTCACGGGAGTCGCCAGATTTCTCTTCACCCCGCTGGCGCTGGCGGTGGTGTTCGCGATGCTCACGTCGTATCTGCTGTCGCGAACGCTGGTGCCCTCGATGGCGCGCTATCTGTTGCCCGACGATCAGCAAGATCATCTCGGGCATGGGCGCTGGGCCACAATCGTGCGCGCGTTCGACGCGCGCTTCGAGCGGGTCAAGGAGGGCTACCGGCACGGGCTGGCGAAATTTATCGGGCGGCGGACGTTTTCGCTGGTGTGCGTCGCGATTCTGATCCTGCTGTCGCTTGGGTTGCTGCCGATCGTCGGGGAGGATTTTTTTCCCGCCGTCGATGCAGGCATGATGCGGCTCCACGTGCGCGCACCCACCGGCACGCGCATCGAGTCGACCGAGTATATTGTCGATCAGATCGAGCGCTCGATCCGAACCATCATTCCTCCGGCTGAGCTCGAAGGAATCAGCGACAATATCGGTCTTCCGGTCTCCTACGACCTGGCCTTCTACCAGACCGACAGCACCGGTCCGCAGGACGCCGACGTGCTGATTCAGCTCAAACCGGAACATCAGCCGACCGCCATGTACGAGCAGAAGATTCGGGCCGCGATGGCGGCCCGGTTCCCCGCGGTGACCTCGTACTTTCAGGCGGCGGATATCGTGAGCCAGGTGCTGAACTTCGGACTGCCCGCCGCGATCGACGCGCAGGTCAATGGCAACAGCCTCGAGGCCGATTACGGCATTGCGCAGCGCCTGCGGGACCGCATGCAGCGCATCCCGGGCGTCGTCGATCTGCGCATCGCCGAACCACTCGACTATCCGGCGCTTAAGGTCAACGTGGATCGAACCAAGGCGCTGCAATTCGGAATCACCCAGGAACAGGTCGCCGCCAGCCTGTTGGCTTCGCTCAGCGGCGCGCAGTTGCTGCAGCCCAACTTCTGGCTCGATCCGGTAAGCGGGGTCAATTACAGCGTGATCTCCCAGGCCCCGCAGCATCTGTTCAACTCGATCGACGCGATCAAGAATCTTCCGCTCAGCACCACCGCGATCCCCTCAGCCAACGGCGGCGCACCCACCGAGCAGCCCCAGTTACTCGGCAACCTTGCCAAGATTGGCCACGGATGGAACCCCGCTGTCGTCGCGCATTACACGGTGCAGCGGGTGATCGACGTCGATTGCGGCGTGTCGGGCCGCGACCTCGGTGGCGTGACCGCGGCGGTCCAGCACGAGATCGGCAAGCTGGGCAAGCTTCCCGCCGGCACCCGCGTGGTGATCCGCGGGCAGAGCAGTGCGATGCGCGATTCGTTCGCCACCCTCGGCGAGGGGCTGATCCTCGCGATCGTGCTGGTCTACCTGCTGATGGTCGCGAATTTCCAGTCGTGGCTCGAGCCGTTCATCATCATGATGGCGGTGCCGGGCGCGCTGGCGGGAGTGCTGTGGATGCTGGTGCTGACGCATACCACGATCAACGTCGAGTCGCTGATGGGCGCGATCATGGCGATCGGCGTGGGCGTGGCCAATGGCAACCTGCTGATTACCTTTGCGAACGAACTGCGCGAGGACGGCTATGGCCCGGTGGCGGCCGCGATCGAAGCGGGGCGCATCCGCTTCCGGCCGATTATTATGACCGCGCTCGCGATGATTCTCGGGATGCTGCCGATGGCGCTAAGCCTGGGCTCCGGTTCGGAGCAGAACGCGCCGCTCGGCCGCGCCGTGATCGGCGGCTTGCTGTTCGCGATGATCTCGACGCTGTTCGTGGTGCCGGCGGTATACTCGATCTTCAGCCGCAACCTCGTCGGGAAACATCAGCGCGACGCGGAAATCGAAAAGCTTACGCTGCCAGGCGCGTGATCGGAGGGTGACGGCGGAGCCTGCGGATCGGAATTTGATGATGGAAGATGACCCCAGGGCGGTTACGCCCATAAAGCCGGGAAAAATCTTTGCCGCGGCATGGATCAGCGCGATCGCGCTCGTGGTGATCGCGACCGCCGGACTGGTGCTCGCGCGCGAACGCTGGATCGGCCGCCAGACCTCGCGGCTCTCCGCGTTAGCCGACGCGGGTCCGCACGTGCTGGTCGCGATGGTCGGCCACTCGCCAACCACCCGCGAGGTCAAGCTGCCCGCGACGACCCGCGGCTTCGACGAGACGGAAATCTACGCCAAAGTTCCCGGCTACCTGAAAACGATCACGGTGGACAAGGGCGATCGCGTGCGCGCGGGCGAGCTGCTGGCCGTCATCGAATCTCCTGAAACCGATCAGCAGGTGGCCAACGCGCGCGCCGCCTACAACCTGGCGGCGGTCACCGACCGCCGCAACCAGACGCTGTGGCAGCAGGGCGTGATCGCGCAGCAGGCGGCCGACGACTCGCACTCCGCGATGCTCCAGGCCAAGGCGGCCTACGAACAGCTCCGGGCGACCCAGGCCTATGAGCGGGTCATGGCGCCGTTTGACGGAATCGTGAGCGCGCGCGACGTCGATCCGGGCCACCTGATCCCCGAAGCGACCAGCGCGACCAGCGTGACGGACGCGATCGTGAGCGTCGCGCGCACCAAACCGCTGCGCGTTTACAGCTATGTGCCGCAAAATATCGCGCTATTCATCCACAACGGCGATCGCGCCACGATCATGGTGAGCGAATATCCGGGCCGCAAGTTCGAAGGCTCAATCACGCGCCATCCCGAGGCGCTGGCCACGGATTCGCGCACGATGCTGGTCGAAGTGGATTTGCCCAACCTGGATCTTGCGCTGTATCCGGGCATGTATGGCACCGCGGACTTCACCGTGGCGGTTCCCGCCGGCGTGCCGCTGGTGCGCGATGACGCGCTGATATTTCGCGACAACAAGACCTACGTGCCGATCGTGCGCGGCACCCGGCTGCATCTGGCCGAAGTCACCCTCGGTTACGACAACGGCGTGGCGGTCGAGATTACCAGCGGCGTCGGCAACAACGATCTGATCGCGGTCAACGTCGGACAGTCGGCGCGCGACGGTGAGACGGTCCAACCGGTGCGCGAAGCCGCCAAGTGAACGCGCGCGCGCCCGGCACCTTCCTGTCAGCCCGCGGGCGCGCTCTCTTTCCAGCGCTTCATCAGCGTGTTCGAGGATCGCGTCTCATCAACAAGCTTCTCGGCGGCTTCACGTCCGGCCGCAGGCAGGTGCTATGCGCCCGCAATCAGGCGGCGCGCGAAACTGGCGATGCGCCGCCGCCGCTCCCGTTTTGGCGGGCCATCCCCGATGCTTATGCCATAGCGGCAGGAACGACCCCAAGCTTGGGCGTTCCAGCGCGGCGCGACGGCTTAGGGAGTTGCCGGCAGCAGCCCGTAAACGTCAAGCTCGGTCTGCGTGCCGACGTAAACCTTGCCGTTGGCTACCGTCGGGACGGTGAACTTGACCGCGGGCCCGGCGGTATCGCGCGAGCCTGACGCCTGCGCGCTGTTGTAAAGCTCCGACAGATTGAAGGCCCGGTAGGCGTGCAACACCGCCGGATCGGCGCTCGCATAGCCGCTCACGTCGAGCGCCCACACGATTCTCTGGGCGCTACCGTTGCTGGAAACCGCGGGGCTGGTGCCGGGATAGCCAAAGACGGTCGCGCTCTTCGCCACCGGACTCGCCGACAGGCGCCCGTTGATAAGCTGCCACGCCTTGAGCCGGACGCCGACCGCGCCGATGTAGAGCAGGCCGTGAGAAAAGGCCGGCGCGTCGAACAGCTTGCCACCGGCGTTGATTACTTCGACCGCCTGGGCGTCGTTGCACGCCGGGCAGAACTGCCCCATCGCCGCGCGATTGAGAAGATAGAACCTGCCGGACTTATTTCCGCCCACGAGTTCATAGGCCACTGACCCGAAGTACTGGTATGGCAGCAGCAGCGCGCCGGTGACGCCGCCGTCATTGTCTTTGGCCTGCATATTGGCTTGGTTGGAAGGAGTGAAGTAGTCGAGCAGACGAAGCGTTTTCGGGTTGAGCTTCACAAAGCTGTCGCCGTATTCGGTCGGATTCGGCTGATCACCGTTGAAAGTGCCGTTGCCGATTCCGATGAAGATATTGCCGGACCCACTGGCCGAAGGGCCATTGCCACTCTGCCAGATTCCGCCTTCGCTGCCGTTGGGCGTGGAGTTGAAGACCGCCTTCCGCGCGAGCGTCGCCGCATCGTAGGCCATCAGCCATCCGTGGTAATCTCCAAGATCGCAGTTGGAAGCGAACGCGAGGTAGACCATGCCGCCCGAGAGCAGCAGCGCAGGGCGCTGATTTGCGCGCATGGTGTTGAACGACACGTGGCCGCCGTCAGTGCCGGTGCCTTGGCCGACAACCGTCGCGCTGATCGCGGCCGGACCGCCGAACTTCTCGGCGCCGGTCGCGAGGTCGAGCGCGTGCAGCTGCATGGTGTAGTCGCCCGTATTCTGATTCTTGACCTCGGAGACCACGTACAGCGCCTGCTTGTCGAGGCTGATTACTGGTGTCCCGGTGATGCCGATCTCGGGCACCAGGTTGTCGCAGCTGAGGTCGCTCGATGGAACCGTGGTGATACCATTGGACGGATCGATGAAGCTCACCTGCCAGAGCGGCGCCGCGTTGGAACCGTCGGCGTCGAAGGCGTAAACGCTGTCGTGCTCGCTCGCAACGTAGACCACGTTATGCGTCCCCTGGCCGGGGATCGCGAGCTGCGAGACGTACAGCGGCTCGGCGTAGAGATAGCCGTCGACCGGGTAGGAGAAGAGCTTGCCGAAGGTCTTCGGGTTGACGTTGGCGTGCGTGAGGATCGTCTCGTGCGGATTGCTGCCTCTGCGAAAATTGTCGTTGTGGAAGGTGAGCACGTCGGCCGGAGCGGGCGTCGGCGCGCAGGCGGCGGGAGCCGCCGCCGCCGCCAGCCAAGCCATCGCCGCCAGCGCGGCGATTAAACCCAAGCGCGAATTCATCGCCCTAGCCGCGGGCTCCCTTTAACAGCGCCGGCCCAACACCGCGGGCGGCGGTTGAACAGGCCGCGCGCATCACCAACGCGGCGCGCGCCTACTTCCCCTTCCACTGCGGTGCGCGTTTCTCGGCAAACGCGAGCGCGCCCTCGCGCGCGTCCTCGGTGCCCTGCAGCCACTTGTACAACTCGCGCTCAAGTCCGAGCCCGTCGGCCAGCGGCAGGTCGAGGCCGCGCAGCGCCGCCTGCTTGATCCGCTGCACGGCGAGCGGCGCGCTCTTGCAGATTTCGGTTGCGATCTTCTCGCACTTCGCCATCAGCCGGCCCATCGGCACCACGTGGTCGACCAGCCCCAGGCGCAGCGCCTCGTCGGCGCCGATCCGGTCGCCGGTGTAGAGCAGCTCCAGCGCGCGGCCGAGCGGAATCAGCCGCGGCAGCCGCTGCGTGCCGCCGCCGCCCGGCAGCCATCCCAGACGCACCTCGCCAAGCCCGAACTGCGCGTGATCCGCAGCCACCCGGATATCGCAGCAGAGCGCCTGTTCCAGCCCGCCGCCGTTGGCGTGGCCGTTGATCGCCGCGATGATCGGCTTGGTCAACTCGAACATCACCGGGTACGGCGCATCGAGCAGTTCCTCGTTAGGCCGCTCGACGTAGTTGGACTTGATATCGCTGCCGGCGCAAAACGCGCGCTCACCCGCGCCGGTGAAGATCGCGACGCGCAGCGCCGGGTCGTCCCCGAACTCGCGCCAGATCTGCGCGAGCCGTCCGTAGGTCTCAAAATCGCAGGCGTTGAGCCGCTCCGGGCGATTGATCGTGACGTAGGCGATCGGTCCCTTTTTCTCGAACAGCACTTTCATCGGGGAACCCTCCCTGCACTCTCCTATTTAGCATCAGTTGCGCTTTTGGCGATCACGCCGCACGGCGCGCCAAAAATGGACAAGGGCCGCTCCCGAGCGGCCCCTACGGAAGATCGGCGGTGCGCAAGGCTACGCGGGCAAATAGCCGTCGCGCAGCAGCGACTTCGCGATGATCATGCGCTGCACCTCGCTGGTGCCCTCGCCGATTTCCGCGAGCTTGGCGTCGCGCATGAAACGCTCGACCGGAAACTCCGCCATGTAGCCGTAGCCGCCGTGAATCTGCACCGCCTTGATGGTCGACCACATGGCGGTCTCCGAAGCGTACAGCTTCGCCATCGCGGCCTCGCGCCCGAACGGCCGGCCCTGATCTTTCAGCGCCGCCGCGCGGCACATCAGCACCCAGGCGGCGTCGATGCGCGTCGCCATGTCGGCCAGCATGAATTGGATCGCCTGGAAATCCGCGATCCGCTTGCCGAACTGCTTGCGCTCCTTGGCGTAAGCGGTCGCCTCTTCGAACGCGCCGCGCGCGATTCCAGCGGCGAACCCCGCGATTCCGATCCGGCCGCCCTCCAGCACCTTGAGCGTCTGGCGATAGCCCTCGCCCAGTTCGCCGATCAGGTTGCGCGCCGGCACCGCGACGTTGTCGAAGATCACCTCGGCGGTGTCCGAGGCGCGCAACCCGAGCTTTTCGATCCGCCGTCCGTTGGACAGGCCGGGCGCGCCGCGCTCGACGATGAAGGCCGAGACGCCCGAGCGGTTCTGGCCCGCATCGGTCACCGCCATCACAACGTAAACATCGGCGACCGAGCCGTTGGTGATGAACATCTTGGAGCCGTTGATGACGAAGTGGTCGCCCGCACGCGCCGCCCGCGTCTTCATCGCCGCGGCGTCCGAGCCGGAGCCTGGCTCGGTGAGGCACCAGGCGCCGAGCTTTTGCGCCGCGACCATCGCGGGGAGGTAATGCGCGCGCTGCTCCTCGGCGGCGAACAGGTTGATATGGCCGCTGGAGAGCGACATGTGGGCGGCGCAGGCGAGACCCACGGATGCGTCGTAGCGCGAGAGCCCCTCGACCACCAGCGCCTGGCTCAGCGTATCGGCGGCGCCGCCGCCGAAGCGCTCGGGAAAGGAGACGCCGATGAAGCCCAGCTCGCCGAGCTTGCCGATCACCTCGCGCGGGAAAATTTCCTCTTTGTCCCACTTCGCCGAGTGCGGTTTGATCTCGCGTTCGGCGAACTGGCGCAGCGTGTCGCGGATCGTGCGCTGCTCGTCGCTAAGCTCAAAGTTCATCGCAGGAATTCCGCCGGGGCCGCCGGCCGCTGCGCGTCATTCGCGTGGCCGTACGTTCTCGCGCAGCCATTTAACGATGTCCTCGGTCGAAGCGCCGGGCGTGAAGACCTCTTTGACCCCCATCGCGCGCAGCTTGCGGGCGTCGTCCTCGGGGATGATCCCGCCGCCGAAAACCGCGATATCGCCCGTGCCGCGCTCCTTCAGAAGCCGCATCACTTCGGGGAACAGCGTCATGTGCGCGCCCGACAGGATGCTGAGCCCGACCGCGTCGACGTCTTCCTGCACCGCGGCCTCGGCAATCATCTCGGGGGTCTGATGCAGCCCCGTGTAGATCACCTCGAAACCGCCGTCGCGCAGCGCCCGCGCGATGATCTTGGCGCCGCGGTCATGCCCGTCCAGGCCGGGCTTCGCCACCAGGATTCTGAGTCTTTTCTCCACCACGTTAAATCCAGCCTGGGTCGCTATAGGTGCCGAACTCGCTGCGGAAAACATCGCAAACTTCGCCGACCGTCGCCTCACGCCGCACCGCCTCGCAAATCGGCTCCATCAGGTTCTCGCCTTCGCGGCAGGCCTCGGCGACGCGGGCGAGCGCCTCGCGCACGGCCATCGCGTTGCGCGCGCGCTTCATCTTGCGCACCCGCTGGACCTGCATTTCCTCCATGGCGGGGTCGATCTTCAGGGTCTCGATCTTTATCTCCTCGGGAATCGAGTATTTGTTGACGCCGACCACGGTCTTGACGCCCTGTTCGAGCTGGCGCTGGTAGGTGAACGCCGCATCGGCGATCTCGCGCTGCGGATAGCCGGTCTCGATCGCCTTGATCATCCCGCCCATCTCGTCGATGCGCCGGATGTAGTCCGTCGCGTCGCGCTCCATGCGATCGGTGAGCGCCTCGACCGCGTAGCTCCCGCCCAGCGGATCGATCGTGTTGGTGACGCCGGTCTCCTCCGCAATCAACTGCTGCGTGCGCAGCGCCACCATCACGGACTGTTCGGTGGGCAGCGCCAGCGTCTCGTCCAGCGAGTTGGTATGCAGCGATTGCACGCCGCCCATCACGCCGGCCAGCGCCTGGATCGCGACCCGCACGACGTTGTTGAGCGGCTGCTGCGCGGTGAGCGAAACGCCGGCGGTCTGCGCATGCGTGCGCAGCATCATCGAGCGCGGGTTCTTCGCGCCGAAGCGTTCCTTCATGACGCGCGCCCACATCCGGCGCGCCGCGCGCAGCTTGGCGACCTCCTCGAGGAAGTCGTTGTGCAAATCCCAGAAGAACGACAGGCGCGGCGCGAACTCGTCCACCCCAAGGCCGCGTGCGACCGCGTCCTCGACGTAGCAAATTCCGTCGGCGAGGGTGAACGCCAGCTCCTGCACCGCGGTCGAGCCGGCCTCGCGGATGTGGTAGCCGGAGATCGACACCGCGTGCCAGCGCGGGACCCTTTTCGCGCAGAACTCGATCATGTCGGTGACGATCCTGAGCGACGGCCGCGGCGGACAGATCCATTCCTTCTGCGCGATGAACTCCTTGAGCATGTCGTTCTGGATCGTGCCGGCGACCTTGTCCCAAGGCACCCCCTGGCGCTCCGCCACCACGAGATACATGGCCAGCAGCACCGAGGCCGAGCAGTTGATCGTCATCGAGGTCGACACCTTGTCGAGCGGGATGCGATCGAACAGGCGCGCCATGTCGTGGACCGAGGATACCGACACGCCCTCGCGTCCGACCTCGCCGCGCGCGCGCTCGTGGTCGGCGTCGTAACCCATCAGGCCCGGCATGTCGAAGGCGGTCGATAGCCCGTCCTGGCCCTGCGCGAGCAGAAAGTGGAAGCGCCGGTTGGTGTCCTCGGCGAGGCCGAAGCCCGCGAACTGGCGCATCGTCCACAGCCGCCCGCGGTACATCGACTCGTACACGCCGCGCGTGTACGGATACTCGCCCGGGTTGCCAAGCGCGCTCTCGTAGCCGCCTGTGACGTCCTCGGGCGTGTAGAGCGGCTCGATCTCCAGGTCGGAGACGGTCGAGAAACGCACCGGCCGCTCCGGCCCCTTCTTATAAGTGCTGTCCAGCCATTGACGCTTGGTGCTCACGCCTGCCCTCACCGGTCCTCAAGTACGTGGCTCGAGATTACCAGCCGTTGAATCTCCGAAGTACCTTCGTAAATCTCCGTGATCTTGGCGTCGCGGAAGTAACGCTCGACCTTGAATTCCTTGGTGTAGCCGTAGCCGCCGTGGACCTGAATCGCCTCGGTCGCCGCCTTCATCGCGGCCTCGGCTGCAAAAAGCTTTGCCATCGCCGACTGCGCCGTGCAAGGCCGCCCGGCGTCCTTGAGCGTGGCCGCGCGATGCGTCAGCAGGCGCGCCGCGTCGATCTCGACCGCCATGTCGGCGAGCTTCCACTGGATCGCCTGGTAGCCCGCGATCGGCTTGCCGAAACTCTGGCGTTCCTGGGCGTAGCGCAGCGAGGCCTCCAGCGACGCACGCCCGATGCCGATCGCCTGCGAGGCGATTCCAATCCGTCCGCCGTCGAGCGTCTTCATCGCGGCCTTGAAGCCGTCGCCCTCTTTGCCAATCAGGTTGTTGCGCGGCACGCGCAGATCGCTGAAGCTGAGTTGCGCGCTGTGCGAGCCGCAGATGCCCATTTTCTCTTCGATCCGCACCACCTGGTATCCGGGATGCGCGGTCTCGGCGATGAAGGCGCTGATGCCGCGATGGCCCGCCGACGGATCGGTATTGGCAAAGACGACCGCCACCGCGGCCTCGGGACCGTTGGTGATGAAATTCTTGGTGCCGTTGATGACGTAGCTGTCGCCGTCGCGCACGGCGCGGGTGCGCTGGCCCGCGGCATCGGAACCGGCCTGCGGCTCGGTCAGCGCGAAGCATCCGATCCATTCGCCCGCCGCCATTTTCGGCAGGTAGCGCTTGCGCTGCTCCTCGGTGCCCAGCCCGAGAATCGGCCACGAGGCGAGTGAGGAATGGGCCGAAACGATAACCGCCGTGGAGGCGCATTCGACGGCGAGTTCCTCGATCACCAGCGAATAACTGACGTGATCCAGACCCGCGCCGCCGTACTGCTCGGGGATAAAAATGCCCATCATGCCGAGCCGTCCCAGCTCGGCGACGGCCGCGGCGGGAAAGCCGTGGGTGCGGTCGACTTCGACGCCGACCGTGCTCAGACGCTCGCGCGCGAAGCGGCGCGCCGTGTCACGCGCCGCGCGCTGGTTTTCGCTGAGTTCGAGGTCCATCACCGCTTCCGCACCTGGCTTCGCACCGGCAGCGGCCGGCAACCTCCATTATCTTAATCGACCGGCAGCGGCTATAGAAACTCGCCGATGGGGCCGCTGGAACTGCCCCGCCCTTGCGCTCATTTGTGCTGCCACTTGGGATCACGCTTCTGCACAAACGCGCGCGTGCCCTCGACCCGGTCCTCGCTGGCAAAGGCCAGCCCGAAAGCCTCCTGCTCGAAGCGCAGCCCCGCGTCCTCTTCCATCGTGAACGACGCGCGCAGCGCGGCCTTGGCCTGGCGCAATGCGACGGCTGACTTCGAGACCAGCTGCTCGGCGAGCATGCGCGCCGCCGGCATCACTTGCTCGGGCGCGACGACCTGGTTCACCAGTCCCAGCGCGAGCGCCATCTTGGCGTCGAACATGCCGCCGGTCATTACGAACTCGCGGGCGCGCGCGTGGCCGATCCGATGCGGCAGGCGCTGAGTGCCGCCGAAGCCCGGAATCAGCGCCAGGTTGATCTCGGGCTGGCCAAACCGCGCCTTCTCGCTGGCGATTATCAAGTCGCACGCCATCGCCAGCTCGAGTCCACCGCCGAGCGCGAAGCCGTTGACCGCGGCGATGACCGGGATCGGCAGGTCCTCGAAGCTCCGCATCACGCGATGGCCCAGGCGCGAGAATTCGAGCCCCTCGATCGCCGGCATCTCGGACATCGCGGCGATATCGGCGCCCGCGACGAAAGCGCGGTCGCCCGCGCCGGTCACGATCAGCACGCGCACGGCGGGATCGTGGCGCACCGCGCGCAGCACGCGCGCGATGTCCTCGAGCACGGTGCGGTTGAGCGCGTTGAGCGCGGCGGGCCGGTTGACGGTCAACGTCGCCACCGCCGCCTGGTCGAATATGATGTCCCTGAGTTCCACTAAGTTTCCTCCTCGCAGTTCGTACCGCGTCCGGCTGGCCGCGCGGTGGTGGAAGATTTCCAGCAGGCGCGGCGCGCCCGCGCGATCATCGTGCCGGCGGCGGCGTGGCGAGCTTCTCGCGCACCATCCAGAGCCGGTCGCCGCCCCAGAAGATCTCGCCCTCGACCACGAAGGTCGGCACGCCAAATACGCCGATTTCCTCGGCCTGACGACAAATCCGCTCGTGGGCCAGCCGGCCGTCGGCGTCGAGGAAATCAAAAAAGTCCGAAGCCGGCGCGCCGGACTCAAGCAGCACCGCGCGAATGGCTTCGCGGTCTTCTATATCCAGCGCGCGCTTCCAGAAGCGCTCGAAGACCAGATCGTTATACTCGCGCAAGACGCCGTGGCGCTGCGCATAGAGCATCCCGATCGCGGCAGTCGAAGAGTCGAAGATTTTCTGCGGGCCACGCAGGCTCAGGCCGCGGCGATTGGCGAGCCGGCGGGCGTCCATGTAACTGTAGCGGACGCGGCGCCATTGATGGGCGTTGCGGCCCTCGACCGTGCCGAGAAACTCCGGGATGTTGAGCGTATAGGGCAACCAGTCCAGGCGTACCTCGAACTCGCGCTCCAGCTCCCAGGCAGGGTCCTTGGCAAGATAGGCGTAGGGGCTTTTGTAATCGATATAGACAGTGACGATGCGGGCGGCCATGTGCCGAGCTTAGGGCGGAACGCTGGCCGGCGCAACGCGCGCCGCGGCGCTCGCCAGGCCGCGCGGACCGGGCGTGAAACGCGCGGCTCTCAGTATTCTGGCTTGAAGTCGAAGTGGTGGAGCGCCTCGATGTAGCGCAGCGTGCGGGTCTTCGAACGCATCATCACGCTGTTGGTGCGCGCGCCGCCCGAGAAAAAACGCACGCCGTACAGATAGTCGCCGGTCGTCACCCCGGTCGCGGCGAACATAACGTTATCGCCCGCCAACTCCTCGAGCGTAAAGCGCCGCTTAAGATCAAGTATCCCGCAGCTCAGGCAGGCCTCGGCTTCCTGCTGGTTGCGTGGCGCGAAGCGCGCCTGCATCTCGCCGCCCGCCGAGCGAATCGCCGAAGCCGCGAGCACGCCCTGATGCGCCCCGCCGGCGCCGATCAACAAATCGATCTCGCTCTCCGGGCGCGTGGTCGCCACCCCCGCGGCGAGATCACCCGCCGGGAGCAGTTTGATGCCCGCACCCGCCTTGCGGACTTCCGTGATCAGCTTCTCGTGGCGCGGGCGATCGAGGATCGCGACGCGCAGATCCTCGACATAGACCTTCTTGGCCTCGGCCAGCGCCTTCAAGTTGTCGGTGGGCGAACGGTCGAGGTTGATCACGCCGCGGCCGATCGGACCGCAGGCAATCTTGTCCATATAGGTGTCGGGACATTTGAGGACCTTGCCGCGCTCGGCGAGCGCCACGCACGAAAGCGCGTTGGGGCCGCCGGAGGCGCAGAGGTGCGGGCCTTCGAGCGCGTCGAGCGCGACGTCAACCTCCGGCCCGATGCCGGTGCCGACGATCTCGCCGGCATAGAGCAGGTCGGTCGAACCCTGCTCACCCTCGCCGATTACGATTTTGCCGTCGAAGGGGATCGAGTTGAGCGCCTTGCGCATCGCGTCGCACGCGGCGCGGTCGGCGGCCCGCTCGTCGCCTCTACCGATAAAGCGCGCCGCGGCCAGCGCCGCCGCTTCAGTGGCGCGAACAACTTCCAGGGCGAGATTTCGCTCCATCGTCCGGCGGGCCTCCATCAGCAGCCAGCATCGGCACGGGGACGCTGGGTTGTCCCGAACAGCGACTCGATCAGCCGATAGCCATGCATCACCGAAACGCCTGTGCGGGCCGCCTCGGCCTCCGTGTAGCGCCGCGCGGGTGCGCGGCTGCCGCTTGCCGGCCCGAGCATAGCAAAGGGTACCGGCTCGTTCGAGTGCGTTTTCAGTTTGCACGGCGTCGCATGGTCGGGCATCAGCAGCAGGCGGAAGTCGCCGAGTGCCGGCAAATCGCGCAACAGCGGACCGATGATCAGCTCGTCGATCCGCTCGATCGCCTCGCGCTTCAAATCCGCGCGTCCCATATGGCCCGCTTCGTCGGGTGCCTCGATATGCAGCAGCAGGAAGTCACGACGCGCGAGCGACTCGATCCCGTAACGCGCCTTGGCCGCGTAGTCGGTGTCGAGGAAGCCGGTCGCGCCCGGCACCCTGATACGCCCGAGTCCCGCCAGCCTGCCCAGCCCGTTGACCAGGTCGACCGCCGAGATGACCGAGCCCTCGACCCCGAAGCGCTCCTTCAGCGTCGGCAGAGCGGGACGCCGGCCCTGCCCCCAGAACCATACGGAGGTCGCCGCCGGTTTGCCCGCCGCCCTTCGCGCACGATTCACCGGATGCTCGCGCAGAATCGCCGCCGCGCTATCCATGATCGCGCGCAGCCGCTCGGCGCCCTCGCCTTGTGGCAGATGCGGTCCGGCGGGCTTGCCGGTGATGTCGTGCGGCGGGGTCAGACGCGCGCCGTTGGGACCGCCGTGCCACACCATCAGATGGCGATAGCTGACGCCAGCGTGGAATTCGATGCCGTTGCCGGCCAGCCGGGCTTGCAGGTCGGCGACAATTTTCGCGGCTTCCTCGTTCGTGATATGGCCCGCAGTGAAGTCGTCCATCATCAGCGCGCCGTCCGCGCCCGACTCGAGCGAGACCAGGTTCATCCGGAACACGACGTCGTCGAGCGCAAGCTCGATTCCCTGGCTGGCCGCTTCGATCGGCGCGCGTCCGGTGTGATAGCGCGCCGGGTCGTAGCCGAGCATCGTCATCGTGCCGATGTCGCTGCCCGACGGCATCCCGGGCGGGATGGTCGCGACCAATCCTAATTCGCCGCGCGTGGCGAGCAGATCCATGTTGGGCTTGTTGGCCGCTTCCAGCGGAGTCTTGCCGCCCAGCTCGTCGCACGGCCAATCCGCCATCCCGTCGCCGTGAATGATGACGTACTTCATTTTTCACCAACACTCGCGCCGCGGCTCCGTTGCCGCCGCTCCCGCCGCTGCCGGGCCTTTGTAGAGGCTGGCCGCGCGCAACGGGGTCTGCGGCTATTCCGAGTTCCGTTACCCGCCCTGGAGAATTTTCAGCACCTTGCCAACGTCGGGCTCGACCACGATCGTGTTGCTGAGATTCTTAAGCGCCGTGTCGGGGTCCTTGAGCCCGTGGCCAGTGAGCGTGCATACCACGACCGAGCCCGGCCGAAGCCCGCCGGTCGCGCCGTACTTGAGCGCGCCCGCCACGGACGCGGCCGACGCCGGCTCGGCGAAAACTCCCTGCGCCGCGATTAACCGATACGCGGCAAGAATCTCCGCGTCCGTTACGAGGTCGATTAGGCCGCCCGATTCGTCGCGCGCGGCCTCGGCGCCTCTCCAGCTCGCCGGGTTGCCAATCTTGATCGCCGTCGCCACCGTATGCGGGTCGTCGATCGGATGGCCGAGCACGATCGGCGCCGACTCGGCCGCTTGGTAACCCATCATCTTAGGCAACCGCGTCGAGAGCCCGCCGCTCTTGTATTCCTTGTAGCCGGCCCAGCAGGCCGTGATATTGCCCGCGTTGCCAACCGGCAAAAACTGATGCGTCGGGGCCTCGCCGAGCTGATCGCAAATCTCGAAGGCC
>JAKAVN010000252.1 GCA_021827495.1 Deltaproteobacteria bacterium | reverse complement strand
TTCGGCGCGCGTCCGCTGGGGCGGCTTATCGAGTCGGAGGTCGCGCGCGCGCTGGCCGACCAGGTGCTGTTCGGCGCGCTCAGCAAGGGTGGGGTGGCCAAGGTCGATCTCGCCGGCGACAAGCTGATGTATAGCTTCGCGGCGAATGCTCCCAAGGCCGCACCGCCCGCCGCGCCGGCCAGCTAAGCGCGAGCGGCGCGGATTACGTGCTCTTCGCGATCACGGTGTCGTGCAGGCAGTGCGCGTCGTCGCGCTCGGGATAATCGACAGTGTAATGAAGTCCGCGCGACTCCTTGCGCGCCGCCGCCGAGCGCACCACCAGTTCGGCGACTTCGACCAGGTTGCGCAGTTCAATAAGGTCGGAGTCGATCAGGTGGTCCCAGTAGTAGCCGTAGACCTCTTCCTTGATTAGCTGGAGGCGGCGCATCGCGCGCGCCAGGCGATGGTTACTGCGCACGATCCCTACGTAGTTCCACATCAGGCGGCGGATCTCGTCCCAGCTCTGGGTTATCAGCACGCGCTCCTCGCTGCGCATCGCGCGCCCGGGATCCCATCGCGGGAAATCCGGCGGGCACCGCTCTCCGGCGGCGGCCAGGTCCTCGCGCGCCGCGGCGGCCGCGCGCCGGCCCATCACCGCCGCCTCGAGCAATGAATTCGAGGCGAGACGATTGGCGCCGTGCAATCCGGTCATCGCGGTCTCACCCGCCGCGTAGAGCTGGGCGAGCGGCGTGCGCGCATTAAGGTCGGTCATCAGGCCGCCGCACATGTAATGGGCGGCCGGCACCACCGGGATCGGCGTGCGGGTCAGGTCGAAACCAAAGCTCAAGCATCGGTTGAAGATGTTGGGAAAGCGGCTGCGCACGAAATCGGCTGGCCGATGGCTGATGTCGAGCAACACGTAGTCCAGCCCGTGGCGCTTCATCTCGGAATCGATCGCGCGGGCGACGACGTCACGCGGCGCGAGTTCGGCGTCGGGATGGTAGCTTTTCATGAAGGGGGTGCCGTCGGGCAGCCGCAGGATCGCGCCCTCGCCGCGCAGCGCCTCGGAGATCAGGAACGACTTGGCGGCCGGATGATAGAGGCAGGTGGGATGGAACTGGATGAATTCCATGTTGGCGACCGGCGCGCCCGCCCGATAGGCCATCGCGACGCCGTCGCCCGAGGCGACGTCAGGATTGGTCGTGTAGAGATAGACCTTGCCGGCGCCGCCGGTGGCGAGCAGGGTCGCGCGCGCCACGAATTTATCGACCGCACCGCTTGCGCGATCGAGCACGTACGCACCCCAGCATCGCGCGCCGTCGCCGCCATGCGCGCCGGGCTCCATCAGCAGGTTGACCGCGACCTTGTTCTCCAGCACACGGAGGTCGCGCCGTGAGGCGGCGGCCTCGCCGAGCGCGCGCATGATTTCGCGGCCGGTGAGGTCCTGCGCATGCAGCACGCGGCGATGGCTATGGCCGCCCTCGCGGCCGAGGTCGTATTCGTCCTCGCCGCCTTCCTCGACGCGCGTAAACCGCGTGCCGAGCGCGATCAGCTCGCGCACCGCCTCGGGGCCGTCGCGCACGATGGTCTCGACGGCGTGCCGATTGCACAGGCCGGCGCCGGCGCGCAGCGTGTCGTCGACGTGCGACTCGAAGGAGTCGTCGACGCTCCACACGCTGGCGATTCCGCCCTGCGCGTAGGCGGTGTTGGCCTCGTTGCTGGCGGCCTTGGTCAGCACCGTGACCGTGCCGGCCTCGGCCGCCTTGATCGCGAAGATGAGCCCGGCGATGCCACTGCCGATGACCAGGAAGTCGCTCTCGAAGCTGCCGTTGCGCGCCGCGTTCATGGCATGAAACCGGCGCGGTAATTTTCAAGCGCAAGAGCGATGGGCGAGCCGGATAGCGCAAAATAGCCGCCGCAGTTGAACAAATCGACCATATCTGACCGTATGCGACGTAAACGAGGGCCGTCAAGTTGGTTGCCAAGTTAGGCGTTTGGACAGGCTCGATTGCCCCTCAGGATGGATTGCCATATCCTCGTGGAAGACGGGTATCGAGGCGGCGTGCGCGGAATAAAGCGAGCAGGGAAGGGCCTCTGGGCCGCATCATGGAGCTGACCGCACCCAATCTGCTGACCCTGATGCGTATCGCGCTGGCGCCGGTGCTGGTATGCCTGCTGGTGTTTCCGGGGCCGGTGCCGTCGGCGATCGCGGGCGGCGTCTTCTTCATCGCCACGCTGAGCGACTTCTTCGACGGTTATATCGCGCGCAGCTACGGCTCGGGCACCACGCTGGGCAAGTTTCTTGATCCGCTGGCGGACAAGCTGGTGGTGACGTCGGTGCTGATCATGCTGGCGGCGATGCCGCGCTTGCCGCGGGTGCCGGCCTGGATGGTGGTGGTGCTGGTGACGCGCGAGATCGCGGTCACGGGGCTGCGCGCGATGGCGGCGGCGGAGGGTCAGGTGATGGCCGCCGAGGAACTGGGCAAGTACAAGATGGCGCTGCAGTCGATCGCGATTCAGGGCCTGTTGATCCACTACGTGTACTTCCACGTGGACTTTTTCGCGGCCGGGATGTTCGTGTTGTGGATCGCGATGGTGGTCAGCGTATGGTCGGGCGTGGACTACTACCTTAAGGCGCGGGCGGTGCTGGGCGCGCGGGTCAAGGCGCCGGCGCGGCGAGCGGCGGTTTGACAAGCCGCGCGCGGGCGGATAAACGGATCTATCCGGCCGCGCGACAATCAGGCATGGGGCGGGTGTAGCTCAGTTGGTAGAGCGTGTGCTTGCCAAGCACAAGGTCGTCGGTTCGAAACCGATCACCCGCTCCAGTTAATCCCTTAGGTAAATCAAGGCTTTTTCCGCTATCGTGACCTGTCGGTATATCTCCCCCAGAGACCACTTTCTGGCAAA
>JAKAVN010000067.1 GCA_021827495.1 Deltaproteobacteria bacterium | reverse complement strand
GTAGCTGAACATCGAAGACTGCCGCCGGTCCGTCCCGCGCATTCCCGCATCCTCCTCACGCCACGGATGACCACTATCCTACTACATAATCGACTGAGAAACGATCATTTTTCCGCAACCTGCTAGATCCTGTTTGACAATAAGCCTGAGTTCTAGGGCACTGCCCAGAAAATCTTCGAGATTCTGCAACAAAAGAACGATCCAGATTAGGAGGTCTTCGCGGAAGAACCATCCACTCGGTGGCTGGCCGAAGCCGGGATCACAGGCGCGGCCCTCGAAGACTCTGGCATAACCTGCGCAAGTTTCCGCCAGACTTCGCTATCACCCATGCGCGCCTTGTCCATGCAGTTGAGACAAAGAAGCACCGCGCACGTGCGGTGACTTTCTGGATCATCGATCTTTGCTTGCCAAATTTCGTAGGGGCTTCCACAACATTTGCATTGCTTCATGATCCCGCCCTCTGGATTGATATTCTTAGGAATCTGGGGTTTCTACAACGGTTGGATGTCCGCTAAAGAACTAAAAAGAACCAATCGGATAGATTGCTGAGGGGGTGACCAGCTCAGGCGGCGCGATTTCTCCCGGGCTTTGCAGAGAGACCGTCACCGCAACGAGACCCGACACTAAGCCGTTCGCCGCGGTCGGCCCCCAACCCGCGCGTCAGTCCGCTTAGTTCGCCCTCGCGATCCTCAATCGCCGGTAGCGCGCGCCGCAAGCTGGCGAACCGCTTTGGAATCATGGACCATCGTGGCCGATGTCTCATGGACGCCTTGGCCGCGTCGCGGTTAGCCTCACACGCCGAGCACTTCGGCCAGCACCTGCGCGGCATGATCGCGCGGATCGACCTTGTCGTAAACGCGTTCGACTCTTCCGCCGGCATCGATAAGAAAGCTCATCCGCTCCGGATACCTTGCCGCGGGGCTGTCGCAGGCGCCGTAGGCCACGGCGACCTGGTGCGCGGTATCGCTCAGCAGCTTGAAGCCGAAGTTGTATTTGCGCGCGAAGGCCGCATTCTCGGCGACGCTATTGAAACTGATGCCGAGCACCACGATTCCGTTGTGGTCGAAATACTCCTGGTGATCGCGCAGGCCGCGCCCCTCGAGGCTGCAACCCGGTGTGTCGGCCTCGGGGAAAAACCACACCAGCACCCTGCGGCCGCGCAGGCTCGACAGCATGAACTGCCCGCCGTCGTCGGCCAACAGCGTAAAGTCAGGGGCCGGATCGCCAGCCTTCAACATTGACTTTGTTCCTCGGCGTCACCGGCCACGCACACGCCGCACAGTTCAGCAACGCGCGCAGCCGGGCCATTCGAGCCCGCGCTGCCTGAGAACCGGGGCTTCCATTTAGGTCGCTTCGCTATTGCCGACCGCTTCGCTATCGCCTTGGTTATTGCCGCACAGCGCGCGCGTCAAGAGCGCCCCTCCGGCACAGATCAGAACAGGTCAGCGGATGCGTGCATAAGAGATCGAATCGCCAACGCCGCCGGAGATGGAGAGGCTGCCATAGGCGGGCGTGCACCTGACCGGATTGGCCGCGGTGGTGTCGGTGCACATCACGATATTGTCGGCGCCGCTGAAACATGCGTCGCTGACCGAGGCCGTGCCGTCATTGAGCGTCGCCTTGCCAGTACAGGGCGCCCCGGAAGACATCGCGAAGCCGCCCATCGGTCCCCATGAACTCATCGTCGTTGCAGGCACGGGAGGTTGTGGGGCCACTTGCAAGCATCCTGCCGCCAGCGATCCCGCGATCATCAATCCAACCAGCACAAACACCGGAATCCTTCCGCGCATCCGCCCACCTCCCTCATCCTGCGTCATGTCAGTTGACAGTTCGATCCGGCCTCCGAGGCCTTCATTCTATCCGCCTGCGGCAAGCGTGTCGCGCCTCATGGAGGCTCGGATCGCACGGCGACACGCAAAAACCCAAGGCGCGCCCCGCCGCCGCAAGCGCTGCGCAGGTGGGGGAAGGGGCGCAGGAACGGGTGGGGGGGACTGCCAGCCCGCCCCGCCCCCCCCGGGGAGAAGTTCAGAAGCTCAGCGTGCGAATCGTCTGCACAATCGCCGGGCCAATGATGATGAGCAGCATCGCGGGCAGAATCATCAGCACCAGCGGGAAAAGAATCTTGATGGTGGTTTTCTGGGCCGCCTCCTCGGCATTGAGCCGGCGGCGTATGCGGATGGCGTCGGAGATCGAGCGCAGCGCGGGCCCGATGGCGGCGCCGAGTTGCTCGCTCTGAATCAGGGTCGCGGCGAGCGGCTTGAGGTCGGCAACCCCGCTGCGATCGGCCAACGCGCGCAACGCCTGGCCCAAGGAAGATCCTGCGTTGACCTCGCCCGCCACTTGCGAAAGCTCGTGTCCGATGGCGAGATTTTGCGCCTTGGTCTCGTCGCCAACGACTTTGACCGCTTCCAGCAGGCCGAGCCCGGCTTCAACGCATACCACCAGCAGATCGAGCGCGTCGGAGAGCTGGCGGCCGATATCGATCTGGCGGTTCTTGGCCCGCTTGTTGAGATAGTAGCCTGGGATGAATGCGCCCATGGCGGCGCCCGCGATGGTCAGCAGCATCACGTAGCCATGGCGCATGCCAAACGACATGGTCGGAATAAAGCCCAGCAACACTCCGCATACGGTCGTCGCGATCTTGCTGAGCTGGAAGACGGCGGCGTTGGAGGCTTTGAAGCCCGCTTGCACGAGCATCTCGCCGACCTTCTCGGCCTGGGGCGTGACGGTCTTGGGCTTGGGCAGGCGTCCAACCGCCCACTTGAGCAGCGCGCGAGTCATTTGCTGATCGTTGGCCGCGATCGGCATACCGGCGGCGGCCATGTTGACGCGCGCCCGGAATCCCACCTGGCCCATCCGGACCTGCATCAGGTGCCGGCCGCTGGTGACCGAAACGTAGATGGCACTGGCAGCGCCGGCAAGAATCAGAAACACGAGGGAGCTGATTAGCAGAGGACTCATAAGTTGCCATCTTGATCAAAACTTGACCTTAAGGATATGGCGAATGAGCAGAAAGGCGCCGAAGTCGAGACCGGCGGCCATCTTCAAAATCATTTGGCCGGTGTGGTCGAAGAACAACATCTCGGCGTAGCTGGGCTGGACGATGGTGAACATCCCGAGCACCACCACCGGCAGCAACCCCACCACCATCCCGCTCATCCTCGATTGCGCGGTGAGCGCGCGGATCTGCATGAACAGGCGCTGGCGGGTGCGCACGATATCCGAGAGGCGCGCGATAATCTGCGCCAGCGAGCTGCCCACTTCGCTCTGCACCTTGACCGCGACCACGAACAGCCGCAGGTCGTCCTCGGGTACCCGCTGCAGCATGTCGGCGAGCGCCTGGCTTATCGGCAGTCCCAGCCGCGTCTGCTCGACCACGGTGCGGAACTCGCCGCCCAGCGGGTCGGCGAACTCCTGCTCCACCACCTGCATCCCGCGTTGCAACGTATGGCCGGCCTCGAGCGAGGACTTCATGAGATCGAGCGCGTAGGGCAACTGGACCAGGAAGGCCTTAAGCCGGCGGCGGCGCTTGATCCGGATGTACAACAGCGGGGCCGCGGCGAGCGCCAGGCCCAGGCCGCTCGCGATCAGCCTGTCGCCGGTGATCAAAATCCCCAGGCTGGCCCCGGCCGCCAGCAGTCCACCCATCACCAGCAGGACGCGACGCGCGCCCTGGTACATGCCGGCCTGCCACATTTGTTGCTCGAGCCGGCGCATCAGGTCCAGGCGCGGCACGCGCTCAAAGAGCCCACCCGCGGCGCGCGAGCGCGGTCCGGAGCGCAGAAGCGCGTCGGCGGAGTTGGCCTCGGGGCGCGTGACTTCGTCGAGGCGCTGCGAAACCGCCGCGGCATCCAACACGCGATGGACCAGCACCGCGCCAACGCTCGTGAACAGCAGAAAGACTGCGAATGCGGTCAACAGGTCCATTAATTCGTCCCGGTCGCCCGCAGGCTGGTCTCGAGGTTGTAGCCGGCGCGCTCGATGCGCTGCGCGTAGGCCGAGCGGATGCCGGTGGAGCGGTAATGGCCGTGCACCTTGCCGCTCGAGTCGGTGTCGGTATGCGCGAACTCGAACAGGTCCTGCATCATTATGGCGTCGCCCTCCATGCCGGTGACTTCGGAAATCTTCATCATCCTGCGCGAGCCGTCGGAGAGGCGCGCGACATGGACGATGATGTTGATGGCCGAGGCGATCTGCTGGCGCATCGCGCGCTGCGGGATCGAAAAGCCCGACAGCAGCATCATCATCTCGAGGCGTCCCAGGCATTCGCGCGAACTGTTGGCGTGGATGGTCGCGATCGAGCCGTCGTGGCCGGTCGACATCGCCTGCAACATGTCGAAGACCTCGGCGCCGCGCACCTCGCCGACGATGATCCGGTCGGGGCGCATCCGCAGCGTGTTGCGCACCAGGTCGCGCGCCGTGACCTCGCCTTTGCCCTCAAGGTTGGGCGGGCGGGTCTCGAGCCGCACCACGTGGGTCTGCTGGAGCAATAGCTCGGCCGAGTCCTCGATGGTGACGATGCGCTCGTCCGCCGGCACGAAACTCGAAAGGCAGTTGAGCATGGTGGTCTTGCCCGAGCCGGTGCCGCCGCAGACCAGCATATTGAGCCGCGCCTTTACCACCGCCTGGAGCAGCGCCACCATCTGCGGCGAGATGCTCTCTCTGGCCAGCAGGTCGTCGATCGAGTAGCGCTTTTTGCCGAAGCGCCGGATCGAGAGCGAAGGGCCGTCGATGGCGAGCGGCGGAATGACGGCGTTGATGCGCGATCCGTCGCGCAGGCGCGCGTCAACCATCGGCGACGACTCATCGACCCGCCGCCCGACCTGCGAAACGATGCGGTCGATGATCAGCATCAGATGCTGGTCGTCGTGGAAATGAATTCCGGTCTGATGGAGCTTGCCGTGCTTTTCGACGTAAACGTGATCGCAGCCGTTGACCATGATGTCGGTCACGTCGTCGTCGCGCAGCAGCGGCTCCAGCGGCCCCAGGCCGAGCAACTCGTTCTTGACCTGGTCGACCAGCCCCGCGCGGTCACTGTCGGTGAGCAGGCGTCCGTCCTCGTCGAGCGTCTCGCCGATGGCGGAGGTGACCTTGGACGAGATCAGCGCCGGATCGAGAGTCTCCATGCGCGAGACGTCCATCGACTCAAAGAGCCGGTTGTGCACCTTGATCTTGAGCTCGCGCAAGCCGTCGGCGGCCTCGTCCTTGTGCCGCCATGCGCTGCCGCCGCCGAGAAAGGCGCCCGGCTGCTCAGCCGGCGCCTGGTTGGTGGCCCGCGATATCCTGTCGGTTAGTCGCATTGCTGTTGCCCTCAGGCGCGAGCGCCGAGCGAGCCCAGCAGCCGGGTGACAAAACCCAGGCCCGGGCGCGTCTCAGCCTTGGCCGTGACTTCCTGGCTGGCGCTGAGGCGGCGCGCCAGTTTCTCGTAGGCCCGCACCAACGCGGAGTTGGGCGCCACCTGCGAGGCCGTCTGGGCCGTCGCCGCCGATTTTTCCATTACCTGTTCGTCGCGTGGGATGCGCGCGTAGACTGGAGACCCGAGCATCGAGACGATCTGGGCCTCGGCGATGGGATGTTTGGGCTGGTAGCGGTTGAGCACCAGCCGCGGTTCGATCCCGTCGATCCCGAGGCGGCGAAAGAACTCCAGGAAACGCACGGCGCGATGCGCCGCTACCACCGACTGCTCGAGCACGTAGAACAGCTCCTGCGAGCGCTCCCACGCGGCGACCGAATTTTCGTCGACGTGAGCGCCGCAGTCGATCACCACGTGGTCGAAGAGTTGGCGGAGCAGATCGAGCAGGCCACTGACCGTGGTGTCGGAAACCTCCTCGCTGTCCTCGATTCGGACCGGCGCGCCCAACACGTAAAGGCCCGAAGCGTGTTTGGTCAACGCCGCTTCCAGGCTGATTGAATCCGGTTTCCTGCCCAGACGCGCCAGCCCGAGGATGCCGCGCTCGGGGTCGGCGCCGAACAAATTACCCAGGCCGCCCTGCTGCAGGTCGAGGTCCACCAGCGCCACCCGCACGCCGCCCCCGCGCAGCAGCGCCAGGCCCAAGTTGGCGCAAAGCGTGGTGACCCCCGCTCCGCCACCCATGCTGGCCACCGAGAAAATCATTCCGCCCGTCCGCCGTTCGCTGCGCCGGTGCGCCTCGCTGACCTTGAGCAGCGCGCGCACCAGGTCGCCCCGCACCAGTGGCAGAAAAAGCATTTCATCGGCCCCGGCACGCAGCACCCGGCGCATCAGCGCCTGCGACTGCTCGCTCAGCAATGCGAACAAGGCCGGCCGTGGCGTGCGCTCGGACTGGCCTCGCAAGCAGCCGAGTGCCGCCTCCTCATCCGCACCGCACAGGACCATCACCACGTCGGCATTCGTGCCAGGCGCGGCGGCCTGCGCGGGTGCAGCTTCCGCCACGTCCACCCGTGGCTCGCTCAGCGCCGACAACGCCTCTCGCGCCTGATCCATCTGGACCTTTTCGCCACCCACCAGGAGCACCGACAAACCGCCCCTAAGCCCACCGTCCTTGCTGCCCGATCGTTCCACTAAAGTCTCCCCTGCGATCCCTGTCTCCCCGGCCGCCGTCTCCTCACCTTCCAGTACGGCGCGGGGTTTGCGGTCCCCGCCTTTCCCATTGGCGCCGACCGGCCGCCCTGCTCAATCCACTCGCTGTGGCCTCGCTTCACAGAGCGGCCGACCGGCCGCCATCAGTCCCTGGCCGGTGGTTAAGGCGAGGGTTTAAGCGGTGGCCAGCGCGACGTCGATCTTGTTCACCATCGAGCCGATGTCCTGGCCCATCACCTGATACGTGACGTAGGCCACGATCGCGACCGCCGCGAGGATCAGCGCATACTCAGTCATGGTCTGGCCACGGCTGTGCTTGCGCGCGTTCTCACACACCCGCACATACAATTTGTTAATTCGCTCCATACTCATTCTCCTTCTCTCCGATTTCCGGCCGTAGCCGTTCATTCACTTTTGTTGAGTGCCGCTCCGCGCTGCCGCCCGCCCCGCGGACAGGCGGCGCGCGGTCACGCGGCGTTCAATGCGTTATCGATCTTGTTCACCATCGAGCCGATGTCCTGGCCCATCACCTGATATGTGATGTAGGCCACGATTGCGACCGCCGCGAGGATCACCGCATACTCAGTCATGGTCTGCCCCCGCATCCTGCGCCGCATCTGTGTACCGGCCTTGACATACCAATTCATGAGCGTCTTCATTCGATCGTAGCCATCTCGCGTTCCATTGTTGAACATTTGTTCTTCTATATGCACAATGACTGCCGCTTCGCGCTATTGAATGAGCACCGCCTGGTAGGCGCCGTAGTTGTTGTCGCCAACCACCGGCTTGCTGCCTGACGCTACCTGGTTAATGAAGTACGTGTTGATGTTGTTCTGGCTATCGGCGCTCACCAGCCACAAAGCCGCGAAGCCCTTCACCGGAACCTGCGAACTGCCGTTGATGCTGCTAAAATCCACCATCGGGACGATCAGCACCCGCGGATCGCTCAAAGTGTGGCTGGCGAAGGTGCCGCTCGGATCGACACTCAGTCCCTCGTTGATAAGAAAATTGAAGGCGCTGCTGGTCGGACCAGCCATCTGGCCGGTCTGCGTGGCCAGCCAATCGCCCACTGCTATCGATCCCGGGTAGCCATACTCGACGTTCTGCTGGAAGGTGCTGGCGCCAGTGGCGCCCAGGGCTAGCGGGCCCCAATCGCCCGGTCCGATCTGGCCCTCCGTCAGCGTCACGACTTGCCCGGCCGAGTACGGCTGGCGATAGTCGATACCGACAGGCGTGACGCCGGTCGTACTGCCGATGCTCTGAACCTGCGCGGTCGCCTGCGCCGACACGGTCCCGGTAGTCAATCCCAGCAACAGCGCGAAGCTGTATGGAACGGTGCGTTTGAGTTGAATATTGAGCGAATTATCGTTCGAGGAAACTGTGGTAGAGGTGATCTCGCTGGCCGCGATGCCGTTTTTTTCCGCGAAACTGTTGGCAGTGGAGACCGCAAGCAGCGAATTCGACGGAAGATACGCCGCCCCGGCCACTGCGCCGCTATCGGCGGCTGCCTGCAGGATTTGCCAGTTGTGGTAAAGCACGGCCACGTCGGCGACCAGCGCCATACTTCCGACCAGCGCCGGTAATGACATGGCGAGTACCACTACAACCTGGCCCCGCGATGAGCGTTTCATATTTTTTCTCGGACACTTCATATCGAATTCCCGATTTCACTGTCTGCCATAGGGAACAGCACCTCCCATGCCATCGAGCCGGAAAGGCCGAAGAGGTTGTGTTGCAAGGAGAATCCAACGCTCTCGTTCGGGCACTGTCCCAGGTCTGAGACGCTCGGGCCGCCGACATGCTTCTGAAGCGATGGTGCCGTGAGCAAATTGAAACAGTGTGAGGATTACAGGCGGACTTTTAGGTAGGAATGCAATTAGACAGTGTCGCGAATCGTTTCGGCAGGCGGCACAAGCGATTCGAAGTACTCGAACGCAGTATTTTGCCTGCCGCCCTCTTCGCGCGCGCGACTTCATAGGGCTTCAAGGAAGTTAGATTGGCGATTCGAGGCGAATCGCAGGCAGTGCCTGCGAGGCAGGTGTCAAGCCGGCGGCGCGATTATTGCGACAAGGGCCCAGCCAGTCCGAGGCGGCGCGGCGGGCGGGCGTGCACCGGCAGCCGGCCAGCCGCCGGGCGCGGGAGCTTAAACCATCGCAGCGAAGGCGCAGCGGTGACGCCGATCAATCTATCCCTGCGGTGTTGCGCGCCGGACCTCTTTGGCGCACGCGAAATCTCCAACCGAAGGCGGAGCGCCTTGCCCCGGCCCTTCACGCCACCCGCTGCCGCGCGCCTTCACCCACCGGCGTGAAGTCCGGCTCGAACAGCCAGCGGCTCACCAGCGCCAAGAACCGCTCGGACAGCACGACGCGTTGCGCGCCGACGATCCGGCGCGCCGCCCCGGCTTGAGATTGTCCTAGGCCGAGCGCCGGACCACTGCGCCCAGGCAGGCGAAAGCCCGCACGCGGCCGTCCACAAGGGCGAGCCGGCCGCAGCGCTCGTAGCGCCAAGCGAACTGGCGCCCCGAGCACCTCAGACGCGGCACAAACTCCCCCACGCCTTGAGCCACGGGCCGCCCGCCCGGCCATTGCTCCTTTTCCCGGCGGCTAGCGCACTCCGGCCATCTTGCCGAGGTCCCAATTCCAAACCTTGATCGGATGCACCTTGATGATGACGCGATTAGGTGTGTCCACCGCCTTCACGACCTCCGCGCGTTTCTCCGCCGGTTCATTCCCATAATAGCGATCAACCAGCAGCCGGTGGACCTTGGCCCGAAGGTCGCGGTCCTCAGAAATCTCGGGCTTGGCCTTAATCAGGATGGCTTGGATGTTCTCGATCCTGGTGCAGTTGAGCAGGTAGCGTCCGAGGCCCTGGGTAGTGATCGGCTGCGCATTGAGCGCGGTGCGCACTTGGTCCGCCCGCACGCTGAAATTGGTGAGGATCAGCGACATCTTGGGATTTTTCAGCAGCGCGGCGGTCTTGTAACGCAGGTCCTTGATGGTGGTGAGATGGATCAGGTCATCAATGACGACATACCACATCGGGCTGATCATCGGGTAGCCGTCCTTGCTGATGTGCGCCATGAAACATTCGTGGCTGTTGTAGAAGAGATCGCGGTAGTCCTCGGGGTTAAGCTCGTACTGAGTTTGCACCTGGAGCCGATCGGTGCGCTTGGCGAGTTCATCAATTTTCATAGTTACAGCTTCCGTCATTTTAGATCCTCCCGTGTTGCATTCTTGCCGGCCGGCTAGGCGCTGCGCCGCAGCTTTTTCGCCTGCTCGCGTCGGAGCTCCTCTTCGAGTTTCACGCCCTCCTTGATTCGGTCCCAGGTCGCCGGGTTGAGACCCGCGCCACGCAGCTTCTCCTTCTGAACTTTGAGATTGGGTGTTTTGGGCAATTCCGCGACGAACTCGAGGTAGCGGGGAACCGCGAAATAGGGCATCCGCTGCTCGCACCACTTGATTAGCTGTTCGGGTGAGAGCTTGCCCTCTTTCTTGACGGCGACGCAGGCCTTGACCTCATCCTCGCCGCCCGGGATTTCCGACTTGATCGCGATTACCGCGGATTCGGCCACCGCCGGATGGTCGTTGATGACCTTTTCCACCTCGTAGGACGAGATGTTCTCGCCCCGGCGGCGGAGCGCGTCCTTGATCCGATCAACGAAGTAATAAAAGCCGTCCGCGGCGCGCTTAACCCCGTCGCCGCTATGAAACCACAGGTTCCGGTAGGCCTCGGCGGTCTTGTCCGGCATTCCGAAGTAACCGGCGTTCAGCGTCCACGGCTCCTTGTGGCGCACGATGAACTCGCCGACGGTGCCGTCCGGCAGTTCCTCGTCGGTTTCCGGATCGACGATCTTCGCCTCGAACCAATCAGCCAGCAGCTTGCCGGCCGCGCCGGCGCGATACTCACCGTACGGCAGCATGATCGGCATGCAGATTTCAGTCATGCCGTAGCACTCCAGCATGGCCTCGATGCCGAAGCGGCGCTTGAAGTCATCCACGATCTGCGGCGGCGCCGGAACCGCAAAGATCGCACGCAGTTTGGTATCCTTGTCGTGGGGCCGTTCGGGCTGGCGATAAACGAAATCCATCATCACGCCAAGAAAGTTTGTCACGGTCGCGCCGGATTGGCGAATGTGGTCAATCCACTCGCTGGCGCGGAAGGCCGGGTAGACCACCACCTTGGCGCCCACGATCAAGCAGGGGTAGACCGTCAGCAGTTGGGCGTTGGCGTGAAAGAAGGGATTACAGGTGTAGTAGACGTCCTTGCCGCTGAGGCGCAGCAGGTTCACGTCCTGCTCGGAGAAAAAGTAGCACTGCGCGTGCGGCATCATCACGCCCTTGGAGGGCCCGGTGGTGCCGGAGGTGTACATGATCGCCGCGAGGTCGTTATAGCGGACGTCGATGCCAAGGTTGCCGGCCTCGCGCGCGTAGAGACTTTCGAACGGGTGGATGGCCAGGCGCTTGAACTGCGGCTTCCTGGCCGTGCCGCCACTGCCCTGATAGACCACGACCTGCTCCAGGAATTGCAGACGTTCTTCGCTGAACTCCAGGTGATCGAGATAGTCCTGCCCGACGACCATCACCTTGGCCGCCGCGTTGTTGGCGAGATGTTCGAGGAAGTAACCCTTGTAAGCGGTGTTTACGGGCACCTCGATCGCGCCGAGCTTGTTCGCCCCCCACCAGACGAAGAGGTATTCGAGGCAGTTGGGCAGCATTATCAGGACGCGGTCGCCCTTGCGCACCCCGAGGTCCGCCAGTCCGCGCGCCACACGATTCACGCGGGCGTTGACCTCGGCAAACGTGAGCGGGGTCTGCTCCATGTATTGCAGGAAGGGACGGTCGGCGTGGGTCTGGGCGCGCAGCTCCAGAATCTTGCCGAGGACCCAGTTATTTTTATCGTCGATACTAAGCCGAAAGTCGTTATAGGTTTGTGCCACCGCTCAATCCTCTTCGAGCTCATTCATTGGTTGTGCCGGAGATCCGCTATGCGCGATGGTCCAACAATCCCCATTCTCGTATCAGGCTTCGCCTCGTGGTTGCAACGCTTTAATTCTGCGCCGCGTTAATTCTGCGCCGCGCGCCGCTCTAACATTGCGCCACCTTCGGTTCGGTCATCAGGCAAGGGGTGCTTCGGTTTAGTAGATGTCGGATTGGCGGCAGCGGTCGGTGCCGCCGACCGGCCTGAAATCGGCCGAGCGGTAGTCGTAGGCCACGCGCTCGTTGTAGCAGAACGCCTCTCCGCCTGGGCCCTTGTATTCTGCGCGCACATTCAGCATCAGGCTCGACTTGCCGGCGGCGACGGATTTGTAGGTATCAACCGAAAAATACCTGTAGAAAAAATGCGGCACGCTGGGCGAGATCACGCCTATCGAAGCCAAGGACATCTCATTGGGTAAATCGGCTACGCGCTTGCCGTCCGTAAACGCGGCCACGCTGATTATCGCGCCGCTGGCCGGAATTTTGCCGAAGTTGCGGTATTCGACCACGGCCCGCGGATTGAGCGTATCGCCCTGCTCGAAGGTGACGCGCTGGATGCCGATGAACGGGCGCTCCTCGAGGGCGAAGATGTGCGAGGTCACCTGGGCCGTGCGCCAGGCCGCGTACGCGCTGAATGCCGTCTTCGCCACCCCAGCAGCGCCATGAAGTCGGCAAAGCGCAGCACCTCGGTCAGCCGCCGCATGAGCGACTTCTCGGCCGGGCTCAATCCTTCGGTCTTAGGCGGCTCTGGCGTCTGACGCTGCGGCTCGGACTGATGCTGACGGAGCGGATTTTCGTGCTCGCTCATCGGATCGGAGCCTCCACCCTTCCCTATCCCACCGCCCGCACCATAACGGGCTTCCGATAGTAGCGCCAAAGCTTGCGGCCCGGCCTTGGCCGCCAAGCTTCACAGGCTAATGAATAATTGGCTAAAGACGGGCGGCTGGCAACGCATGGAAGCGCTGCGCCAGCGGGGTCGTCCGCCATCTGCCATATTACCGGACCAAAGCTAATCGACGCTGCCGAACCTGGAATCCTCGTGACGATCATGTCTTCCTTTGACAATTTTCGCAATTCATTGCTACACGTAGCATGCTATTGGCATTGACCGGCATGGGTTGTGGCGGGACGGGAGATACCGTCACATGATTCGGAACCTGCGACTGGGGTGGGTCGGTTTGAGGATCGATCAAGTCCATTGGAGGTCCACATGAAACCATACGCGGGAAGACTGCGGGTCATGACTCTCGGGGTTACGCTCGCCGTGGGGCTGAGCCTGTGGCGAGCGGCGCAGGTGAATGCCACGCCCCTTGCCTGTAACACGACGGTGCTGCAAGGCGTCGCTCTTGCGGACACGACCATCGTCGCCGCCGTTGCGGCGCCAGCAGGGCCGATACCGGGATCCTTGCCGCATCCGGCCTTCTGCGACGTCACAGGATTTGTCACAACCACGAACCCAGGGCCGAACCAAGTCAATTTCGAGCTGGCGCTGCCCGACCCGACGGCGTGGATCACCAAGTTTCTGTTTTTCGGCAACGGCGGGTTCGCGGGCAGCATCCAGATCCCGCCCGTCTTCGGCACGGCTTTCGGATTCGCCGCGGCGGCTACCGATACCGGACATTAGGGCAACGATTTGGATGGCAGTTTTGCGCTCAACAGTGTCGCCGCGCAGGACGACTTCGGCTTTCGCGGCGTCCATGTGAGCACAGTGGCAACGCAGGCTTTGACCACGGCATATTACAACGGTCCGGCCATTGCGCATCGCTACTTCAACGGCTGTTCGGACGGCGGGCGCGAGGCGATGGTCGAGGCCGAAGTCTACCCCGACGATTTCGACGGTATAATCGCCGGCGACCCCGCATTGGGCGACCTGATAGCGGGCTTCAACTGGAACGATCAGGTGCTGTTCAAGACTCCGCATTCCTGGCTCCCGCCGCAGAAGCTGACGACGCTCGATGCCGCGGTGATGGCCAACTGCGACGCCGCGGACGGCCAGGTCGACAATCTGATCCAGGACCCGCGCAAGTGCACCTTCGACCCGGCGAGCCTGCTATGCCCCAAGGGCGAGAGCGAAGTGGAGGCGTTTAACGATCCGAGCTGCCTGACGCGGCAGCAGGTTGCGGCAGTCCGCGCGATCTACCAGGGGCCGGTAACGAATACCGGCGTGCAGACCTACCCGGGCTTCACCCAAAGCGACCCAGCGCCGGGCACGAGCGGCGACGGTTGGAACGCATGGATAACCGGCGACTTCACGCCGGCGCTGCCCAAACCGGCTGACGGCGAACCATGGGGCCAACCTCCGGCGTCGTTCGCCACCGCGCCCGCGCAATGGAGCTTCGGTGACCAGTTCCTGAAGTTCTTCGTCTTCAGTGACCCCGACTATGATTCCTTCAAGTTCAACATCAACAATCCCACCAATCTGAAGCCCTTCCAGAAAGCGGTGCGTCTCGGCGGCGGCGATGGCGTGAATCCCGACCTGACGCCATTCCTGCTTACCAACCACGCCAAGCTCATCATGTACCACGGCTGGAGCGATCCGGCGCTGACGCCGCTTGAGACCGTCAAGTACTATCAGACGATGGTCAGTGAGACGTTCGCGGGCGATCAGAGCACGGCGGCCGGCTCGGCGCGGCTCTTCATGGTGCCTGGAATGCATCATTGCGGTGGCGGACCGGGACCGCAGATCAACTTTTTCCAGTGGATCTTCGAGCTCGACGGCTGGGTGGCGTTCGGCATCGCACCCGACTCGATTGTCGCCACGAGCGCCACGCGCACGATGCCGCTATGCGCGTACCCGGAGACGGCGCACTACGTCAGCGGCCCGATCGACTCGGCGTCGAGCTGGAAGTGCGAATGAGATCGCGAAGACACGGCCCCCGGCCCCTTATTCTACTGAAACTCTTTTATGCCCTATGGTGTCAAATGGCCGCTCGTTAGTGCTATGCTATCCGCCGCACGCTTTCAATGATCTCAACGTACAGGAGGACAGGAATAATGAAAAGACTGATTAGCTATGGAATGGCTACGGGGCTGCTGTTCGCCACCGCGATGCCCGCGATGGCCCGGAGCTGGGTGGTCTGTGTCGACCAGAGCAAGGATGTCCGCACCTCTACTGAAACCGCATCGGCAACACCTACCTTCTTTGTCGGAGCGGCCCCGATTTATCCGGCTAGCACGGATACTTCGGCGGCGACGGATTGCACGCCGACGACGCTCAAGGCCTCACAAGTCGGGACGTTCTTCGCCTTCGGCGGCCTGGTCGCCGGCCTGCCGCAATCAACGACCGCCGATCCGGATGATGGGTTTTACGTTGTCTGGCATTTCCGGATTAACGACAAGGGCGCTTTCGACACGACCGGCCCGACCCGCAGCACGACGACCTACCCGCAGACCATAACCGGCTCGACCAATCCAGGCCTCGTGCCGACTCACGGCAGGGCCAAGGTCACCAATCTGCCCAACGGAACCACCGGGACCACCAACACCCTGCTCACGTTCAAGATCACCACGCCTGAGGGAGAGGATCACTAGCGGCGCGTCGCGGGTTCGCGCGGCTGGTGCAGCCTCAGCGCATGGGTTGATGTGCTCAGTGTGCTGAACTCCGCCGGGTGACGCGGCTCAAGCTCTGCTCAATGCATGCTCCGCCCGTGGCCGCCCGGCCACGGGCGGAGCATGCGTTTGTGGAGGCGCGGCGCTGACGATCTCGCCGCGCGCCATCTCAGCGCACCGTGATGCGCCGTTTCGCCGTCGGCGTCACGCCCGTGCGCCTCAAGGAGTGGACCGGCCAGATTAGCGCCCGACGGTTCGGCTTAGTGCCGGATCCGGCACGCGCAGCCGCATCGGATGCGCCGCCGCTACCCTTCCTTATCTCAGTGAAGAAACTCGGGCATCACTTCCTTGGCCAGGAGATCGTGAGACTGTTCGGAGTCCGGAAGTACAACGAAATAGGTCATACCGGTCTCTTCGATCCGTGACCGGATTTCGCGCTTCACTTCATCCGGAGTCCCGGCAAGGATCGAAGGCGCGCGGCGCGCCGCTTCTTCATCGGGGAAGCCCATTCTTTTGACGATCTCCCGCACGGCGGCATCCGCCCGGCCCTTGTCCTTTGAAACATGTACAAGCAGCAACCCGCTGATCTCGATGTCCTTCGGATCGCGACCGGCCTCCTTGGCAAGGCCGTGCAACTTTCCGATGCGCCGCTTGAGCTCGGCCGTGTCGAATTTCACAGCGGCGGCGGGGTCGTTGATCAGGTCCTTGCCGTTGAAGATGGGCGGTATCAGATTCAGGATATCGGCCTCGGCGGCGGCTATTTTGAGCAGTTTGCTTCCGGAACCGCCAAGCATGATTGGCGGATGCGGCTTCTGGAGCGGCCGTGGATTGTTGTAGGCCTTGTCAATCGAAAAATGGCTCCCGTGATAGGTCGGCTCCTTCTGAGTCCACATTACCTTGATCAGCTTAATCGCGTCCGCGAGCTGATCCAGGCGCTCGCTATTGGAGGGATAAGGATAGCTGTGGGCATCGTACTCCGAGCGCTCCCAACCGGCGCCCAGGCCGAGAACCATCCGGCCATTGCTCACGTGGTCCAAGGTCGAGGCGATCTTGGCCAGCAGCGGCGGGGAGCGAAACGCCACCGCCGCGACCAATGAACCCACGCGGATCCTGTTCGTCACGGCCGCAATCGCGCTCAAGGTCGTAAAACACTCCAGTTGAGGTTCCCGCGGCAGGCGGAACGGGGAGAAAAAATGATCGTTAAGCAAAATCGAATAAAAACCTTGAGCGTCGGCGCGTTTCGCCGTTCGTAGGGCTTGCGCATAATCGCCGGTAACCGAAAATAATCCGAACTTCACTTCGCGCATTCGCTTGGACTCCCTTTTCCTCTATCAATTTGCGGAGCTTCCTGTGCATCGATTGCCGCAACCGGCCGTCAAGACACTAGAAGCGGTCTCATAAATGGAGTTGGGCCGGACCTCCGGGTATTTTGAGGGCGGGCGGATGAGGAAGGGGTGGTGGAGGTGGCGATGTGGTGGAACTCCCGCAGGCGCCATGGGCGGCGGTACGGGAGTTGAGGCCCGAGCCGCCGCGGCGCGCCGACGGGCGCGGGCGGCCGTGGCGCGGTCGCAGAGCGGTGCTGGCGGGAATCCTCTGGG
>JAKAVN010000251.1 GCA_021827495.1 Deltaproteobacteria bacterium | reverse complement strand
CGCCTCTAGCACCGATGCTAACACCGGTGTTTGCACCGGTGCTTGCAATCAGCCCCAGCCGCCTCCGCCGCACAAGACGGCCCTCGGCGGAGGGATACGGCGTAACTCTGTGCCGGCTCGTAATCCGACGCCATGTCCTTGGCGCGGTCGCGCGATAGGGTGCGGACAAGCCTGTTCTCGTCAGCGAAGTCATCGCGGCCATAGTGCAGGTCCATGGTAACCATTCGGTGAGCGCCGCAGGGGGGCCATTTCGCCGGAACAGAGCCCCAGGGTGTGCGCGCCCGCTAGTTTTTTGATGGTTGCGACAGTCGGAGGGGATTACGCCGCCTGGGTTCGCGGCGCCGAGCGGGACAGCCAGTTCCACGGCAGGAGTTCGTCGATCCGATGCGCCGGATGCTCGGCGATGCGCGAGAGGACGTCGGCCAGCCAAGCCTGCGGGTCGACATCATTCAGTTTTGCTGTGGCGATGAGGCCATACACCGCTGCGGCTCGCTGCCCGCCGCGATCGGAGCCCGCGAACAACCATGACCGTCTGCCGAGAGCGATTCCGCGCAGTGCGCGCTCGGCTGCGTTGTTCGAGAGGCAGATCCGCCCATCTTCGAGGAACCGGGTGAACGCCGGCCAGCGCTTCAAGAGGTAGTCCATCGCCCTGGCGAGATCGTTGCCGCGTGACAGCCTGGCGCGCTGCGCGCGCAGCCAACATCCCAGATCGACGACCAAGGGTGCGCTCCATTCCTGCCGCACCGCCCTGCGCCGCTCGGCGCTCTCGCCATTGATCGCGCGCTCGATCTCGAACAGGGCGTCGATCCGCCGGACCGCCTCCAGCGCCAGCGGCGAGATCACCGCCGTCGTCTTGCCCTGCGCCCTGCGGCGGGCATTCTCGGCGATATCCGCCAGGGTAAAGAAGGGGCGCCTGGCGTGGCTCCAGCATCCGGCCTCGACGATCGGGCCCGGTTTGCGGTCGGATTGGTAGAGTCTGTTGTAGCCGCTGAAGGCGTCGGCCTGGAGGATCCCGGCATAGCCGGCGAGATGCTCCTGCGGGTGCTCGCCGCGACGATCGCGCGAGTAATAGAACATCGCCGCCGGCGGGTCCGGTCCGCCAAAGGGCCGGTCGTCGCGCACGTAGACCCAACATCGCCCGGTATCGGCCTTGCCCTTGGCGAGGACTGGCACGGTGGTGTCGTCGCCGTGCAATCGTTCGGCGGCGAAGACATGCGCCTCGATCCGCCGCAACAGCGGGGGCAGCACCGCGCATCAGGCGCCAACCTGGTCGGCCAGGGTCGACAGGCTCAAGGGCACGCCCTCCCGCGCGTAGCGCTCGGCCTGGCGGTTCAACGGCTGATGCTGCCCGAACTTCTCGAACAGGATCATCGCCAACAGGCTCGGGCCGGCCCAGCCGCGCGCCAGCACATGAAACGGCGCCGGCGCCTGACTGATCTTCTCGCAGTCGCGGCAGGTGAATTTCTCGCGCACGTGCTGGATCACCTTCCACTGCCGCGGAATGACCTCCAGCGTCTCGGTGATGTCCTCGCCCAATTTGCGCAGCCGCGTGCTGCCACAGCACTGGCAGGCCGTCGGTGCCGGCTCGACAACCCGCTCGCGTGGCAGATGCTCGGGGAAGGGCTGACGCGCCGGCCGCTTGCAGGTGAAGGCCGCCACATTCGTCGTCTTCGCGACGGCCCGCTCGGCGGCGATCTCGTCTTCGGTGGCCGAACTCTCGAGTTCCTCGAAGGTCAGCTCCATCTGATCAATGAGCCGCGCGGTGCGTTCCGAGCGCGGACCATAAAGCTGGCGCCGCAGCTTCTCGATCTGCAACCGCTGATAGGCGATCAGCGCCTCATCCTCGGAAGCCTTGGCCTTGGCTACTGCCAGTTCCGCCTCGACCCGCGCCGCCCGAGCTTCTTCGACAATGCGCTTCTCGCGCTCCGCCATCAGCGCCGCCTGCAGCGCGGCGATGTCGTCGGGGAGATCCTCGGGCGGCGTCATCATGGGTCCGATTATCCCACATCGCCGCCACCCGAACGCCACTCAACCAGAGGGTGAGTCAATTCGCCGCAGGTTCAGCCCGCCGTCTCCGGCCGCCACGTCCGAACCGGATTTCTCCAATCAATTCCGTCGAGCATATAAGCCAACTGCGAAGCCGAGATCGCCACCACCCCGCCCGCGGGCGCGGGCCAAATAAACTTGCCTCGCTCCAGGCGCTTCGCATAGAGCGACATTCCGAGGCCGTCATGCCAAATAATTTTAATCAAGTCGCCTCTGGCACCCCGAAAAACGTAAAGATCGCCGACGTGCGGGTTACGACCGAGCACTTCCTGCACCTGCAAGGCTAGGCCGTACATGCCCTTTCGCATGTCCGTCCGGCCGACCGCCAACCATACCCGCACCCCAGAGGGAACCGGGATCATCGCTGCGCCAATGCCTTCACCACCGCCACCGCCATCGGGATCGAGGCCGGGATCCGCAGCCGCGCTTTGCCAGCAAACTCGACCTCGATCGCCGGCGCCGCACAATAGCCCGCTCCCTTCCCAGGCGGCGCCTCAACCTTCTCGGCCGGCGCCACCAGCACCCGCGCGAACCCCTCCCCGGGGTCCTCGCGAAATCTTGTGTCGCGGGGGAGCTCGCCACGGGCACGCATCTTCCCGCGCCACCGATAGATGAGGTCCGTGCGAACGTCGATCCGACGCGCCACTTCCGCGACAACCGCGCCAGGCTCCAACGTCTCGGCGACGATCGCGCGCTTCTGCTCCTCGCTCCATTGCCGCCGCCGCTCCAGACCGGTGATCAATTCAATTCTCGGCATGGCATCGCCTCTAGCACCGATGCTAACACCGGTGTTTGCACCGGTGCTTGCAATCAGCCCCAGCCGCCTCCGCCGCACAAGACGGCCCTCGGCGGAGGGATACGGTGGCGTT
>JAKAVN010000250.1 GCA_021827495.1 Deltaproteobacteria bacterium | reverse complement strand
TAAACTGCGAAGTACTCGAAGGAGGATGAGCACTATGAAACGATTGACGCTTATCGGCGCGGGCCTGGTAATGTTTGCTGCGCTCGGCGCGGGCGCCGCCATGGCCGGTGACAAGACCGTCAACGGCCAGTTGCGCGACAGCTTTTGCTACATGAGAATGGGCGCCCACGGCCCCAGCCATCACAACTGCGCGATGGCGTGTGCTAAGGCGGGAATACCGGTCGCGCTGGAGGAAGACGGCACGGGCAAGCTCTATGTGCTATTGCCACCCAAGGACAAACAGGGAACTCCCAGCAGCGTGGTCGACCGCATGGAGCAGTCGGTGACGATCAGCGGCCACGAGTATACCAAAGGGGGCATCACTTATCTGACCGTCGAGTCGGTGAAGTGAACCGTGCCTGAGGGCCTGCTTCCCGGCTACAGCCATCTGCAGAACATCCACCCGGTCCTCGTCCATTTCCCGCTGGCGTTTTTGCCCGGCGCGGCGCTGAGCTACGCGCTGGCCTGGGTGAGCCGGCGGGAGTTTTGGGCGTGGGCCGGGCTGTGGATGCTTGCGCTGGGGACGCTTGGGGCAGCGGCCGCCGCGGCCAGCGGACTTTACGGCGCCGAGGGCGTGATGGTCGCGCGCACGGTGCGCGCGCATCTGCTGGAGAATCACGAGCGCGTGATGCTCGGCGTGCTCGCGCTAAGCGGCGCGCTTTTGCTCTGGGCCGCGGTCGCTCGACCCTGGCCGGTCAAGGCAAAAACGGCGTTCCTGGCGCTGCTGGCGGTGATGACCGCGGGGCTGATCTTGGGCGCCGACTACGGCGGCCGCATGGTTTACGACTACAACGCCGGCGGCAACGCCTGCCCGCAGCCGATCGAGTTTCACGGCTAAGCCCGCGCCGCTCGCGCGCCCGCGTGGCCTCGCCGCCGCGACGACTTGGAACTCCGCGGCCAATGTGGATAAAGAAATCTATTGAATACTGCATAAGATAGTGACAAGGATTGCCGTTTACCGCGGCTCCTTGTGTCATTCCCGCGCGCGTGTCCGGCGCGCGCGAGGAATCCCGGATTGCGCTGCCACGGCGGGCGAAAAAACCGGGATTCTTCGCGCAAGAGCTCAGCCGCGGCGCGGATAGCGTTTACTCGCTGCGCTTTCGCGCTACCGTGCATCGAGACTTCCAGTACTACGTATGGCGGATGTTTTTGCCGCTGTTCTTGTTGGTCTGCATGGCGTGGAGCGTGCTCTGGATGCCGCCTGGGGATTTGAGCAACCAGGTGCTGATTGCGGTCAGCACGATATTCACTTTGGTGGTCTTCTCGTCGGCGGCTTCGTCGGTCGTGCCGCCGGTGCCGTACCTGACCTTTTATGACGCCTTCTTTTTGGTTTGCTACGTCTTCGTGCTGCTGACCGTGGCCGAGGTGATGGCCGTCCATAGGGCCCATCGGCGGGGCGGCTCTCACCCGGCGGCGCGGCTGCGCCGGCGCTTCCGCTGGATGTTGCCGTGCGCCTTCGGCGCGATAATCACGGCGATGGCCGGTTTGTTCGGAATTATCCGGTGAGCGCCCGCGGCTGGTTCGGCCGCGCCCGATGCACCCCTGCGGTTCCTTCCTCGGCCCCGCGGGGGGAGGCGGGGAAGGGGGTGCCGGCGCCGGCCGGAAGCCGCCCCGCGGCTTGTTACCTCACCCGCACCGGCAGAATCTCGGCGGAGAGTTGCACCGCGTCGCCGAGGCCGTAGTAATAATGCGCGGGCTGCGAGACGTGGCGCAGCAGCGCGAACAACCGCAGCCGGAAGCGCCCGGCCAGGGTCATAGCCCTGGACGGCAGGAGGTTTTCCACCGAAACGTGCACGATCCATTTGTGCGCGTCGCTCGGCAGGTCGATCTCGCGATGGCTCGCCAGTTCCTCCAGCACGCGCTCGACGTTGGGATCTTCCATGAAACCGAAGCTCAACGTTACGCTGATGATGCTCCCCTTGCGGGCCTCGCGCTGGAAAACCGTTACCAGGTAGCGGTCATCGCGGACGTAGGGCACCTTGCGGTGGATCACTTCGACGAATATCAGGTTCCTGGGCAGAATGCCGTAACGGTCCCATAAAAGCTGAAGCAGCGCCGGCGTGTGGTCGTCCTCGGTGCGCAGCGGCTTGGGCACCATCAGCAGGGCGTTGCGCTCGAGGAAGACCTCGGAGCGCCGATGCAGCCGGACCAGTTCCCCCATGGTCATCGTGTGCTTGGCCGAGTATGCGGCAAAGGTGGCCTTGCGGCCCCATCGCCAGGTCACCATCACGAGGAAGAGCACCACGCCCAGCGACAAGGGGATGAAGCCGCCTTCGAAAAACTTGAGCGAGCTTGCCACGAGAAACGAGCCGTCAACGGCCGCGAGCGTCCCGAACAGCAGGGTGCTGCGCAGCATGCCCCATTGCCAGCATAAGTTCCCCACCTGGAGCATCGCCAGGGTGGTGACGATCATCACCCCGCAGACGGCCAGTCCGTATGCCGCGGCCAGCGCCGAGCTCGTGCGGAACACGATCACCAGCACGACGCATCCGATATACAGCGACCAGTTGATGAACGGCATGTAAATCTGGCCGGCGTGGGCGTGGTGGGTATGCACGATGCGCAGCCGCGGAAACAGCCCGAGCGCCATCGCCTGCGAGGCCAGCGAGAAAGCGCCCGAGATCATCGCTTGCGAGGCGATGACGGTGGCGGCGGCGGCCAGCGCCACCATCGGCAAGAGCATCGCGCGGGGCGCCAGGCTAAAGAAGATTTTGCCGCCGGCGACCGGGGCGCCGCTCATCAGCAAGGCGCCCTGGTCCAGGTAATTGAGCAGCAGCGCCGGATACACCAGGCCGAACCATCCGACGCGGATCGGCCGCGCGCCAAAGTGTCCCATGTCCGTATGGAGCGCCTCGCCGCCGGTGACCACCAGCATCAGCGCGC
>JAKAVN010000249.1 GCA_021827495.1 Deltaproteobacteria bacterium | reverse complement strand
GACCGCGCGCAACGTTGCTGCGGCGGCGGGCACGGCGCGAAGCTCGAAGGTATCCAAGAACAGCGGACCGAGACGGTGCAGCACTGGCCAGGCACGCGTGGCGGGGGTCCGGTAGCAGCGGAACCGAAAGTTCGATTCAGCCGTCATCGTCTCTGATCCTCGGGTCGCGCAAAGGCCTGAGTTCTCCGCGGGCGACCATGTCGGGCAGTGTGAAGGCATAGCGGCCAAGCATGTTGATGTGGTCGAAGCCGAGCGGCGATAGCCGGGCCACGTCTTCGTCGCGCACAACGAAGCCCTCGGCTCGGAGCTGGTTCAGCGCGGCCTCCATGTAGATCGTGTTCCAGAGCACGATGACATTCACCACCAAGCCGAGCGCGCCAAGCTGGTCCTCCTGGCCTTCACGGTAGCGTTGGCGAAGTTCGCCGCGCTTGCCGTGGAACACGATGCGCGCGAGCTGGTGACGGCCCTCGCCACGGTTGAGCTGCACAAGGATGCGCCTCCGATACGCTTCATCATCGATGAACCGAAGCAGGTAGAGTGTCTTGATCAGTCGACCCAGCTCCTCCAACGCACGGGCCAGCTTGGTTGGGCGGTCCTTGGTTTGCAGCGTGCGGATCAGGCCGGCAGCCTGCACGGTGCCGAGCTTGAGCGATCCGGCCAGGCGCAACAGGTCCTCCCAGTGCTGGGCGATCAGCGCGACGTTGATGCGCTGCGCGGCCAGAGAGTCCAGCGCGCCGTAGTCGGCTTTCCCATCCACGCGCCAGAACCGGCTGCCGCCGATGTCGGCCAGGCGGGGGCTGAACTGATAGCCGAGCAGATGGAAGATGCCGAAGATCGTGTCCGTGTAAGCGCCGGTGTCGGTCATGATTTCAGTTGGCTGCAGCTCGGTCTGCTGTTCCAGCACGACCGACAGCAGGACCAGACTGTCGCGCAGCGTGCCCGGCACGGCGATGCCGTTCAGGCCGGTGAACTGATCGGAGACGAGGTTGTAGAACGTGACCCCGCGCTCCTGGCCATAGTATTTTGGGTTTGGTCCGGAATGAATAGTACGCACCGGGACCACAAACCGCACCCCATCCGCGGACGCCACGTCGCCGCCGCCCCAATGATGCGCCAGTGGGATGCGGTTCTGGGAGGCCACCAGGGCGGCGTTGGCGCGGGCGAGCGTCTCGGCGCGGATGTAGTTTTGCCGCACCCAGCTCAACCGCGACCGGCGCAGCGCCGGCGTGTCCAGCCGGATCAGCGGCTCGAACCCGGTATTGCAGGCCTCGGCCAGCAGCACCGCACAGATGCTGGTCGCGACGTCGCCGGCGCGCGCGCCGCCTTCGCTGGCATGCGTGAACCCGGCGGCGAAGCCGGTCCGGGTGTGCATTTCCAACAGCAACTCGGGCAGGTCCACGCGCGGCATTCGCGCCTCGACCGCCGTCCTGAGGGCGGCGAGGCTGGGCGGCTCGTCCAGCTTGTCGAGGGCGGTCAGGACCAGTTCGTCGCCGTCCATCCGCACACTGGCGTTCTCGGACAGGTTGGCGGCCGTGGCGCGGTAGGCCGTGTCCAGCCGCTCACTCAATCGGCCGATCTCCGCGCCAGCATCGGTCGAGAGGCCGAGTGTGCGGCAGATCGCAGGGCGCGCCGCCTCCCATGCCAGGCCGGCAAGCAGTCCAAGGCGCGGGTCGGCGTAGCGGAGGCTGGGTACGGCGTAGAGGTCGCGCCGACGGATTGCGCTGCGCATGGATTCCAGAAGGCACAGCCGATAACCGAGTGCGTCGACGCTGCCGTCTGGCGCGACGACCTGGCGCTTCCAGCCCATTGGCACAAAGCCCAGCGGGGCCGATGGTGCCGGCCCGCGCCCGGCGGCGGCTCGAAGGTGATGCACGGCGTCGAGCACGGGGCGCCCCGCCGGCGTCGCACCAAGAAAGACAGAGCGGAGCAGCCCCGGCATAAACCTCAGTTTGCCATTCTGGGCGCGCAGTTCGATGAAGTAGAGGTCGCCCGGGGGCCGGACGATGGCATCGATCTGTTGAAGAGCCTCGGCCATCGCCGCGCGAGGCACGATGGCGAACGCCGCTTGGCGCACCGCGCCGTCCTCGATCGTGTCGTCCATCAATACGCCGCCTGCGCGGCGCAGCCGAAGTGCGGCGGCGTCCAGGTCGCGGATCGTGCGGAGTCTGGCGCGCTTGCCGACCGCGGCCGCGTCGGTGAACAGTTTGGTGACAACGATGTCGAACAGGTCGAGCACGTCGTCTTGCGCGCTCGCCTCCAGCGTGCGGACGAACGCGAGCAGCGTCGCTGTCCGCCGCTCCGCTGGCAATCGTGCCACGGCTTGCGCTTTGGCGACCGTCGCGAACCGGGCCAGCGCCGTGACCCGTCCGGGCGGGACGTGCGCAACGCCGGGCAGACCCACAACCAACAACCGAACCTCATCGAGCCGGGCGACCGCGCGCGACAACTCCGCGCCGCTGCGCAGGTATGGGCCGTCGCGCAGGCGATCGAGCACGCTGGGCCGGCCGCCCTCGCCGGCGACGAGCAGGGCGTCGAGTTGCTGGCGCTGCTCACCGGTCACATCGCGCGCGAGCGCACGCCACAGACGTCGCCCGGCGCGGGCGCGGATGCGCGCAACCAGGCGCTCAAGGGCCGAGGCGCCCGGCAGCAGAACCTTCTCGGTCACCAGCCAGGCCGTTGCACGGTCGAACAGCACGCTCGGCCGGTCCGTGCCGGTCCAGCAAAGGGCGTAGAGCCATCGCGTCAGGCGGCAGCGGGCAAAGGGATCGGCGAACTCGCGATAGCCGTGCCGTTCACGGATCTCGCGGGCATGCTGCCAGCGAGCGCGTCCTACCGCATAGCGCGCAAGGCAGGTTGGATCGGCGATGTCGAGCTGACGGGCGAGGTCGGCGACGACGCCGGCCGGCACGCCGTCAGGCTCGTCGAGGAATGTGCCG
>JAKAVN010000066.1 GCA_021827495.1 Deltaproteobacteria bacterium | reverse complement strand
AACGTGCTGGGGGCGCTTATTTGGTGCTCGCTCATGGTGACGATCGGCTACCTGGTGGGCGACGAGATCTGGCGCGTGGTCGGGTTCGTCCATTGGGGAGCGCGATGGATCGCGCTCGGCGTGGTGCTGATCGCCGTGGCCGTCTATCTCGTCCGCTGGTGGACGAATCAAACGGCGCCGAACTCCGACGCGCAGGCCTAGTCTGGTGCGCAGCGCCATCTGGCCGCCGCCTCGTTTGCATTGCCGAGTGCGCCGGGGTTAGGCTTCGCCCGTCCGCGCGGCCACGGCATCCTTTGCGGTCCAACCCGGCGCGGCATCCGCAACGGAGGAACAAGCGCGATGGCGTTGCTACCGTACGTCGACGAATCCAAGGCTTCCGAAAAGACCCGCGAAATTCTTGGCAACACGCCGCGCAGGATGAACGTCGCGCGCATGATCGCCCACAGCGACGCGGTGTTCCAGAACTTCTCGCGCCTGGGCAACGCGCTGCTGACCCGCGCCAAGCTCAACGGCAAGCTGCGCGAGATCGCGATCCTGCGCACCGCCAAGCTCACCGGCTCGGTCTACGAATGGACCCAGCACGTGCCGATCGCCAGGGCCTGCGGAGTCGGCGACGAGCAGATTGCGGCGATGGAGAACTGGGCGGAGGCGAAGTGCTTCGACGAAGTCGAGCGCTTGGTGCTCACGCTGACCGACGAGGTCACGCGCAACGTCAAGGGGCGCAAGGAGACGCTCGCGGCGCTAAAGAAGCATCTCGGCACCGCGGAGCTGGTTGAGCTGATCCTTTCGATCGGATTCTGGGGCATGGTGGCGCGGCTGCTCGAGACCACCGAAGTCGACCTCGAGGAATTCGCCGGCACGATCAACATGCTCGAGCGCGGCGCCCGCAAGTAAGTCTAATGCCCAGCACGCGGAGATTTCCGCGGTGGGCGCTCGAGCTGGCGCACCGGCGCGCGATCCGATTCAACCAGCTCGCTTGCGCGGTTCGGCCTTGCGCAACTCGGCGCGCTGGATCTTGCCGCTGGCGGTCTTGGGCAGCTCGGCGACGAATTCGATCTCGCGCGGAAACTTGTAGGGCGCGGCGACGCGCTTGACGTGCTCCTGAAGCTCGCGCGCCGTTGCGAAGCTCGGCTCGACGCCGGGCTTGAGCTTGACGAAGGCCTTGACGATCGCGCCGCGCTCGCGGTCAGGGCTCGCCACCGCCGCCGATTCCATCACCGCTGGATGCTCGAGCAGCGCGTGTTCGACCTCGCAGGGGCCGATCCGGTAGCCGGCCGAGATGATCAGTTCGTCGGCGCGCCCGGCGAACCATAGATAGCCGCCGCTGTCACGCGCGGCCAGATCGCCGGTGAAGTAGTAATCGCCACGAAACGCCGCCGCGTTCGCCTCGGGGTCCTTCCAGTACTCCAGGAGCAGCGACGGTGGACGCTCAGGGGTTATCCGGATTGCGATCTCGCCTACCGCGCCGTCACCCGCCTCTGTGCCCCCGGCGCCGAGCACGCGCACATCGTGGCCCAGAAACGGCCGCCCCATCGAGCCCGGCCTGATCTCCATCCCCGGCAGATTGGCCGCGACGAGGGTCGTCTCGGCCTGCCCGTAGCCGTCGTGGATCGTAAGCCCGAAGCGATCGCGCCAGGTGGCGATGATCCCGGGATCGAGCGCCTCGCCGGTGGCGGTGCAATGGCGCAGCGCCGGGAGTTTTGCGCGCTCGATATCCTCCTTCACCAGCATCCGGTATTCGGTCGGCCGCGCGCAGAAGGTCGCGATCCGATAGCGACCGAGCAACTCCAGTTGCTTTTGCGGCTCGAGTTCGCCCTTGTACATGAAGGCCGCCGCGCCGTTCATCCACGGACCGAACAGCACGCCGTACCCCGCCTTGGCCCAGCCGGTGTCCGCGGTGGCCCAGTGCAGTTCGCCCGGGCGCAGGTCGAGCCAGTGGCTCCCGGTGTAGCGATGGCACCAGGTGTAGGCGTGGCTGTGCAGCACTGCCTTGGGCTCGTGCGTAACGCCGGAGGTGTAGAGACAAATCGCGGGATCACTCGCACGCGTGCGCACCGGGGAAAAGCCGGGCGACGCCTGCGCCATCGAGGCGCGCAACCCGAGCCATCCGCTGCGCGGACTGCCGGCGATGAGATAATGCTTGAGCGAGGGGCACTGGTTGCGCAGATCGCTGACAAGGTTGGCGCTCTCGGCCGCTGCGATGATCGCGGCCGCGCCCGAATGGTTGGCGCGGTAAGCGAGTTCCTTGCCGCGCAGCATCGCGCCGCACGGGATCGCGATCGCGCCGGCCTTGAGCGCGCCCGCGTAGGCCGCCTGCCACAAGGTGATGCGCGGCAGCGCGATCATCACCGGGTCGCCCGGCTTGACCCCGAGGCCGGCCAGCACATTGGCGATACGGTTGGATTGCTCGCGAAGGTCGGCGAAGCACAATCGCGCACGGTTGCCGTCCTGGTCCTCGCACAGGATCGCGGGGCGGCCCGGCTCCGCGCCAAAGGCATCGATGGCCGCGCCAAAATTGAAATGTTCCGGCACCTCCCAGCGGAAATCGCGGTATGGATTTTCGTGGTCGCTCATCGGCGGCGGTTCCGCACGAATCAGGACCGCGGACGTCCGTGATGGCCGCCGTTGTTGCGGCGCTCGGCCGGCGGCGCTTGCGAGTGCGCGGCGGCGGCCTGGATATATTTCAGGGTGACCGGCGAGAGGTCGTCGCGTCCGACCCGGACGTCGATGATCGCGAAGCTGGCGCCGCGATGCGCGGCTTCAAGAGCCCGGCGCAGTGCGGCCGCGTCGTGCGCGTCGAAACCCGCTCCGCCCCAATCCTCGCCCAATCGCGCATAGGGCCACGGCGGAATATCGAGCAGGTCGCGCCGCTCGCTCGCCACTGGCCGGAAGATGCCCCAGCCGCCGTTGTTGACCACGATCACAATCGGATTGGCGCCGAAGGCCGGCGCGTGCGAGATTTCCTGACCGGTCATCTGGAAGCCGCCGTCGCCGGACAACACGATCGGGCGCAAGCCCGATCCGATTTGCGCGCCCAGCGCGGCCGGCACCGCGAAACCCATCGAGGCGTAAAACCCCTGCGCCAGATAGGTTCCGCCATGCGGCACGCGCACGTCCAGCCCGCCGAACAGCATGTCGCCCGACTCGGCCACCACCATGTAGCGCTTGTGCGCGGCGAGGAACTCATTGACCACGGCGAGTATCTTGCCGACGCGCAGCGCCGCGCCCCTGCCCTGGCCGGCGCCGTTGGCCTCGCCCAGGTTGTCGGCATAACGGACGGTCTCGTGGTGGCGCTGGATGCTCTGCTTGCGCAGCGCGCGAACGAAATCGCGCACACCGACGTTCATGTAGCTGTGGTACTTGACGTCGACCCGCCGGTCGACCGCCCACACCGACTTGCCCTCGATGATATGCGGCGGGCGATTGCCGAAGTTCATGTCGGTTTTCAGACAGCCGAGGTTGAGGACGAAATCCGCTTCGTCCATCCGGGCGACGATCGGTGGCGGGCTTATCGGCCCGACGTGGACGCCCATGTGCAGCGGATGATCCATCGGGAAGGCGCCCTTGCCGAGCACCGTGGTCATCACCGGCGCGCCCATCTGCTCGGCCAGCTCGACCAGCTCGCGCGCGGCCTTGTAGCGATGGATCTCGATGCCGGCGATCAGCACCGGCTTGCGGCTTGCGTTGAACATCGCGGCGCTCTCGCGCGCCGCCTCTTCGAGCCGGCGCGCGTCGGATTCGTGAAAGCGCAGATGGCCGTCCCATTCCAGCAGCTCGTCGGGCACCTCGATCTCGCGGTCGACCATGTCGCGATGGATCTCGAGGTAGCCCGGGCGCTGCTCGGCCCAGACCGCGCGCGCCACGTCGTGCAGCTCGGCGGCGGCGCGGCGCGGATCGGTCAGCACGGCCGAGGCGCAGGTGACTTCCTTGTAGATGCGATGCTGGGATTCGATCTCGCGCGCCTGATGGTGAATCAGCGTGCCCAGCTTGCGCTCCTCCTCGCCGGGGCCGCCCGACAGAATGAGCAGCGGCACGCGCTCGGAAAACGAGCCCGCCACCGGGTTGACCAGGTTGTGGCCGCCGGCACCGTAGGTGACGCAGATAACGCCGATTTTGCCGGTGGCGCGCGCGTAGCCGTCGGCCGCGAAGCCGACGCCCGGCTCGTGCGAGAAGGTCAGGATCTGCGGCCCCTCGCGCCGGCCCAGCGCGAAGAACAGCTTGAGGGCGAGGTCGCCCGGGATTCCAAAAACGTGCGTCGCGCCGATCTTGCGCAGGTAAGCGACTAGGAAGTCGCCCATCGACATATGCCGTTTCACCCGCGAACCCTCCTCTCCGCTCTGCGGCTCATGCTAGCAGATTGGCGCCCCGGGCTCGCGCCGATTCCGCTTGATCTTGGGCTGGGGGCCGGGGTGGAGTATAAAAAGAAGACCAAACCGTGTTTAGCCGACTTCTCAGGATGCAATTCATGGGCCCGCTGCAGATGCGCGGGCTGATAATGTTTCTGCCGCAGTTCGTCCGCGTGTTCTGGCGCCTGATGCACGACGCGCGGGTGTCTCTGCTGGCCAAGGCGGTCCCGTTGCTCGGCGTGCTCGCGTTGATTTCGCCGCCGTTGCTGGAACTCGACTTCATTCCCCTCATCGGCGAACTCGACTGGCTGCTGGTCGGTTTCATTTGCCTCAAGATATTCATCTGGCTGTGCCCACCTGACGTGGTGCGCGAGCACGTGAGCAACGTCGCGCGCGGCGTCTAGCGCGCGCAGGAGCGCCTATACATGCGACCGCGGATTATCCTGTTCAGCCTGGCCGCGATCATCATCGTCATCCTGATTGTCCTTGGGCTCGCCGACCAGTTGCTGGTCGATTTCCTGTGGTTCGGCGTGCTCGGCTACCGCTCGGTCTTCATGACCCAGCTCAGCGCCCAAGTGGCGATCTTCGCGGCGGTCTGGTTAGTCGCCTTCGCCGCGATCGGTGCCAGCGGCTTCGTCGCACTGCACTTCAGCCAGGATCGCGAGCGGCTGCATATCGTGCGCCGCTCCGAGGAGATGACCGAGGTCAATTTGCCCGAGCTTATCCGCGCGCTCGGCGACCGCGTGCCATGGCGGCTGCTGGTGATTGCGGCCGCGGCGCTGCTCGGCCTGTTCGCGGCCACGGGCGAGGCGGCGTCGTGGGACACCTACCTCAAGGCGTTCCACGCGGCGCCCTTTGGCCTCACCGACCCGGCCTTCGGCAAGAACATCGCGTTTTACGTCTTCACGCTGCCGCTGCTCGAGGACTGGCGCGACCTGTTTCTGCTGATTCTGTTCCTGGCCGCGGCGGTAACGGGGGTGATTTACTGGACGCGCGGCGCGGTGGATTTCCGCGACTCGCCCCCGCGCATCTCGCGGAGCGCCGCCGGGCATTTCTCCGTGCTGCTCGCGGTCTTCTTCGTGCAGCGCGCGATGAACTACTGGCTGGCGCGCCCGGAACTGCTGCTGCACAGCAACGGCGTGGTCTACGGCCTGCGCTACGTCGACCATGCGTTATGGGAGCCGGGTTTGTGGCTGCTGGTGGCGCTGGCGCTGGTGGCCGCCGCGGTCAGCCTCGCCAACCTCGGGGAGCGCGGACTCAGGCTGCCGGTGATCGCTGCGGTCGTGCTGTTCGGCCCGGCGATCTTACTCAACCTGATGCAGCCCGTTATCGAGCGGCTCTACGTCAAGCCCGACGAGCTGCGGGTGGAGAAACCCTACCTCGAACGCAACATCGCGCTGACCCGCGCGGCCTACCATCTCGACAGCGTCGACGTGCGGCAGTTCGACGGCAAGGGCACGCTCACGCGGGCCTCGCTCGCGCAGGACGCGCCCACCGTCAACAATATCCGGCTATGGGATCCGCGTCCGCTGCTCTCGACCTACCGCCAGTTGCAGGAAATCCGGCTCTACTACGACTTCCAGGACGTCGATATCGACCGCTACTGGATCAACGGCAAGTATACCGAGGTGATGCTCTCGCCGCGCGAGCTCAACCTCTCGCTGCTGCCCGAGAACGCCCAGACCTGGGTCAACCGCCGCCTCAAGTTCACCCACGGCAGCGGCCTCGCGATGAGCCCGGTCAACGCCAAGGACAGCGAAGGACTGCCGGTCTTCTACCTCAAGAACATCCCCGCCGAGTCCGACGTCGGCCTCAAGGTCACACAGCCGGCGATTTACTTTGGCCAGGAGCCCGACAGCTACGCGATCGTCAAGGCCGCAACTCCCGAATTTGACTATCCACTGGGCGCCGACAACGTCTATTCGTATTACAAGGGCACGGGCGGCGTGCCGGTCAGCGGGCTATTGCGCCGTCTGCTGTTCAGCTACTTCTACAAAGACATCAACCTGCTGGTGACCCGCACAATCCTCGACGGCAGCCGCATCATGATCCGGCGCAACATCAGCGACCGCGTGGCGCGCCTGGCGCCGTTTCTGAGCCAGGACCGCGATCCCTACGCGGTACTGCATGACGGGCATCTGGTCTGGATCGTCGACTGCTACACCACCAGCGATCACTATCCCTACTCGCAGCGCAACGGCGAGGGAATCAACTACATCCGCAACTCGGTCAAGGTGGTGGTCGACGCCTACAACGGCACCACCGACTTCTACGTCGCGGACCCCACCGATCCGATCATTCAGACCTGGCAGCGCATTTTCCCCGCGCTGTTCAAGCCGATGTCCGCCATGTCCGGCGATTTGCGCCAGCACATCCGCTACCCCGAGGACTACTTCCTGATCCAGGCCGACATCTATCGCACTTACCACATGACCGACCCGGCCGTGTTCTATAACCGCGAGGACCAGTGGGGTTTCCCGCGCGAGAACTACGCCGACGAAACCGTTCCGATGCAGCCCTACTACGTAATCATGCGGCTGCCCGGGGAGACCCACGACGAGTACATACTGATGCTACCGATGGTGCCGGAGAGCCGCGGGACGGTGCGCGACAATATGATTTCGTGGCTGGCCGCGCGCTGCGACGGCTCCGATTACGGCCATCTGTTCGAGTTTGCCTTCTCCAAGGACCGCCTGTTCTACGGCCCCTATCAGATCCAGGCGCGCATCAACCAGAATCCCGACATCTCGCAGCAGTACTCGCTGTGGAACCAGATGGGCTCCAAGGTCATCCTCGGCAACCTGCTGGTCTTCCCCATCGAGAACGCGCTGCTGTACGTCGAGCCGCTCTACATCCGCGCGCAAAACGGCCAGCTTCCCGAATTGCAGCGCGTGATCGCCGCCTACAGCGACCGGATCGTGATGGGCAACGACCTCACCAGCACGCTGAACGCGCTCTTCGTGGCGCCGCGCGAAACTCCGCCGCCGACCATCACGCAGGCGTCGGCGGCTTCCGCCGCGGCGCAAGCCGCCGGCGTCGCCACGGCAGGCGGCGCCGCAGAGCCGCCGCCCGGCGCCAGGAGCGATCTAGCCGGCGCCAGCACCCATTACAACCGCGCCCTGGCGGCGCTCAGGACCGGCGACTGGGCCCAGTTCGGCGCCGAGATGCAGAAACTTGGCACGCAACTCGGTCCGCCGGCCGGCCCGGCACATCATTAGCCAGTCGGCGCGCATTAGTCAGTCGGCGCGACTGTGCGCTGAAGGGGGAAGTTAGGGTGATCGACCGACCCGTGCTCAGCCGCGCCGAGGCCGGCGCCACGGCGCACGCGGCGCCGGCCGACTCGCTCGCCGGGCGGATGAATACGCTGGCCGCGCTCGCGGCGGCGGCGGCCGGCGGCGGCGCGTGCCTCATCTCATGGCAGCGGGCGACCGGTGGCGGCGCCGCCTACGCGCCGGCCGACCCCCGATGGGAACCGGCGCTGTGGGCGATTCTCGGGATGCTCTCGCGCCAAGGCGCGGCGGCGGACGGACCGGGCGGCGGCGCGATGCTCAGGATGAGCGCCGCGGAGGTCGCGCTGCGATGCGGCCGGGCGCTTCCGGTGCAAACCCGCCTCGAGGCCTACGGCGTCTCCGCCTCGGCCTCGCCGACCGCCTACGCCAGCGTCGTGATGCTGGTGGCGCACGGCGTACTGCCCGCGCAGAGCGAGGCGCTGCTGCAGCTCGTCCGGCGCCAGGCGCTGGCTGAAATCGAGCTCAGCGAAGAGGCGGCCTCGCTGTGGTTCTGGCGCGATCGCGCCGCGACCACGGCGGAGCGGCTTGCCGCCGAGCGCACGGCGGCGCGGCGCGAGCGCGGCGCGAGCGGCCGCGTCGAGCGTGCCTTCGCCGCCGCGCTCAAGTTGGGGCCGCGCAAACGCTGGGCCGGCCTGGGCCGGCTTTTCGCGGCGACCGGACCCTTCGCGGCATGGATCGTGGCGGTGGCCGACGGCGGCGGAGGAGCGCCCCGGCTCGCTGCCGCCTCGGCCCGTTCCTTGGCCGGCGCGCTCAGCCTTGAAGGGCCGAGTGCGCTCGCCGATGCGATGCGCCGGCGCATCACCATCGTGCGCGGCGCCGGCGCGCGGCGCGCCGGCGCCTTCCTCGAGGATCGCCTGTTGGCGAACTTCGCCGGCTACCTCTGCCTGCCGCTGGAGGGCGGCGCGATCGCGCTCGCCACGGCCGCGCCGTTGGAGGCGGCGGCGCGCGAGCGCGTCGAGGCGCTCGCCGCGCGGCTTGGCCCGGTGACCGGCGGATGGGCCGCGGCCGAGCACGCCGCGCGGCTGCGCGAGCTGGTGCGCGCGCTGGGCTTGCGGCTGTTCGGCGCGGCCGAGGCCGAACGCGCGCGAATCGCGCGCGATCTGCACGATGACCAGGCCCAACTCCTCGCCGCCGCGCACCTTGCGCTGGAGGGCGGGCGCGACGAAGCGCGCGCCATCTTCGAGCGGCTGGAGGCGGAACTGCGGATCCGGCTGCGCGAGCTGCGCCCGGCGGAACTGGGCCAGCGCACGCTCGGCGCGGCGCTGCGGACCGAGCTTGACCGTCTCGCCGCGGCCGGGATGGATACGCAGCTTAAGGGCGTGGCGGCCGCCAATCGCCTGCCCCAGAGCGTGCGCCAGGTTTGCTACCAGGCCGCGCGCGAGGCGCTGGCCAATATCGTCCGTCACGCCCGCGCCACCCGCGCCGAAATTCTCGTCGAGCGCGCCGCTGGCGTCGCGCGCCTCACGGTCGGCGACAACGGCCGCGGAATCGAACCCGGCGCGCAGGCGGCGGGCGGAATGGGTTTGGGAGGGCTCGCCGAGCGGCTGCAGTTTCTGGGCGGCACGATGCGTGTCGAGTCGAGCCGCGGGATGACCCGGCTGGTGGCCGAGATTCCACTGGAGTAGCCGGCGTGGCGGCGGGCACCGAGCGCATCAGGGTTCTGATCGCCGACGACCATCGGCTGTTCCGCGAAGCGCTGCGCGCCGTCCTCGAGCGCGAATGCGAAGTCGTCGGCGAAGCGGCCAGCGGCGAAGAGGCGCTGGCGCTGGCCGCGCGCACGCGCCCGGACATCGTGCTGCTGGACGTCGGGATGCCGGGAGTGGGCGGCCTCAACGCGGCCCATCGCCTGGCCAAGCAAGTGCCCGCCTCCAAGGTCGTGATGCTCAGCCAGCACGACGATGAGGAGTACGTGATCGAGGCGATGGTCGAGGCCGGTGCGGCGGGCTACCTGGTCAAGACCGACGCCGCCGCCGAGTTGCTGAGCGCGCTGCGCGCGGTGGCCGCGGGACGGCTTTACCTGAGCAGCGCGGTCGCGCCGGCGGTGCTCGCGCGGCTCAAAAATCCAGCCCACGCGGCCGCCGGCGGGGGCGTGAAGCTCACGCGGCGCGAGCGCGAGGTGCTGAGCCTCATCGGCGAGGGTGCGACCAGCAAGGAGATCGCCGCGCGCCTGGGTATCAGCCCCAAGACCGCCCAGGTCCATCGCGACAACCTCAAGCGGAAGCTCAAGGCGAAATCGACGGCCGCGATGGTCCGTTACGCGCTCAAGCACAAGTTGATCCGCGCCGAGTAGGCCGCCGCAGGTTCGATTTCGCGGCGCGCTCCGTGATAATGGGATGGCGGCCGGCGGCCAGGGCGAAAAGGGAGTCCAGTGATGGCAGAGATGGGACTGTTCGAGGCGATGTATTCGGCGCGGGCGCTCAGGCGCTTCAAGCCCGACCCGGTGCCCGACGACGTGATGACCAAGGTGCTCGACGCGGCGATTCGCGCGCCGTCGGGCAGCAATGCGCAAGGCTGGCTGTTCGTCGTGGTCAAGGACGCGGAAAAGCGCCGCCGGCTCGGCGCGATCTATCACAAGGCGTCGCAGATTTTGACTGCGCTCTACGCCGAACGTCCGCGCACCAGCCATTTCAGCGAAGAACAGTACCGCCGTTTCATGAGTTCGGTGACCTACCTGTTTGATCACATGGACGAGGCGCCGGTGCTGCTGCTCGCCTGCCTCAAGTCGGCGCTGGCCGGCGCGGCGCCGAGCGGGCTTAGCCCCGAGCTGCAGAGCGCGATCGCGAAGGCGGCGCGGACCCGCGGTGCGAGCATCTACCCCGCCGTGCAGAACATCATCCTGGCCTGCCGCGCCTTCGGTCTGGGCACCGTGCTGACCACGATCCACACCTTCTTCGAGGAGGAGGTCAAGGAGATCGTCGGGCTGCCATCCGAGGTATCGACTTTCGCGCTGATGCCGATCGGTTATCCGCGCGGCAAGTTTGGACCCGTCCGCCGCCTGCCGGTAAGCGAGGTCGCCTGCCTCGACAGTTACGGGAAACCCTGGCCCGGCTAGCGGCGGCGCGGCCTAGCGGGGCTTGAAGCGGGTGCCGCGATGATCCCGCTGCGCGATAGTGTCGCCCGCCATCGCCTGAGCCCGGTTAACACGCTGCTGATCGCGGCCAATCTGGCCGTGTTCGTGCACGAGCTCTCGCTCGGCCCGCATCTGGATGCGTTCGTCACGCGCTTTGCGATGGTGCCGGCGCTAGTGGCGGGCGCGCATCTGCACGGCGCGGTGCTATTGGATCGCCGCGGCCGTCTGTGGCCGCCGTTTACGCTTTTGACCTCGATTTTCATCCACGGCGGCGTGGGCCACATCGCCGGCAACATGCTCTACCTGTTCATCTTCGGCCCGGCGGTCGAGGAGCGGACCGGCCCGGCGCATTATCTCTCGTTCTACCTGTTAAGCGGCCTCGCCTCAGCCGCGGCGACGGTGGCGATGGCGCCGCAGTCGGCGGTGCCGGTGATCGGCGCGAGCGGCGCGATCGCGGGAATCCTCGGCGCCTACTTCATCCTCTATCCACGCGGCCGCATCCTGGCTTTTTTTCCGCCGTTTTTTTTCCGCCTTCCGGCGGTGCTTTACCTGATCGCATGGTTCGCCGTGCAACTGTACTGGGGAATTGCCAGCGGAGCCGCCGGCTCATTGGTGGGCGGCGTGGCCTGGTGGGCGCACGTCGGCGGCTTTTTGTTCGGCGTCGCCGCGGGGCCGCTCGCGGTGCGCGCCCCGCAGCGCCGGCGCGCCGCGCGGCGCTAGTTTTTTCGCCTGCGCATCATTCACTGTTGATAGTGTTCAAAGTCCCTTGGTATTTGCGGGCCGCCCACTTGTCCGCCGCCGCCGCATTCCTGATACTTGAATCCTCGGCACACGGCGCGGTTTGAGTGGGAGGGGTTGGTTGTGGCGGCGGCATCCACGGACGACATTCTAAGGCGCGTTCCTCCGCAGAACCTCGAGGCCGAACAATCGGTGCTCGGGGCGATCCTGCTCGACAACGAGGCCATCAACCAGGCGCTCGAAGTCCTCAACCCCGACGATTTCTACCGCGAGTCGCATCGCGAGATTTTCCGCGTGATGACCGAGTTGTCCGAGCGCAGCCAGCCGGTCGACGCCATCACGATGAGCGACGCGCTGCGCACGCGCGGCAAGCTCGAGGCGATCGGCGGCCCGGCCTACATCGCCGAACTCGCCGCCTGCGTCCCGACCGCCGCCAACGTCGCGCATTACGCGCGCATCGTGCGCGAGAAGGCGGTGCTGCGCGCGCTGGCCTCGACCGCGACCGAAATCGCCTCGTCCGCTTACGACGCGCCCTCGCGCGTCGAGGAATTTCTCGACGAGGCCGAGCACAAGATCTTCGAGATCTCCGAGCGCCGCATCCGCGCGTCGTTCCACACGATGCACGAGCTGACGCGCGAGTCGCTCAAGATCATCGAGCGGCTTTACGAGCGCAAGGAGATGGTGACCGGGGTGCCGACCGGCTTCCTCGACCTCGACCGCATCACCGCGGGCCTCCAGCCGGCCGACCTGATCGTGATCGCCGCGCGCCCTTCGATGGGCAAGACGGCGCTGGCGCTCAACATCGCGGCCTACGCGGCGACCGAGGCCGAGCCGCGCCGGGGCGTGGCCTTCTTCTCGCTCGAAATGTCCAAGGAGCAGCTCGTACTGCGCCTGCTCTGCTCGGAGGCGCGGGTCGACAGCTCGAAGGCCCGCGCCGGGTATCTCGGCGAGCGCGACTTTCCCAAGCTGGCGCAGGCGGCGGCGCGGCTGGCCGAGGCGCCAATCTTCATCGACGACAGCTCGGACACTTCCGCGATCGTGCTGAAGGCGAAATGCCGGCGCCTGGCGCGCGACTCCAGCGCCAACCTGGGGTTGATCATCGTCGATTACCTGCAACTGATGCGCGCGGCGCGGCCGGGCGAGTCGCGCGAGAAGGAGATCGCGGAAATTTCGCGCTCGCTCAAGGCGCTGGCCAAGGAACTCCGCGTCCCGGTGATCGCGCTCTCGCAGCTCAACCGCCAGGTCGAGACCCGTCCCGACCGCCGCCCGCTGCTCGCCGATCTCCGCGAGTCGGGCGCGATCGAGCAGGACGCCGACGTGATCGCCTTCATCTATCGCGATGAGATGTACCATCGCGACAGCAAGGAGCCGGGCGTGGCCGAGGTGATCGTGGCCAAGCAGCGCAACGGCCCCACCGACACCGCCAAGCTAACGTACATCAGCCAGTTCACGCGCTTCGAGAATTACGCGCCCGAGGCCGGCTACTTCGAAGGCGCCGAAGAGCGCTAGCCGCGCCGCCCGCACGTAGCCATTCCGGTTGCGGCGCCGGGGCGCGCCGGGTTAATTTGCGGCCAGCATCCTTTGGAGGCCGTAGATGAACCGCTGGAAAATTGGCGACGTCACCGTTACCCGTGTGGTCGAAATGGAGACGATCTCGAAGGCCACCTTCGTGCTGAGGGACGGCGCGCCCGAAAACATCCGCACCGTGCCGTGGCTGCGCCCGCACTTCGCCAACGAAGACGGCAAGGTGATCATGAGCGTGCACGCCTTCGTCATCGAATCGGCGGGCCATCGGATGGTGGTCGACACCTGCATCGGTAACGACAAGCGCCGCGCGTTTCCCGGCTGGAACATGCTGCAGTTGCCGTTCCTCGCCGACTTGGAGAAGGCCGGCTTCGCGCGCGATTCGATCGACCGCGTGCTGTGTACCCATCTGCACGTCGACCACGTCGGATGGAACACGATGCTGGTCGGCGGCAAGTGGATGCCGACCTTTCCGCGCGCGCGCTACCTCATCGGGCGCAAGGAGTGGGAGCACTGGTCGAAGGCCAGCGAGCCCGACACCCGCGAACTGCTCGACGACTCGGTGCGTCCGGTGTTCGACGCCGCCCTGGCCGACCTGGTCGAGAGCGACGCGCGCCTCACGGACGAGATTCGCCTCGAGCCGACGCCCGGCCATACACCCGGCCATCACAGCGTGCATATCTCCTCGCGCGGGCAGGAAGCGGTGATCACCGGCGACCTGATGCATCATCCGGTGCAGATGGCGCATCCGGAATGGGGCAGCCATTTCGACTCCGACTTCGCCGAGGCGATACGGACCCGGCGCGCGTTCCTCGAGCGCTACGGCGACCAGCCAATCCTGGTGCTGGGGACGCATTTCGCCACGCCGAGCGCGGGCCGGATCGTACGCGACGGCGACGCCTGGCGGCTTGAGGTGTGAAAGCGCGCGCGCCAGCAGCGCCCGCGCGCTCGTTCGAGCGCGCGGTCATTCGTTTGACGTCTGATGTAGGGGCCGTTCGGGAACGGCCCTGTTTTCCTGGCGGGTGACTTATGCGCGGATTTTCGCTATTGCCGTCGCTGGACGTGCGATCGCACCCGCAAGGAGCGGACAACCGATGGCGGACACAGATGGCGCCCCAGCCGACCGCAACGAGATCGCCTTTGCGCGGTGGGATCAGCGGATGCGCGAGTCGCTGCGCCCGCTGCTCACCAAAAAGCTCATCGCCGAGCACAAGCGCGACCCGCTAGGCTTTCACAGCGACGCGCTCAACCGGGTGCTCAACTACTTCCGCCGCCCCAATCGGCTGGAGCGTTACGTGATAGTCTGCACGCGGCCATTCAAACAATGGCGTGTCGCGCGGATGGGCGGCGTGGCCGGCCAGGGCCCGGTGTTCGTCGATGAACGGACTTTCAACGCGGAGGCCAAAGCGGCGCACGCCGTGTTCCTGATGCGCGTCGAGCAAATGATGCGCGACTAGCATCCCGCCCGCAACCTCGGCCCGCACGGAGAACACGGCGATGGCAAAGACCCACATCCACGGCTACAGCGACCAGATAAGCGCCAGGCCCGGCGCGCGCATCCGCTTCATGGTGAGCGTGGAAGGCGCCGAGCGCTACCGCGCCGAGATCGTCCGCCTGATCCACGGCGACGCCAATCCCGCCGGTCCCGGTCCCAGGGAGGAAGTGATCGCGACGCCGGTCAACGGCGAATATCCGGCGCGGCTCCAGCCGACCTACGCCGGCTCGCACGTCGTGGTGGATGATCTGGGCGGGCTGCTGAATATCGGACAGTCGATCACCGTTCACGCCTTCATCATGCCGACCACGCCGGCCAAGGGCGTGCAGGGAATCGTCACGCGCTGCGATGCGGAGCGGCGGATGGGATGGGCGCTGGTGATCGATGAGCAGGGGCGGCTCGCGCTCTGGCTGGGCGACGGCGCCGGGCGCCTGATGCAGGCCGCCGCGCCGGCGCCGTTGGCGGCCGGCGTGTGGTACTCGGCCGGCGCGAGCTACGACGGGGCCAGCGGGCGCGCGATCGTACATCTGGCGCCGGCCGTCAACGCGGTCAACTCGCTGATCGGGCGGGTCGCGATGCTGGCGCCCGCGGCCACGCATGAGGCTATCGCGGAGCGCCTCGATTTTCATGCGCAATCGCGGACCGTGATCGCCGGATGGGACGCGGGCACGGCGGGTGGCGGAGCCGTGATCGTGGGCGGCCATTACAACGGCAAGCTCGATCGCCCGCGCGTCTACGGCCATGCGCTGGGCGCGGCGGCATTGGCCGAACTCGCCGCGGGGAGCGAGCCGGACAGCCGCGGGCTGGTCGCGCGATGGGATTTCGCCGACGGCATCGGCCCCGCCGGCATCGCGACCGACCGCGTCACCGACGCCTCGGGCAACGATCTGCACGGACGCTGCGTCAACGCGCCGGCGCGCGCGATGACCGGCCATAACTGGAGCGGCCGCGAGGAACATTTCATTCACGCGCCCGCCGAGTACGGCGCGATCCATTTCCACGACGACGACCTCGAGGACGCGGGCTGGGAGATGGATTTCGAGCTGGCGGTCCCCGACTCGATGCGCTCCGACGTTTACGCGGCGCGGGTCAGCGCCGGCGGCGCAGTCGACTACATCCCGTTCATCGTGCGCGCGCCGGCCGGCCGTCCCACCGCCAAGATCGCGTTCCTGGTGCCGACCGCCTCCTACCTGGCCTACTCCAATGAGCACTTGAGCTTGGGCCAGGGAACGCAGGCGATCCTCGGCCATACGACGGTGCTGGGACCCGAGGACATCTATCTCTACCAACACCCCGAATTCGGGCTCTCCACCTACGACCATCATTCCGACGGCAGCGGCGTGTGCTACGTCTCGCGGCTGCGGCCGATTCCCAACATGCGGCCGCATTACCGCTTCGGCGGAACGCTATGGGGCCTCGCAGCCGATCTCCACCTGGTCGACTGGCTCAACGCCAAGGGCTTCCGCTACGACGCCATCACCGACGAGGACCTGCATCGCGAAGGAGCCGCGCTGCTCGGCGGCTATAACGTCGTGCTCACCGGATCGCATCCCGAGTACTATTCATCGGCGATGCTCGACGCGATGGAGAACTACCTGACCGCGGGCGGGCGGCTGATGTATCTGGGCGGCAACGGTTTCTATTGGGTGACCTCGTATCATCCCGGCAAGCCGTACCTGATCGAGGTGCGCAAGGCCGAGGGCGGATCGCGCGCATGGCAGGCGGCTGCGGGCGAGTACTATCACAGCACCACCGGCGAGCGCGGCGGCATATGGCGCAACCGCGCCCGCGCGCCGCAGAAGCTGGTCGGCGTCGGTTTCGCGGCGCAGGGCTTCGACCGCTCGTCGTACTACCGCCGGATGCCGGACAGCCTCGAGGCGAACGTCCGCTTCATCTTCGCCGGCGTCGGCGAAGATGAACTGCTGGGCAACTTCGGGCTGGTCGGCGGCGGCGCCGCCGGGCACGAACTCGATCGCTACGACCTGACGCTCGGCACGCCGCCCAACGCGATGCTGGTCGCGAGTTCGGAAGGCCATACCGACAACTATATGCGGGTGGTCGAGGAGATTTATTTCAACTACCCGGGCTCGGGCGGCAGGCAGGACTCAGGCGTGCGCGGCGATATCGTCTATTACCCGACGGCGGGCGGCGGCGCGGTCTTTTCGGCCAGTTCGATCGCGTGGTGCGGAAGCCTCTCGCACAACAACTACGATAACAACATCTCGCGCATCACGGCCAACGTGCTCGAGCGCTTCGCCAGCGACGAGCGGCCGCCCGGCGCGTGACGCGGCGGCGCTCCGGCGCAGAGGTGCCGCCGGATGGAATAATTTAAGCTGCGTTTGACAATCCGGGTTGGCCCACTTCGATGCTTACATGGGGCCGACCCTCGCGGGGTTGCGTTTGCTTGTTCCTGCGCGATTGTAATGGTCGGGTTTTTTCACCCGCTGGGCGCTG
>JAKAVN010000248.1 GCA_021827495.1 Deltaproteobacteria bacterium | reverse complement strand
GCTCTTTTGCCCATGCTCGAAATCGACTTCGACGCGGATCTGGTTTTCGACCGCAACCGCCTTGGAAACCGGCTCGCCCCAAAGCACTGCGCATCGATCGCCAAGCCCCTCCCTGCGCCTGACCGCACCGACGCTGCGCTCCAGAATGGAGCCCGGCGACAAACGCTCCCGCAACACGGCGACAATCTCGTCGCGCAACCGGTCCATCCCGGCGCTTAAGATCTGTACCACCAGAACGTCGGCGTACCGGTCGACGACCAGTCCCGAAAGGCCGTCGCCGTCGCCGTTGACGACGCGATAGCAGTTGCTGTCAGCGCCAACGACTCTGCTCCGCAGGGCCAGCGCGTCGGTCAGGCGCTGTTCCAGCAGGGCGCGCATCTCCTGGCCGGGATTCCAGCTAATGATTCGGACAGCGATCGTCGTTGTCGGATTGAAGTGGCCCAGTGCGACGAAGCGGCCTTCAACGTCGCATAGCTCAATCAGTGCTCCGGCCTGGAGGCCGACAGGCTCGACCCGGTCAATGGCCTGCGAGAAGACCCAAGGATTCCCGCCCCGGACCACCTTGTCGCGACCGGCCTTCAGAATTGCGCGCCCCTGCTCCATCCCACTCCGTCACGCCGTTTCCTGACAAGGTTCTGTCGGGCGGCGAACGCGCCACAGACTATTTTCGACTGTCATCCGGCGTCCGTAGGCCAAGGCTTCTCGCCAGGGCGTACGAATCTGCCGCTTCGGCCGCCGCTCTTATGCACCAGCCGCACGCTGTCGATCGCCATGGCGCGGTCGATCGCCTTGGCCATGTCATATATTGCGAGCGCAGCCGCGCTGACGGCCACCATCGCTTCCATCTCGACGCCGGTGCGCGCCTCGGTCGCCGCCCGCGCCTCGATTTCGAGCGCCGGACCCGCAGGGTCGGCGCGGAAGTCGACCTCGACGACGCTCAGCGGTATCTGATGGCAGAGCGGAATCAACTCGTGGGTGCGCTTGGCAGCCATGATCCCCGCCAGGCGCGCCACCGCGAGCGCTTCACCTTTCCTGAGCGCCCCGCTTTCGATAGCCCGCAGCGTCGCCGGCTGCATCCGGACGGCCGCGCGCGCCACGGCCCGGCGCCTGGTAACCGGCTTCTCACCCACGTCAACCATGCGGGCGCGGCCTTGACGGTCGAGATGGGTAAGAGCATTGGCACGCGCGCCCGGCGCGCTATCGGCAGTCGCCCCATCCTGCCCGCTGTGCCTCTTTTTGCCGCTCTGTGCCACAGCGGCTAAGAGTCTATGTCGGACTGACCTGGCTAACAATCGAAGGGCGTTCTGTGTGCGTAGTGAGCGCGAACGCCGCGTTCAAGCCCTTCAGCGTAGCTGCGTAAAGGCCGCAATATTCAGTTCCGCTGCCAAGCCGCGCACGTTGGCCGGCAACTGAGCACGGTCTGGTCAAGCCGTCGCGCCGGAGTGGCGCTGTCTCCAATTCTTCCGCTGTCCCGACCTTGCTGAGTTCGTCGCGCGTCCACGTCGTCATAGGCGCGTCTCCTTCATTCGACGCTTGATGCGGCCTGGTATTGCTCGTCGCTGACCTTTTCCATCCAGTCGACGGCCTTGCCGTTGAGCTTTTCCACAATTGCGATATGCGACATCGCAGTGGCCGGCGTGGCGCCGTGCCAATGCTTCTTGCCGGGCGGACACCAGATCACATCGCCGGGCCGGATCTCCTCTTTGGGTTCGCCCCAACACTGCGTCCAGCCGCATCCGGAGGTGACGATCAAGGTCTGCCCGAGCGGATGGGTATGCCACGCCGTGCGCGCGCCGGGTTCGAACGTCACCAATGCGCCATAAACACGGGCGGGATCGGGAGGGTCGAAGAGGGGGTCGATTCGTACCGAACCGGTAAAATTTTCGGTCGGTCCCCTTCGGGAAGGCTGTGAACCGCTGCGCTTGATCTCCATTGTCTCGACCTCCGCCTGATTTGACAGTCTCGCCGACTGTCCTCGATCATGAATTTAAAGTGCGTGACAGGATACGGCTAGTACCGTTCCAAGTTGTTAAGCGTAGCGGCGCGCCGATGGCAGCGCGTCAGAACTCCGTATGCAGGCGCATCGCGAAAATGGAAACCGGTCCGCGCTCGCGGTTAAAGGCCGGATTGGCAACAAACTGGTAATCAACTGCAACGTGGCAGTACTCCGTGACTGCCCAATCGTAGTAGGTTTCCAGAATTTTTTCCCAGCCGTAGCTCAGGGCGCCGTCGCCGTCGAGGATGCCCGTGCCGCCTGCCGCCAGAAACTTCTGGTTCGCGCGCGAAATGCCGCTCGCCACGCCGGCCAGGCCGAAGGTGTCGTCAGAGCGATGCCACGCTTCGCCCTTGATGCTCAGGCCCAGAGACGCTGAGTAATTGATGTCAGTGAACATCCACGCTTCGTTGTGGCCGTCATTCCAGCCCACGCGTGAAAACACGCCGGCGTTTTTCGTAATTTCCTGTTCCCAGTTCAGCCCAAACCCGTACTCGTAGCGATCGGCGCGCGTCTGGGAGATGTTCACCTCAGGAGCCGAGAGCGCAGCTTGGTAGCTGCCCATGTGCGCTTGATTGAGGTAGGCCAGAAAGCGAATCGCTCCCGGATGAGTGTTGATGCTGTAACGGCGCTCGAATTCCGCCACCATCCCCCACGAGCGCCAAAATTGGCCGTCGCTCGCGGAACTCTCGCTGGGCAGTGTAAAAAGCAGGTCTTCGGCCGTAAAACCGTTTCTGAAGCCCGGCACCTGGAAAAATCCGTAGCGCAAAGCCCACTTTGGCCGGTTTAATTCGATCGCCAGCCCCGTCGTGTATCCCAGCGCATCCGAAGGATAATCCCACGCGGCGTTGGCCATCAAAGCCCAATTCATGAACTGCGTGCGCGGATCATTGGCGTAGGCGTTGTTGTCGAAAATGTCCTTGGCGCTGAACCGGCCAATCGTTAGTGTAACCCGTGAAACGTCCCTTTGGCCGGCCAAGCTGAGTTCGTCATCAGGTACGTCCTCCTGCTCGCC
>JAKAVN010000247.1 GCA_021827495.1 Deltaproteobacteria bacterium | reverse complement strand
GTCGTTACGATACCTGCGCTGCGGCGGGGACTGACGAGGGCTGCCCGCTATGCGTCAGGATCGCCTTGAGCACGCGCGGCGGCGACATCGGCAGCTCGGTCAGCCGCACGCCGACCGCCCGGTATATCGCGTTGGCGACGGCCGCCGGCGGCGGCACGATCGACACCTCTCCCACGCCGCGCACGCCCAAAGGATGACCGGGATTGGGCACCTCAACGATGATGGTCTCGATCATCGGCAGGTCGGGACAGGTCGGCATCCGGTAGTCGAGCAGCCCGGCGTTGAGCATCCGGCCCTGCGCGTCGTAGACGTATTCCTCGTTGAGCGCCCAGCCGATGCCTTGCGCGGTGCCGCCCTGCATCTGCCCTTCGACGTACGCCGGGTGGATCGCCCGACCGGCGTCCTGTGCCACGGTGCAGCGCAGAATTTCGACCTTTCCCGTGTCGAGATCGACCTCGACGTCGATGCACGTGGTGGCAAAGGCGGGTCCTACGCCGCGCGCGTTGACCGTGGCGCGGCCGCTTACCGGTCCGCCGGTGCGCGGCAGCCGCTTGGCCAGTTCCTTAATCGTGATCGGAGCACCGGGATTGCCCTTGGCAAAAAACTTCCCGGCGCGAAATTCGACTTCCTCGGGCTTGCACTCCCACAGTTTGGCCGCGCGTTCCTTGAGCTGGCGCATCGCGTCCTCGGCAGCCTGGAAAACCGCCATGCCGGTGGCGAACGTGACCCGGCTGCCGCCGGTTACGTCGGTATGCCCGATGGCGTCGGTATCGGTCACTACCGGTCGCACTTCTTCAGCCTCAAGCCCCAGCACCTCGGCCGCGATCATTGCGCACGAGGCGCGGCTGCCGCCGATATCGGGCGAGCCGGTGACCACGCTGGCGGTGCCGTCGGCGTGGATGTTCACCATCGCGGCTGACTGCATGCCGGCGTTGAACCAGAAGCCGGAGGCGACGCCGCGGCCGCGATTGGCGCCGTTGAGCTCCGAGCTATAGTGCGGGCTGTTCTTGATCGCCTCGCAGGTCTCGATAAACCCGATTCGCCGGTACGGCGGGCCGGCCGGATGGGGCGTCCCTTCCCGGGCGCCGTTGAGAATGCGCATCTCGAGCGGATCGATTCCGCATCGCTCGGCGAGCTCGTCGATCACGGTTTCGGCGGCGAAGGCCGCGTTGGTCGCCCCTGGGGCGCGATAGGCCGCGGTCTTGGGCCGGTTCACCACCACGTCGTAGGCGTCGATCAGAACATTGGGAATCGCATACGGCGCCAGGACGGTCATCGCCGCTGCCGCAACCGGAGAGCCTGGGAACGCTCCCGCTTCATAGGCTAACCAGACGCCGGCGGCGGTTATCTTGCCGTCGCGGGCGCAGCCCATCTTGACCTTGATATGCGAGCCAGAGGTCGGCCCCGAGGCGCGCAGCACCTCGGCCCGCGTCATCACCATCTTGACCGGCCGTCCGGTCTTCATCGCCAGCAACAGCGCCAGCGGTTCGAGGTACACCGTGGTCTTGCCGCCGAAGCCGCCGCCGATCTCCGCCGGCACCACCTTGATGCTTCCGACCGGCACGCCCAGCACCGCCGCGCTCATCCCGCGCACTTCAAACGGGCCCTGGGTCGAGCAATAAATCGTCGCGCGGCCATCGGAGCCGTAGGTCGCCAGCGCGTTGTGCGGCTCGATGTAGCCCTGATGCACCATCGCGGTGCGGAATTCGCGCTCGACGACGATCTGCGCCGACTTGAATCCCGCCTCGGTCTCACCGCGCTTGAGCTGCGCGTGCTTGGCGATATTGGTGGGCTCGTCGCCCTGCTCTTCGTTGCGCAGCTCGGGATCTAGGATCGGCGCGGAGTTCGCCATCGCCTCGTCCACGGTCATCACCGGCGGCAGCAGTTCGTACTCAACCTCGATTAGCTCGAGTGCCTGTTCGGCGATATGAAGGCCAACCGCGGCCACCGCGGCCACGGCGTGCCCCTGATACAGCGCCTTGTCGCGGGCCAAGATATTGTGGCCCAAGTAGCGCGGATTGACGCTCATCTCGCCCAGCGGCACGGACTTGTTCTCTCCTTCGGGCAGGTCCTTGCCGGTTACCACCGCCTTGACCCCGGGCAGCTTGAGCGCCCGTTCGAAGCGGATGGCTTTTATTCGCGCGTGCGCGTGCGGGCTGCGCAACACTTTTCCGTGCAGCATGCCGGGCAGCGCGTAGTCCGCCCCATATTTCGCCCGCCCGGTTACCTTGTCCACTCCGTCAGGGCGAATCGGGCGCGTGCCGATTACTCTGTACCCGGAGCTCGAATCGATCGTGTTGGTCGCCATCTTACGCCTCCCGGCCCTGCTTTGCGGATGAAGATGAGGATTGCCGCTGTCGCATCAGCGCAGCCGCGTCCATCACGGCGCGCACGATCTTGTCGTAGCCGGTGCAGCGGCAAAGATTGCCCGCCAGGGCGTACCTGACCTCGGTCTCGCTCGGATCCGGATTGCTATCCAGGAGCGCCTTGGCCGCGATCAGGAAACCGGGCGTGCAGATGCCGCATTGAAGCGCGGCATCCTCTAAAAATGTCTGCTGAAGCTCCGTGAGGTGGGTGCCCTCAGCCAGGCCCTCCACGGTTTCGATCGCGCCGCCGGCAACCTCCACTCCCAGCACCAGACAAGAGCAGACCACGCGGCCGTCCAGGATCACGCTGCACGCCCCGCAATCGCCCGTCAGACATCCCTCCTTGGTTCCGGTCAGGTTCAGCACGTCGCGCAAAACCTCGAGCAAGCTCTGGCGCGGCTCGCACAGGAACTCGACGGGTTCGCCGTTGATGGTCGCTTCGATCAGCTCTTTGGTCATTTGCCTTTGCTCACTCTCGATGTCGGTCTACCGTTTCACTTGGCTTGTACACTGCGCGGCTGGCGCATCGTGCGCATCGGTTGACGTATATATTCGCCGGCCGGCCTCGACGATTCGCCGCCTGAGCCTGCCGCATCAGTTGACGCGCGCGCGGTCGGCGGCGGCAAGTAAAGCCCGGCGCGTCAGGACCGACACGA